>CAMLQY010000004.1 GCA_946482365.1 uncultured Actinomycetes bacterium
GTGATCATGCGCGACGGCAACGCCTCGATGTACCTGGGCTCGCCGCGGATGGCCGAGATGGTGATCGGCGAGGAGGTCAGCCTGGAGGAGATGGGCGGGGCGAAGATGCACACCGGGGTCTCAGGTTGCGGCCACTTTTTGGTCCGCTCCGACGAGGAGGCGATCGACCTCGCCAAGCGCTACCTCTCGTTCATGCCGGCCAGCTGGCGCGAGCAGCCGCCGGCCGCGACCGCTGCCGAGCCGGCGTCGGACACCCCGATCGCCGAGATCCTGCCGGCCGACGAGAACCGGCCCTTCGACATGCAGCTGCTGCTTGACTCTCTGCTCGACGCCGGCAGCTTCCTGCCCGTCCACAAGCGCTGGGCGAAGGAGCTGATCGTCGGCTACGGGCGGCTCGACGGGCGCGCGATCGGGATCGTCGCCAACCAGCCCAAGCACACCGGCGGCGTCCTCTTCGTCGACTCAGCCGACAAGGCGGCCCGCTTCATCCAGACCTGCAACGCCTTCAACCTGCCGCTGCTCTTCCTCGCCGACGTGCCCGGCTTCATGATCGGCACCGCGGTCGAGCGCCACGGGATCATCCGCCACGGGGCGAAGATGATCAGCGCCGTCTCCGAAGCGACGGTGCCGAAGATCTCGGTCATCGTGCGCAAGGCCTACGGCGCCGGGCTCTACGCGATGGCGGGGCCGGCCTTCGAGCCCGACTGCTGCGTCGCCCTGCCCAGCGCCTCGATCGCGGTGATGGGGCCGCAGGCGGCGATCAACGCCGTCTTCTACAACCAGATCCAGGCGATCGAGGACGAGGCCGAGCGCGAGGCGTTCGTGGCGCGCAAGCGCGAGGAGTACGCCGAGGACATCGACATCCTCCACCTCGCCTCCGAGCTGGTCGTCGACGCCGTGGTCGACCCCGCCGACCTGCGCGCCGACCTGATCAAGCGCTTCGCGATGGCGGCGAGCAAGGACCGCGCCTTCGCCGAGCGGCGCAACCCGGTCACCCCCGCCTGAAACCGCGAGGTGCAACGCGTAGGGGGCCTATTAGGCCCCCTACGCGTTGCACCTAGGTCCGGTCTTCGAGGTCGGCGGCGAACTCGACGAACCAGTCGAGCGCGGCCGGGTTGGCGAGCGAGTCGCGGCTGGCGGTCTTCTCGGGAGGCGTGCCCATCAGGATTCGCTTGACCGGGACCTCGAGCACCTTGCCGCTGAGGGTCCGTGGGACCTCTGCGATCGCGAAGACCTCGTCGGGGACGTGGCGGGGGGAGCATTGGGCCCGCACGCGGCGGGCTATCTCCTTGCGCAGGTCGTCGTTCAGCTCGGCGCCCTCGCGGAGGACGATGAAGAGCGGCATCCAGCCCTCGGTGCCGGGGCGGGGCAGGTCGACGACGAGGGCGTCGACGATCTCGTCGAGGCCGAGCACGGCGCGGTAGATCTCGCTCGTCCCCATGCGGATGCCGGAGCGGTTGATCGTCGAGTCCGAGCGGCCGTAGATGACGGCGGTGCCGCGCGAGGTGACTTCGATCCAGTCGCCGTGACGCCAGACGCCGGGGTAGTGCTCGAAGTAGCTGGCCCGGTAGCGGCTCTGGGCCTCGTCGTCTCCCCAGAAGAAGACCGGCATCGAGGGCATCGGCTCGGTGACGACGAGCTCTCCGACCTCGTCTACCACCGGCTTGCCATCTTCGTCCCAGGCCTCGACCGCGGCGCCCAGCGCCCGCCCCTGCAGCTCGCCGCGGTAGACGGGGAGCAGGGCGCAGCCGCCGACGAAGGCGGTGCATAGGTCGGTGCCGCCGCTGGTCGAGAAGAGCCATGTATCGGCGCCGAGGTGCTCGTAGATCCAGTCGAAGCCCTCGGGGGAGAGGGGGGAGCCGGTCGAGCCGACGGCGCCGAGGCGGCTGAGGTCGCGGCCGGCGCCGGGTTCGACCCCAGCCTTCATGCAGGCGGCGATGTAGGAGGCGCTGGTGCCGAACATCGTCACGCCTGCGCGCTCGGCGAGGTCCCAGAGCACGCCCATGTCGGGGTGGCCGGGGTTGCCGTCGTAGAGGACGATCGCGGCGCGGGTCAGCAGGCCCGAGACGAGGAAGTTCCACATCATCCAGCCGGTGGTGGTGAACCAGAAGAGCCGGTCGCCCGGGTGGGCGTCGACGTGGAGGTTGAGCTTCTTCAGGTGCTCGAGCAGGATGCCGCCCTGCGACTGGACGATCGCCTTCGGCAGGCCGGTTGTGCCGGAGGAGTAGAGGACCCAGAGCGGGTGGTCGAAGGGGACGCGCTCGAAGGCCGGCTCGACGCCCTCGCCGCCGGCGAGCAGCTCCTCCCAGCGCATCGCGTCGCGCAGGGGGGAGAGGTCCGGATCCGGGTCGAGGTAGGGGAGGACGACGGTGCGCTCCAGGCTCGGCATCGCCTCCTGCAGCCGGGCGAGCGTCTCGCGCCGGTCGAAGTCCTTGCCGCCGTAGCGGTAGCCGTCGACCGCGAAGAGCACCTTGGGCTCGATTTGGGCGAAGCGGTCGACGACGCTGGCCGGGCCGAAGTCGGGCGAGCAGCTCGACCAGATCGCGCCGATGCTCGCGGTGGCGAGGAAGGCGACGATCGCCTCGGGGACGTTGGGCATGTAGGCGACCACGCGGTCGCCGCGCTGGACGCCGAGCGAGCGCAGGCCGGCGGCGGTCGCGGCGACCTGGGCGCGCAGCTCGCCCCAGCTCAGCTCGCCGAGCTCGCGCAGCTCGGAGGCGTGCAGGATCGCGACCTCGCCCGGGTCTTTGCCGGCGAAGACGTGCTCGGCGTAGTTGAGCTCAGCGCCCGTGAACCATTTCGCCCCCGGCATCTCGCGGGCGCTCAGCACGGCGCCCCGCTCGCCGCTGGCCTGGACGCCGAAGAAGTCCCAGATCGAGTCCCAGAAGGCCTCGAGGTCGGTGACAGACCAGCGCCAAAGCTCGTCGTAGCCGGCGAAGGAGAGGTTGCGGTCGGCCTCCAGCCAGCGCATGTACTCGCGCAGGCGCGAGCGCTCGACCAGCTCGGCGGAGGGCTCCCAGAGCTTCTCGGGCGCCGCGCCGCTCACGCGGTGGCGGCCGCGCTCGCTGCCTGTGCCCGGTCCAGCTCGAACGGGTCGTGCGAGCAGATCAGCTGCACGTCTTCTCCGTGCCGCGCGACCAGCTCGCGAAGCCGCTCCTGGTTCGCCAGGCGCTGGCGACGGTCGGCGTTGTTGAGGTTCTGGAAGATGCGCAGGCCGGGCGGGCAGGAGGGCGGCGTCTTCACCTCGTCGTGGTGGAAGTAGGCGTCGCCGCAGTGCAGGAGCCAGCTCTCGCCGGTCTTGATCGCCACCCCGGTGTGCCCCAGCGCGTGCCCGGGGAGCGGGACCATCAGCACCTCGGTGCCGAGGTCGGGGAGGATCCGGATGCCGCCGAAGCCGAACCAGTCGTCTCCTCCGCCGTCGTGGCGGACCCACTTCGGGTTGTGCTTCCAGTGGGCGGCGAGGTAGCGGGGGCGGTCGCGCAGGCGCGGGTTCATCGCCGCGTCGAGTTCGCGGCCGAAGATGTGCACCTCCGCCCCGGGGAAGTCCGGCAGCCCGCCGGAGTGGTCGGGGTCGAGGTGGGTGGTGACGATCTGCTTGACGTCGGATGCCGCGAAGCCGAGGCCCTCGACCTGCTTCAGCGCCGTCTCGCCGATCTCGGCCCTGGGCCGCATCAGCGCGAAGACGGGGCCGAGCTGGCGGGGGTTGCGCGTGTCCTCTGTCCCGAAGCCGGTGTCGAGGAGGACGAGGCCGTCGTCTGTCTCGATCAGCAGGCAGTGGCAGACGACCCGGCCCTGTTCGAGCAGGCCGCCCTCGCCGTTGACGAGTCGCGCCCCGTTGGGGCACAGCGTGCCGCAGTTGAGGTGGTGGATGCGCATGGCGCGGATCGCAGTCTAGTCGGGCCTATCGCTTCGGGCCCACGTGTCGGTCCATGGTGGCGACCGCCTCTTTTCGCGCGACCGAGATGTTCCACGGCCCGTCCTGTCGCCAGGCGATGTCGAGCCGATCGCAGGCGTCGCAGAAGATGCGCTGGATGTCGAGCGAGCGGTTGGTGAAGAAGTAGCGCGGATACTCGTAGGTCTTCTTCGGATGCCGGATGCGGTTGGCGACGCGGCAGCCGTCGGAGTGGATCAGGCCTCGCAACAACCGCCCGGGGTGTCGCTCGACGATTCGCTCCTGCCATGGCTCCAGCATGATCCTGCGCTTGTGCTTGACCCCGGGGCCGTGCTGGGGAAAGAGATGGGGCCAGTGTTTCGAGTAGGAGACGACGCCAAGCATGTTGTATCGCGGGTGGCGCTGGCAGTTCGCGCGGCTCGCGGGCATGACGAGGCTCATTGCCGCCTCGCACTCAGCGGCGATTACCGGATAGGCCGAATCGAGAAAGACGTGAAGGCGGTAGACGCCGCGCGGGTGCCTGAGCAGGCAGCCGTCGCCGAGGTAGAGGCCCAGGAGGTATGCATACGAGTAGGCCGTAATGCCTGGAAGGAACTCAAAGGAGTCAGGGCAGCGCGGGCATGTAAACGCTTCCTGGTGGCGACGCTGATACGAATGAGGGGGGCGCCGAACACGGGTCCTTCCTCGGACCCAGTCGCTGATGGTGCGGCGATTGATTCCCAGCTCTCGCGAGATTTGACAGTTATTCAAGCCCGCGTTCGAGAGTTCGAGGGCTCGTTCAACTTGGGCAATCGGCCTCATTGACCCATTGCCCCGTATGCGGCGGGTGGGACTCGAACCCACAAGCGCTTGCGCGCAGCGGCTTTTGAGACCGCCTCCTTTGCCGAGTTTGGACACCGCCGCCTGCTGACCATTCTAAAGCCGACGCTACGACTCAGACCGGTTGGAGGCATGGCTTTAGCGCGTTTTGTCTGAGAAAAGGTTCAGATTCGGCACAGGCTCTTAACGAGCCAGGCGCTACGCCGGCAACGGTGCGCCGTCGTCCGGCGAGGCGCCGGCGCCGTAGTCCTCGCCCGAGCCGATCGGGCGCTCCTCCTCCACGTGCCAGTTCTGGTTGAAGGCGTAGAGGGCGATCGCGATCGTGATCAGCTGCAGGATCACGAGGACGATCACCAGCAGGCCGATCAGCGGCACCGGGATCAGCGCCTCCTCGAAGCCGTCCTTGTTGCGGGCGAACCAGCTGTCTGCTCCGACCGCGCAGAAGATCGCCAGGATCATCGAGAGCGCCGCGGCGACGGGGAGGATGCCGCGGTTCCAGCGGAAGACGAGGAAGGCGAAGAATGCGTAGAGCAGGGCGAAGATCAGGCAGACGATCCCCATGCCACCGCCGCCGGTCATCAGCGAGAAGCCGGTGATCGTCACGATCGCCGTGATCACCGCCGTCGCCGCGAGCAGGAAGACGAGCACGAACTTCGTCGTGATCGACTCGGCCTTCTCGCGATTCGGCCGCCACAGTTCATAACCGGGCCTGACCTCTCCTACCGCCACGCGACGATCATAGAATCTAGGAGCGACGACGCGGCATTGGTCGCGCGTTAAGCCCGGTCCGGGCAGCCACGCGGGCGTGGCGGAATTCGGCAGACGCGCCGGCTTTAGGTGCCGGTGGGCTTCGGCCCGTGGGGGTTCAAGTCCCTCCGCCCGCATCAGCAGTGGGCTTCCGGCCGATACGATGCCGTCCCTGGGGCAGTGGCCAAACTGGCTAAGGCACCGGTCTCCAAAACCGGCGATTCTAGGTTCGAGTCCTAGCTGCCCCGCTCCGTTTCCGCTCGGATGTTTGGTCGCTCCCCCTGCGGGCAGTCGGGGGAGGCGATGGCCTCCGGGAAGAGCAGCTGGCTTGCGACCCTGAAACGGACCTTCACCGAGTTCCGCGAGGACAACCTCAGCGACTGGGCCGCCGCGCTCACCTACTACGGGCTGCTCTCGCTCTTCCCGGCTTTGATCGCGCTCGTCTCGCTGATCGGGCTGGTCGGCGATCCGCAGGAGACGACGGACACGCTTACCGAGATCGTCACCTCGATCGGCCCCCAGTCGGCCGCTGACACCTTCTCCGGCCCGATCGAATCGATCGCCGAGAACCGCGGCACGGCGGGTTTCGCCTTCGTGCTCGGGCTCGCCGTCGCGCTCTGGTCGGCGTCGGGGTACGTCGGCGCTTTCATCCGGGCCTCGAACGTGATCTACGAGGTCCCCGAGGGGCGGCCGTTCTGGAAGCTGCGGCCGCTGCAGCTCCTGGTCACCCTGGTGATGGTCCTCCTCACCGCCGTGGTCGCGCTGGGCCTGGTCCTGACCGGTCCGGTCGTCGAGGCGGTCGCCGAGCCGATCGGCCTCTCCGACACAGCGGTCACGGTCTGGAACATCGCCAAGTGGCCGGTGCTCGTGGCGCTGGTGATCGCGATGATCGGGATGCTCTACTACGCGTCGCCGAACGTCAGGCTCCGCGGCTTCAAGTGGGTCACGCCGGGGAGCGTCGTCGCCGTCGTGGTCTGGGCGGTGGCCTCGGCAGCTTTTGCCCTCTACGTCGCCAACTTCGGCTCATACGACAAGACCTACGGCACCCTCGGCGGCCTCGTCGCCCTGCTCGTCTGGTTCTGGATCACCAACCTGGCGATCCTCTTCGGCCATCAGCTCAACGCCGAGCGCGAGCGCAGCCGGGAGATCGAGGAGGGGCGGCCGGGAGCGGAGAGCGACCTGAAGCTGGAGCCGCGGTCGGAGCCGAAGGAGCCGCGGACGGCGGGCGGCCAGCCTGGTGGGTAGTCGCCACCTCTAGCGCTTCGCCTGCAGCCCGATCAGCTCGTAGTACCCGATCAGGTAGAGGTGGCGGCCATCGGAGACCATCGGCGTGTAGCCGGCCTGGCGCAGCTGGAAGGTCTTGCGGCCGGTGTGGACGTCGATGCCGATCGTCTCGCGGGTCTTGAAGCTCGAGGTGTAGACGGTGTGGCCGATCACCGTCGCGGTGCCGGGCACCGGGCCACCGACGTCGTAGCGCCAGCGCTGTTTTCCGCTGAGCGCGTGCAGGGCGTAGAAGCGCTCGTCGTAGGAGCCGATGTAGACGGTCGGCGGAGTGCCGGGCACGCGAGCGACGGCGGGAGAGCCGTAGACGAAGTCGTTCGTCGGGAAGGACCAGCTGACCTTCCCCGTCCTTTCGTCGAAGGCGAAGACCGTGCCGTCGTCGCGGCCGGCATAGACCTTGCCGAAGGCGATCGCCGGCGAGGAGTAGAAGCCCCCTTCGCCAAAGGGCGCGACGCGAGTCGTGTTGGTGCGCCAGATCGGCTTGCCGCTGGCGGCGTCGAGGCAGAACATCGCTCCCTGGTAGTCGGCGACGAAGACGCGTCCGCGGTGGAAGCTGGGGCTCGCTTTGATCGCCCCGGGCGAGTTGAACTGCCAGAGCACCCGGCCGTCGCCGGCCCGTACCGCCACCACGTTGGTCTTGTCGGTGCCGAGGTAGAGCGTGCCGCCGACCGCCATCGGCGAGGACTCGAGGTGGCCGCCGAGCTTGCGCGTCCAGGCGGGCTTGCCGGTCTCCGCGTCGACCGCAACCAGATTGCCGTCGACGTAGGCGAAGAAGACCTTTCCCCGGTGGTAGACCGGTGCGGTGACGTCGGTGGGCGTGCCGGAGTCCTTCGGGTCGGTGGCCCGTTCCCAGAGGACCTTGCGGTCGCTCAGGCGCACCGCTTTCGCGTTGCCGTACTTGTTGACGAGGTAGGCGACCCCGTTGGCGACCGCCGGCGGGAACTCGATCAGCGCATGGGTGTCGATCGACCACGTTTCTCGCAGCGGCGGGTTGAGCGTGCGCCGCCTGGCCGGCAGGTAGTGGGTGCGCTCCGGCACGCGACCGAAGAGAGGCCAGGGGACGAGAGCGGCCTCGCCTGCCGAAGGCCGGCTGCCACCGCTGCCGTCAGAGCTTCCGTAGCCGGCGAGCGCCAGCGCGCCTGCGACAGCTGCGACGGCGACCGCCGCGGTCCCCCAGGCTTTCTTGCGCGCGGCCATCGGTTCTCTGAATCGGCTCTGGAGACCGGAAAGCTTGAGCGCTGCTCGGGCTGAAGAAGAGAGCGGCGGACGGGAATCGAACCCGCATCATCGCCTTGGAAGGGCGAGGCTCTACCGTTGAGCTACCACCGCGCGCCAATCAGGCAGAATGTAAGCCAGTCACGGGGAGTGGCGCAGTCTGGTAGCGCACTCGGCTGGGGGCCGAGCGGTCGCAGGTTCAAATCCTGTCTCCCCGATAGCAGGCCCTTGCCCTGCCGTCCGATCATGGCGGGCTTCTGGCCGGATTGCACGCCAGACTGAACTGTCGAGCCCTATTTTGAACTCGAAAGGGCGAGGAACCACCCCAGTCTCTGTTGTTTGGCGATTTCCTCGATGTTCATGGCAGCTTGAAAAGGGCCGGGGTCCGACGACGGCCTGAGTTTTCTATAGGCAAACTCGGGGAGCGGACCTCCGTGTCGGGCACTCCAGGCCTCCAGCGATCGCGCCAGCTCAACGAGGTGATGCCATAGCTCAGCAGAGCCTTCCTCCAGCTTGATCGACATTCTGTCTATTAGTTCTGCACCCCGATAGCTGTCGATTTCAATGGGATCGCTGCAAAGGACCCCCTGGGACATCCACTGATCGCTATAGGTCCAGACATGGGCGCTCCGTTGTACGTCGGGGGCCAGCGCCGTAGCCACCTTGGCCAATGGGAGGAAGTTAGAACCACGTACTACGGTTCGACCAGCCTGACATGCTCTCAGCTGTTTAAGGGAGACGAAAAGCGCAGCCGCATAGCAAACTTCCGCCAAGGGGCCGATCTCATGGTGCAGGTCAATCAAACGCGAGAGCTGCTCTTGCTCTAGCTGGTAGCGGAGATAGGGGAGACATGGGTTAACGCCCGCCGCTCTTCTTGTCTTCGCCTCCTTGGCTGAACCCCCGCGCAGTTGTTCGGGACGCTTGTACTGCAAGAACAGGCTTGCTGCGAAAGTCGGTGCCGAGGGATGGCTCAGCACCCCTCGGCCGGAAGCCACGCCCGGAAGGCCCGGCGAGTATCCGAGCTCTGCCCAAATTGCGGTCAGTCCTGGGACAAGAGCGATGTCATAGCCCAGATCTTTCTCTGCGATCTGGCTCGGCAAGGAAAACTGCCTACTGTCGCCGAGCAATTCCATGTTCATGGCCAGCTCGTATTCGCGCTCAGAGAACCCTGCATGTATCGGCATGGAACCTCGACACTAGTCGCTGCTCAGCACCTGAATCGCGCAAGGCGGGTTCAAACATCGCCCAGCCAGGGTGGTCGGATCAACCTCCCTCAGCGCGGCTCGCGTCACATCCGCGAAGGGGTGGGCCGCCCGCCGGCATGTCGAAGCTGCCGATGAAGGGAAAGCGTGGCGTCCGTAGAGGGCTCTATTGCCGTCGGTGCTGGCCTCCAGGCGCACCGGACCTTCCCCGATGTTCAGTACCGCCTTTGGTACCGGATGAATCGAACGATTCGTCCGCTGAGTCCCAGGACGGGGACGCGGGGACGCAAGGGACGCTCCGAGGACGCATCGGGCGATCCGCTCTGTCGGCTGGGGGCCGAGCGGTCGCAGGTTCATTTGAACCGCCGCCAGAAGAAGCGCCGATTCCGGTGATGGCCTCACCCATCCAGCCGATTGGAAGCTTTGGATCCGCGAGATCACGAAGGGCTAGGCGACCTCGGACCCGGCGACTTCGTTGTGGCGGCAGGCAGGGGGCCTCACTTTCGTGCGCCGGCCAGTACGCGAGGATGTCCTCGCTGGCGGAGCGGGCGGCCTCGGAGGCGGCGGTCTGGAACACCTTCAGCGAGCCGCGTTCCCCATCGCGGTCACCGAGCCCGCCGAGCGCTTCGTCGGGTCCATCGTCAGCTCGACCCACTCGCGCTCGCCCCTCAAGGTCCAGCCGAGGTCGGCCATCCGCCAGAAGTCTTCGCCGACCTCGATGGCGAGGCGCTCGGCGGCCGCGTAGTCGTGGGGCTCTCTTGGGCGAGCCAGAGGTCGCCAATGGCGGCAGGTGGTTTCGGACCTGCTCATAGAGCGCCTCGCGCTGGGGCGCGAGGATCCTGATCGTTCTGCGGGGGCATGGCGCCCTCCTTTCAGCAGGGCACCGAAGATGTGTGGTGCGTCCCACGCGGGAGGACTTCGGGGAGTACTTCCTCCCTTACATCGAGGCGGATGAAGCGAGCGGATCGTCGAGAACGGTTGGCCCATACACGCCAATTCACGCCGACCGAAGCCCTAGGGTCATCTTCGTACCGATTGTCTACTCGAAATGAGCATGAAACTTCTCACCCCTCCTTTTGACGACTGGACCCAAGTCGAGCCAGATTCGGACGCAGAGCGAGTTCTCAACTCAAAGCTTGAGCAGATGCTCGGCGCTGAGCGCTTGATGGTTCTGACGGGGCTGGGAACTTCAACGGGCATCCAGGTCGACGGCTCGACCTCGGGCGGTCCCGGCATGACCTCGCTTTGGACTCGTGCCAAGGCGGCGGCGGGGAACGAGCGATGGGACGCAGCCCTCGAATCCGCCGGCTGGTCCCCCGACTTTCAAGATGACATCGAGCTGCTGCTCTCCCGTTGTCAGATGGCGCACACCCTGGACCCGAGCACCGGCCTAGATCAGTTCATAGCGCTTTGCGAGGCAGAGATCGTTGCCGCGTGCAATTTCATTTCAGATTCAACCCCCCTTCCCGTCCATGAATCCTTCCTGCGGAGGATCGCCCGCCGCCCTGCAAGGTTGCCGCGGACTCAGATATTCACGACGAACTACGACCTTGCTTTTGAGGTCGCGGCTTCGCGGACCGGTTTCGCATTGATTGACGGCTTCTCACATGTTTCGCCCCAGCGGTTCGACAGCAGCTACTTCGATGTGGACTACGCATTCCGAGATCGGGAGCGAGCAGCCACTCCAGTTGAGTGGATGCGCAATGTCGTGCACCTCCTGAAGCTTCACGGCTCTGTCGATTGGATTGCTAAGGGAGGTGGCGTCGAGCGGCATCGATCGCCTGATCGGCCTCTCATCATCTATCCCCGTGCCTCGAAGTTTGAAATCTCCTATCAGCAGCCATTCCTTGAGCTGATGGCGAGATTCCAAACCGGGCTTCGGCGACCCGACACCGTCCTATTCGTCATTGGATCGGGATTGGGTGCTGACCAGCATCTCGCCGAGCCAATCCGCGCCGCTGCCAGGTCGAATGTCCGGCTGTCAATGGTCGTCGTGTCTAGGAGCCTCAGCTCAAAGGAGGGCGACACAATCGACGCTCTCAAGGCGTATGCGGCAGGCGGCGACCGGCGCGTAACCCTTATCGAGAGCACCTTCGAGCAGTTTGTTCCGGTTCTTCCCGATCTCGTGCCTGAGACCGAGGCAGAGAAGCACACGAATCTCGCCGAGCCGTGAAGAGCTCTGCCCCACCGAGTTATCTCTTTGAGTCCGACCGGTTGATCGGCACGGTCTCTGCGGTAGGACCCGAAGAGGCGAGGATCAATCTGCCACTTGCCTCGGCTGACGAGCCCCAGCTTCGTCATGGAGAGCGAGTCGGCGCAGGTGAGGTCGGCGAGTCAGTAATTATCGAGGCCGGTGACCTTGGCATCTTTGGTCGAATCTCCGAAGTACGGCTACCAGAGCAAGATCGGCTCGCCGTGCAGCCCGTCATGGGTGGTTCTCGTCCTAGCAATCCAGTTGGGACGGTCCAAATGCTTTGCACGGTACCCGTAGCTGGTGCCGGTCCCGAACGAGGAATCGCGCGCTATCCGCGAGTCGGGGCGCGTGTCTACTCACTCCACCCTGAAACGATCTCTTGGATAGCCGAGAACGCAGGTGGAAGCGAGGATTCCAAGGCGCTGCTTCTCAATTTGGCGAATCTCCCCGGTTCCACTAGCACCGCCATCCGCGTGACTCCAGAGCGGTTGTTTGGCCGCCATTGTGCGGTGCTCGGCGCAACGGGAGGAGGCAAGAGCTGGACGGTCGCTCGAATTGTCGAAAGCTGCGCGGCCTTCAAGTCGAAGGCGAAGGTCCTCCTTCTGGACGCCACGGGCGAGTATCACCGTCTTGAGAACGGCGTTTCTCATCTGAGTCTCGGCGGCGAGGACCGTCCCGAAGGTTGCAAGGAAGTGTCCTTGCCGTATCACTCACTCGACCTAGATGATCTGTATGCGCTGTTTCGCCCCGCTGGGCAGGTTCAAGCACCCAAGCTTCGCGAAGCAATGAAAAGTCTCAAGCTCGCTGAACTGGTTGGCGAGGGGGATCTCGTCGAAGCTGGCTGCGTGCCGAAATCTGATCGCTCCAAGAAGCCCTATGAAGAGGCATACGCGCTTCACGCGGCAGTTGTTGACGCGCCTGCCGCCCAATTTAATATTGAGAAACTTGCTTCGCAGCTCGGCTTTGAGTGCGCCTATCCGTCTGCCTTCGGGAAGGAGTTTGGCACCAAAGATCACACCAAATTTGGGGGCCCCGATCCACAAGCCTTCAGTCTGTGCTCCTCGCTGATTGGGCGCATCGAGAGCTACCTGAGTGCTCCCGAGTTTTCCCCCATATTGAAACCCGGCTCGACTCCCAGCCTGCTTGAGGAAATCATGAACTGGTTGAGCAACCCGGACTACCCGGTCCTTCGGGTGTCGCTCAAGAGCCTCTCATTTCGAGCAGAGATAAGGGAGATTGCGGCAAACGGTATTGCGAGATTCCTTTTGGCGAACGCCCGGAGTGGAGTCTTTGCCGAGCAGCCGTTGCTCGTCTGTCTTGACGAGGCACACCAATTTCTGGACAAATCCATTGGGGATGACTATTCGCGTTATCCACTTGACGCATTCGATCTGATCGCCAAAGAGGGCCGCAAGTACTCCCTTGGCCTTTGCTTGGCAACGCAGAGGCCGAGGGATATTCCCGATGGTGTTCTTGGGCAGATGGGGACGATGCTTGTCCATCGATTGGCAAACGACAACGACAGGCGAGTGGTCGAGCGCGCTGCGGGCGACATTGATAAGTCTGCAGCCCAGTTCCTGCCCAGCCTGGCTCCGGGACAGGCACTCTTGCTAGGGATCGACTATCCGATCCCGCTCGTCATTCAGGTAACCCCTCCGCATCACAAGCCCGACTCGCGAGGGCCCAACTATCAAGAGATGTGGGCCGTGACGTCAGATGACGAGGAGGCGATTGCCGACGAGGACCAACGGCCAAAGCCCCAGCAAGAGGTGGAGATGGGCCAGGATGGCTGAAGCAGCTCCAGAACTACCGTCCATCCCGCGTCGAGGAAGGGCTAACCGGATCGCTGCCGCGTTTTGGGATTCTTGTAGCCCTTGAGCAACTCGCTCGAGTACGGCACTTGGAGATGCGCCTGAAGCGTTCCGCTCGCGTCACGGATTCGGATCAGGCAGGTGTAGTCCTCGACCGTTCCGGCCTCTGTCATTGCCCGCAATCGTTTCTGCATCCTCTTTGCTGAGCCGGCTTTGACGTAGCCGATCTTCTGGTCGCCGACCATGACCTTCACAGCATTCACGTCGTGCTCGTTGTCAGGCTCTCGAACCAAGCGTGCGCGGCATTCGTAGCGGAGGTCAGGACGCATCTGACCGCCGGTCACAGCACGGAGTCCCGGTTGGTGGAAGTCGTAGCCGACCACCGAGACGCGGCGGCAGTCCTCGAAGCGGGACCAGTCGACGCGGTCGTCGTTCATCAGCCGTCCCTCTGCGGGCTCGGCTGCGGCCGGTGCCGCCCTCGCTTCAGGTGTCGGTGCTGGCTGGGCAATTGGCTCGCCAGTTAGGGCGCTCAGCTCGGCGACCGCCCTTTCGGGCGTTGGTAGATCGAGGAAGATGCCGAGGTTGGGGGTCTCGCTTCCCTGCTCTCGTCCAGCGATGTGGGCTTGACAGACGATCGTGTAGCCCATGTCTGCGGCCTTCCAGACTGCGCCCTGATAGTCCAGGGCATCCCCGCGGGAGAGATAGCCGACATGAAGATGCGTTCCTCGGCAGTCGGCATAGACCGCCACGGCGTTAGAGTCATGAGGGTTTGAGGGCTCTGCGACAAGTGCAGCCGTACAGTCGAACCGGACACGCTCCCACCTCGTTGAGCCGCATATGTCACGGAGCGCCGGTTGATAGCTGGCCTCCCCTACTGCAGCGATGAGCTCCGTGCAGTTGTCGAACTCGATTGATTGGGCATGGCGTATTTCGCCCTGTCTCTCTTCTTGACCTCCGCTGAAGAGTTTCTTGAGTAGACCCATGCTTGGCCGGGTATCCTAAGTTCTCAAGAGGACTGTGCCCCGCGATCCAGCACAGTCGTTGGTGGCGCGAGGGCGAAACGCGAGTCCTGGTCGACCCGCAGCGCCTCGGCCGGTCGGTCCACCGCCGACGAGATGCGAGCGCTCACCCTCGTTCTCAGCCTCTCGGCAACGAGCGGAGGTTCAAACCGTCCGGTTAGGCCGATAGTCCGAACGGGAAGCCTTCACTCGAATCACCGCCAATCCGCATTCGCGAAGCTGAGTATGAGGCCGCCGAGCACGGCCAGGATGAGCAGGATCGTGAGGGCCTTCCCGAATCTCTCGGTCGCGTCCAATTCCATCCTGTTGTCGAGGAGCCAGAGGACGAAGCCGAGGGCGGATAGACCCAGAAGGACCCAGACCCAGGCTGGCATGAGCGACTTCTATCAGCCTTTGGGTCGCGTTGGGCAGATGAGGAAGGGACCGCCTGCGACGGTCCCTTCCTGAGTCCATGGGAGCTGACGTATCCCCTGGCGACCTTGCTCAGTTTCGGGTGAGCCAGATCGGCAGCGGTTCCGTAATTTCGTAGTTGGCTTCTGTCCAGGTGATCGTGGCGGGACAGGCGGCGTTGCTTCCGGCCTGCTTCTGCAGGACCGGCGCTTCCGTTCCGACTTCGATGCGGGCGGGCGTGGCCGCGTTGGTGCTCGATTTGAATTTGAGGACGATCGCGGCCGCCCCGTAGATACAGGTGATCCCAGTGCAATTCACGAATTTGATCCTCGGGACCCCTCCGCCTCCCCCCTGGTTGAGGGTGATGGTGCTGGGCCCGGCTAAGAGGTGGAATTTGTAGGGGAGCCCTTCAGCGGTGAGCGATTCGCAGCCAGTGCACCCCGCGAAATCGAGTTCGGTGATGTTGCCTTTCAGCCCGTTCCCGGCGCCGGCGTTTTCGGTGGGATCACCGGCGATATCCGATTCGCATTCCGCAGTGATGAAGGCGTTGACGAATCTCGCCCCACCGGTGTGCCCGGTGAACACGGTTTCAAGCCCATACGCTTTTCCGGCAGGGCAAAGTTCCATCACCGGTCCTTCTTTGCACAGCACCTCGGCCGATGCCGGGCCCGCCGATGCCAGGGCCAGAGCGGAAACGGCAAGCACGATGGCGCTCAGTGTCTTTGTGGGTCTCATTGGATCCTCCTCACTGGCGTTCTATCGCCAGGTCGATATTTCAAAGCTGAATAGTCTATTTCGCCTATCTATAGATTTCGGCGACGTGCGGCCGCTCAGGGTCAAGGCATAACCTTCAGTCGACTCCGCGTGCCCACCCGACTCAAGTACGTAGATCCCCGACGATCACCCGGCCTGTTCAGCCGCATCCTGGCCGCGCTTGCAAACACGCGGCTGGGGCGGTTCATGTCGGTGCACGTGCTTTGGAAGCTCGACCCGCACCTGATGCGCATGACCCGGGGTCGTCTCGGGATGGCGCTGGTGCTGCCCACGGGGCTGCTCGAAACCCGGGGCGCGAAGAGCGGCGCGCTGCGGCGCAACGTGGTCATCTACTTCCACGACGGCGACCGGGTCACGATCATCGCCTCGAAGCTCGGCCTTGCCAGCCACCCGGCGTGGTTCCACAACCTCCGGGCCCATCCCGACGTGACCTTCGGCGGCATCCCGATGCGGGCGGCGGTGGTGGAGGACGAGGCCGACCGCGACCGGCTATGGGCGCTCGCCGACCGCGTCTTCGCGCCCTACGCTGCTTATCGCCGGGAAGCGGCGAAGGCGAGCCGGACGATCCCGATCGTCCAGCTCACCCCGCGCCCGCCAGGCGCCGCATAGTCGGGACGGGCTCTAGTAGGGCGCGTCGACCGCTTCGGCCCAGCTCTCGTCGACGTGGAGCTGGCCCCTGGCGTCGGTACCGGCGAGGACCACGGTCGCCGGCTGGCGGTTGCCGTTGTCGGGGTCGATCGTCACCGTGCCGGTCCAGCCGGGCCAGCCCTTGACTTCGTCGAGGGTGTCGGTGAGCTCGCCCGCTCCCGTCCCGCCGGCCCGCTCGGCGCTGAAGGCGAGCAGGCTGAGCGAGTCGTAGGTGTACGGGCTCCAGGTGCCCGGGGCCTCGTCGAAGCGGTCGCGGTACACGCTCACTTTTGCCGCGGCTCCGGTGAAGTCCTCGGGGGCGGGCACGCCGACCACCGGACAGGTACGGGCGGCGGGTACCCCGGCGGTCTCGACGAAGCCGGTGTCGTAGGAGGCGTAGTCGGCAACGCACTTGGCCTCGACCTTGCCCTCGTGCATCTCCTTGGCGATCAGGCCGCCCTCGGGAAAGTAGACCGCCGCGTAGATCACGTCGGGGTTGCCTGCGGCGAGCTCGTCGACCACGCCGGCGTAGCTCTTCCTGCCGGGCTGGACCTTGGCGTAGGCGGTGACGTCGACGCCGACCGTTTCGAGCGATTCCCTGAGCGCCCTGGAGACCGAGACCGTGTAGTTCTGGGTCGAGTCGTAGGCGATCGCGACCCGCTTGGCGCCGAGCCACTCGGTCAGGGCCCGCGAGGCCACGGGAGCGATCTGGTAGGTCATCGGCTGCAGGGTGAAGCCGAGGCCGTTGGTCGACTGGTCCGAGGTGAGCCTGATCGGCACCAGGCCGGCGTCGATGTAGAGCGGCAGGGTCTCGACGCCGACGCTGGAGTTGTAGGGGCCGACGATGCCGTCGAGGCCGTCGGCGATCGCCGACTTCGCCGCGGCGACGCCGGTCTGGGGGTCGGCGGCGTCGTCGATCGGCACGATCTCGATCTGCCTGCCGAGGATCCCGTCGTGGTCGTTGAGCTGCGAGGCGGCCAGTTCGGCGCCCTTCAGCATGCCTTCGCCGAGCACAGCCTGTTCGCCGGAGAGCGGCGCCTCGAGCCCGACGCGGAACGTGTCCGAGCTGCCGCCGGTGTCGTCGGAGCTCGAATCGCCGCAGCCGGCGGCGAGGAGGGCGAGGGCGAGGAAGGCGAATGCCGTGGCGAGCCGGATCTTGTTCTGCACGAGTGCAGCTCCTTTCGGGGGCGGTGCGCTGCTGGGCCTGGGCGGTCCCTGCGACTCTCTCACGTTCGCCGGTCCCCCGTGGCCGGCTCGAGCGCCTCCGCCACGAGACGGACTCCCTGCTCGATCGCGGACTCGGGTAGGCCGCCGAAGCCGAGCACGAGGCCGGGCGGGCCGCCCGGCCGGAAGCGGTGCAGGGCGAGGCCCTCGAGGGCGACGCCGCGGTCCGCGGCGGCGGCGATCAGGCCGGGCTCCTCGACCCCGGCGGGCAGCTCGGCAAGCTCGTAGAGGCCGGCGGCCCCCTCGTCGACCGTGGCCTGGGGGAGGTGGCGGGCAAGTGATTCCATCAGCGCCTCGCGGCGGCGCTGGTAGCGCAGGCGCATGCGGCGAAGGTGGCGGTCGAGCTCCCCCCGCGCGATGAAGTCCTGCAGGGCGAGCTGGCCGATCACCTCCGACCCACGGTCCTCGATCGCCTTCACCGAGATCAGCGGCCAGCCGAGCCAGGACGGGGCGAGCATCCAGCCGAGCCGCATGCCGGGGACCAGGCGCTTGCTCGCCGAGCCGATGTAGGCGACGCGCTCGGGCGCGAGGCCCTGGAGCGCGCCGACCCCGGCCCGGTCGTAGCGCAGCTCGGCGTCGAAGTCGTCCTCGACGATCAGCCGCTCTCCCCGCTCCGCCCACTCGATCAGAGCCGCCCGCCGCTCGCTGCTCAGCACCCGTCCGGTGGGGAACTGGTGGGCGGGGGTGACGATCACCGCCGCCGCCTCGGTTGCCTCGAGGTCCTCGACCCGAAGTCCTTCCCGGTCGACCGCGACCGGCACCACCTCGATCCCGGCCTGCTCGACGATCAGCCGGTGCGTGTGCCAGCCGGGGTCCTCCAGGGCGATCCGCTCGACGCCGCGGTCGCGCAGCCAGCGCACGATCAGCGAGAGGCCCTGGGCGAAGCCCGTGCAGACGAGCAGGTGCTCGGGGTCCGCCGCGGCGCCGCGGACCCGGCCCAGGTACTCGGCAAGCGCCTCGCGCAGGGAGGGGACGCCGCGCGGGTCCGGGTAGTCGACGGCGTCGATCGGCGCCTGCCGCCAGGCGGCGCGCAGCGAGCGCAGCCAACGATCGCGCGGAAAGCCGGCGAGGTCGGGCAGGCCGGGGTCGAGGCGGTAGGGGAGGCTGGGCTGCAGCGACCGCGCCGGCGGCCGTGCCGTCTGCGCTCGGACGGTGAGGGCGACCCGCGTCGGGGCGCCTTGGCCGGCGAGCAAGTACCCCTCGGCGGCGAGCTGGCCGTAGGCCTCGCTGACCACCCCGCGGGAGATCCCAAGCTCGGTCGCGAGGCTGCGTGTCGACGGCAGCCGCGCCCCCGCCGCCAGCCGCCCCGCCCGGATGTCGGCGCGGATCGAACGCTCGATCTGTTCGTGCAGCGGGGCCCTCGCTTCGCGATCGAGCCGCAGCAGCAGCCCGCCTACCGCAACTGGACCTTTAGATCGTGCCATTACTGGCACTGTATAGCGGTCCAGTAATCCCGTAATCTCGCAGCCAAGCTGCTGACTTCGTGTTTTCCGGTCCTATACACCCCAAAACCACGAAGTCAGCGAGAACGGCGGCGATGGACGAAAGCGAGGATGCGATGAGGCGGATCACGATCGTCGGAGGGGGGCTCGCCGGCCTGACGGCGGCGATCGAGTGCGCCGAGGGCGGGGCGGAGGTCCGCCTGCTCGAGGCGCATGACGATCTCGGCGGTCGCGCCCGCAGCATGGCCGGGCCCTACAAGGCCAACCTCGGCCCCCACGTCATCTACAAGGACGGCCCGCTCTGGCACTGGCTGTCCGAGCACGGGCTCCTGCCCGCCCACAGGAACGCGCCGCTGGCCGGGATCCGCTTCCGCTGGCAGGGCGACGTGCGCCGTACCCCGCCCCTCGGCACGATCCCCTCGGTGCTGCGGCTGCGCGGCCGCGAGGCCCCGGTCGACCAGGACTTCCGCGGCTGGGTGTCGAGCCACGCCGACGAGCGCACCGCGGCGATGCTCTCCGCGGCCGCCGGCGTCTACACCTTCCACCACGACCCGGGCGAGCTCTCGGCGGCGTTCGTCTGGGGCCACTCGGTGCGGGTCCTGCTCAGCCCGCCGCCCACGGCGCGCTACCTGGTCGGAGGCTGGGGCTCGATGATCGCGGCGCTCGAGTCGAGGGCGCGGGAGCTGGGGGTCGCGATCGAGACCGGGCACCCGGTGGACGCCCTGCCCGAGCCGCCCGTGATCGTCGCCACCGAGCTGGGCCAGGCACGGGAGCTGCTCGGCGACGATTCGCTGAGCTGGCCCGCCGGGCGCACCGTCTGCATCGACCTCGGCCTCGAGCATCGCCGCGGCGACCCCTTCGTCGTCTCCGACCTCGACGAGGCCGGCTGGGTCGAGCGCTTCAGCGCCGCCGACCCCTCGCTCGCCCCCGAGGGAGAGGAGCTGGTGCAGGCGCAGCTGCCGATCCGGCCCGGGGAGAGCGCCGAGGCGGCGGGCCTGCGCCTGGAGCATCTGCTCGACGCCTCGCTCCCCGCCTGGCGCGAGCGCGAGACCTGGCGCCGGCGCCAGGTGATGGACGGCCGCACCGGCCCGCTCGACCATCCCGGCCTCAGCTGGCGGGACCGCCCGGCGATCGACCGCGGCGCCGGGGTCTTCCTCGCCGGCGACATGGTCGCGGCGCCGGGCCTTCTCTCCGAGGTCTCCTGGGCCAGCGGGGTCGAGGCGAGCCGGTTGGCCCTCGCCGCCGCCGGCACCGGGCGGCCGCAGCTGAGGCGGGTCGCGTAAGCCCGGTACCGTCCCGGCGGTGGCCGCGACGAGCGCCGGGATCCTGCTCCATCGAACCGCCGGTGGCGAGCTCGAAGTGCTGCTCGTCCACCCCGGCGGGCCGTTCTGGGCGAAGAAGGACCTCGGCGCCTGGTCGGTGCCGAAGGGCGAGGTCGGCGAGGGGGAGGACCCCCGCGCCTGCGCCCTGCGCGAGCTCGAGGAGGAGCTGGGCTCGGGCCTCGGCCTCTCCGCCGATGACCTGACCGAGCTGGGCTCGGTGCGCCAGAAGGGCGGCAAGACGGTCCACTGCTGGGCGGCCGAGGGGGATTTCGACCCCGCCGAGCTGCGCAGCAACACCTTCACCATGGAGTGGCCGCCGCGCTCGGGCGCAGAGCGCGAGTTCCCCGAGGTCGACCGGGCGGAGTGGTTCGGGCTAGGGGTGGCGGGGGAGAAGATCAACCCCGCCCAGGCCGAGCTCCTCGATCGGTTGGCGCAGCGCGACCTATACTCGCCGGGCGATGACTGACGGCCCCGATCTGCACTCCGCCCCACCCGGCGACGGGCCCTCGGGCCGCCCCCTGCCGCTCTCGGTCCGCCTGCTCGGCGCGGGGGTGCGCAGCGCCCGCAGCGTGACCAAGGCGGCCGGCATCGACCGCGCGGTCGAGAGCGCCGCCGAGGAGGCGATGGTCGCCGCGGTCGAGAGCGAGGCAGTCGAACGGGCTTTGGCGCGGGTCATCAAGGGCCCGGTCGTCGAAGAGGCGATGAACAGCGCCCTCGAGAGCGACACGGTGAAGCGCGCCCTGATCGACGCGCTCGACAGCGAGCTGGTCGACGAGGTATGGCGGCGGCTGTTGGCCAGCGACGAGACGCAGCGCCTGGTCGAGCGGATCGCCGAGGCGCCTGAGATACGGGCCGCGATCAGCGCCCAGAGCGTGGGAATGATCGAGGACGTCGGCCACACGATCGGCAACGGCACCAAGCGCGCCGACGGCGCCGTCGAGCGGATCGCGCGCCGGATCTTCTTCCGCAAGCGCCGCGCCGAGCCGACCGACCGGGCCGGCTTGGTCACCCGCGGCGCCGCCTTCGGCCTCGACGCGCTGATCGTCAACCTCGGCTTCTCCGGCCTGGCCGCGGTCGCGGCGCTGATCGCTTCCGCCTTCACCGGCACCGGCAACGGCGTCTCCGACGCGGCGCTCGCGGTCGGCACCACGCTCTGGTTCGCGCTCGGGAGCGTCTACCTGGTCGGCTTCTGGTCGCTGGCCGCGCAGACGCCGGGCATGCGCTTCCTCGGGATCAGGCTTGACGTAGAAGGCAAGGGGCTGCCCGTGAGGCGATCGCTGAAGCGCCTGCTCGGCATGGTCCTGGCCGCGATCCCCTTCGGGCTCGGGTTCCTCGGCATCCTCTTCGACGAGCGGCGGCGGGCCTGGGACGATCGCCTCAGCCGGGCCGACGTCGTCTACGAGGGCAACGAGCGCACGCTCGCCCCTTGGGCGCGCCTCGAGGTCCCGGTGCCGGCAGCGCGTCAGGCCTCCGCAACGACGAAGGCCCCGGACTCCCGGGGCCTTCAGCCGCAGCGGATGGCAGGTTCGTCGCCGACTAGCTGACGGTGCCTCGGGGTCCCACCGGGCCTGTGGGGCCCTCGGACAGCTTGTAGATGATGATGATCGCGAGGGCGAAGATCGCCAGCGACCAGAAGGGGTAGGCCGGGATCGAGAGCAGCGCGGCCATCGCGTTCAGGGCGGCGATGAAGATGCCGAACCAGCGGCCGAATTCCCCTCCGGAGAAGAGCGAGAACGCGGCGACGAGCTCGAGCACGCCGACGATCAGGATGATCCAGCCCCAGGTGTTCAGGCCGCTGATGATGTAGGTGACGTTTTCGGTGAAGAACTTCGAGTCGCCGATCGCGGCAATCCCGTAGATGATGTTCAGTACGCCAGCGACCAGGAGCAGGACGCCGGCAAACACCCACCAGCCGCTGAGAGTGTCTTCGTTCATGGGTAAGCCTTTCGTGACTACAGAGGTGGACAGATAGAGGTGTGAAAGCGCTAGGAGCGGGTTTCGAGGCTTATGCAGCTGTTCCTGCGCCTGCCATATCCCCTGCGCCGCGCGACCTTCGAATAGTCTTCCCGCCGTGGACGCGATTCGCACCCCCGAGGAGAGCCTGCAGGGGCTTCCCGACTTCCCCTTCGAGTCGAGCTACCTCGAGATCGACGGGTTGCGGCTCGCCTTCCTCGACGAGGGCGAGGGCAAGCCTGTCGTCTTCTTCCACGGCGAGCCGACCTGGTCGTTCCTCTGGCGCAAGGTGATCCCGCCGGTGCGCGACGCGGGCTACCGCTGCATCGCCCCCGACTACGCCGGCTTTGGCCGCTCCGACAAGCCCACCGATCTCGGGTGGTACACCTACGACCGCCACGTCGAGCTGATGGCGAAGCTGCTGGAGGAGCTCGACGTTCGCGACGCGACCGCGGTCGTCCACGACTGGGGCGGGCCGATCGGGCTGCGGCTGGCGGTCGAGCACCCCGACCGCTTCTCGCGCATCGTGATCATGGAGACCGGGCCGTTCACCGGGCAGCAGCGGATGAGCGAGGCCTGGCTCAAGTTCCGCGACTTCGTTCGCGACAACGCCGACCTGCCGGTGGGGATGCTGGTGCGCGGCGGCTGCAAGAACGACCCCGGCGACGACGTCATCGCCGCCTACGAAGCCCCCTACCCGACCCCCGAGGCGAAGGCCGGGGCCCGTGCCTTCCCGCTGATCCTGCCGACCGAGCCCGACGCGCCCGGCGCCGCCGAGGGCAAACGGGTCGCCGACGCGCTGCGCGAGGACGAGCGCCCGACGCTGGTCCTCTGGGCCGACTCGGACCCGATCCTCCCCTTCTCGAACGGCGAACGGGTCTCGAGCCAGCTGAACTTCCCGCCGCCGCGGCCGATCGAGAACGCCGGCCACTTCCTCCAGGAGGACGCCGGCCCCGAGATCGGCGCGATCATCGCCGAGTGGCTCGGCTGACCGCTTCGCGCAGCTCCTCGCGCGAGCGGTCGACGAGCAGCCGCACGCGTCGCGGCGGCCCTTCCCTATCGATCCAGGTGACCGTCCCGGGCCAGTAGGGGCCGGGTGGCGCGCCGGGGTGGTGGAAGGCGTCGGCGAAGACCCAGCTGCCGGTGTTGTGCAGCTGCCCGCCGCCTGGCAGCTGCCAGGGTGCCTCGCCCTCTTCCGGGCCGGCGTGGTGGGTGTGGCCGGTGATCGTGTGGGCCGCCTCGATCCGCAGCCGCCGCGCCAGCTCGGTGGCGGCCTCGATGCCGCTGCGGGCGATCGAGGCGGCGGAGAGGTCGGCGTCGAACTCGGCGCGGAAGAGGCGGTTGAGCAGCCAGACGCTTGCCGGCACGCCGGCGCCGAAGGCCGCCCTGACCGTGGCCCGGCGGACGGGCCCGCCGTTGCGGCGGCCGGAGAAGGCACGCCAGGCGCGTTCGGAGGGGCGGTTGGCGCCGGGCCTCATCCCGGACGCGGCAAGGCCGAACGAGAAGCCGTAGAGGGGTCGCAGGATGCGCTCGTAGTCGGGCGGGGCCGCCGGGTCCGGGGGGTGCCCGGCGGCGCGCATCATCATCGCCGCCACCACGCACTCCAGGCGCGGCAGCGACATGTGGCAGTCCATGTAGTGGCCGTGGGTGGCGTAGACGTCGTCGCGAATCCAGATGCCGGGATAGGCGATGCTGAGCTCGGCGTCGCCGAGCCAGGCCGCTATCCGCCTGGCCGGCTCTCCCGCGGCGGCCGCTCGGTGGTCCAGCCCGAGCGTGCCGCCCGCGAGCGCCAGCTCTTCGAGCAGTGGCTCGGCCAGGCGGTGGTCGTGGTTGCCGGGCACGATGACTACCCGGCGCCCCGCCATCGCCCTGCCCAGGTCTTCGAAGAAGGGCCGGGCGATCTCGAGCACCCGCGGCAGCTGCAGCTCGCGCAGCTCGAGCGCGTCGCCGAGCAGGACGAGGTGGTCGGCGCCGCCGATCTCCTCGAGCAGGGCCCTGCGGATCGTCGCGTCGCGCAGGAGGTCCTCGCCGCCGGCGGAGCCGAGGTGCAGGTCGGAGACGATCGCGGTTCGCATCCAGGGAACCTAGCGGTGCACCGTTTTACGGCTCCCTGGGAGCCGTAAAACGTTGCACCTGCCGTGGGGCGGGGTCGATTTGGCTGCTCAGCCAGTTGTCCGGCTAGACTTGCGCGGGATGCCCGGGCTCAGCGCAGAGCGCCTGGCGCCGGTCGACGGCGTCGAGATCGCCTACCAGGAGGTGGGCGACCCCGGCGGAGAGCCGCTGCTGCTGGTGATGGGGCTGGGGACGCAGATGCTCGCCTGGGACAAGGAGCTCTGCGCCCTCCTGGCCGAGCGCGGCTTCCGCGTGGTCCGCTTCGACAACCGCGACATCGGCCACTCGACCATGCTCGACGAGGCGGGAACGCCGAAGCGCGTCGACCTCTTCCTCGGACGCCGGGCCAGCGCCGCCTACCTGCTCTCCGACATGGCCGCCGACACGGTTGGCCTGATGGACCACCTGGGGATCTCCTCGGCCCATGTCGTCGGCGCCTCGATGGGAGGGATGATCGGCCAGACGCTCGCGATCGAGCATCCCGAGCGGGTCCGCTCGCTGGTCTCGATCATGTCGACGACCGGCAGCCGCCGGGTCGGGACGCCGACGCTGAAGGCCTTCGGCCTGATGCTGGCCGAGGCGCCGCGCGATCGCGCCGGCTACGTCGAGCGCGTCCTCAAGACCTTCCGGGTGGTCGGCTCACCCGCCTACCCAACGGATGAGGCCAGGCTGCGCGAGCTGGCCGGGGAGATGTACGACCGCTCCCACAACCCGCGCGGGATCCTGCGCCAGATGCACGCAATCTCGGCCTCGGGCGACCGCACCGCATCGCTGCGCAGGCTGCGCCTGCCGGCGACGGTGATCCACGGCACCGGCGACCCTCTGGTCCGCCCCAGCGGCGGCCGCGCCACGGCCCGGGCCATCCCCGGCGCTCGCCTGCGCATCGTCGAGGGCATGGGCCACGACCTGCCCCGCGAGCTCTGGCCCCTCTTCGTCGGCGAGATCGCCGACACCGCCTCGCGAGCCGGCTTCCAGGCGCGCGCCAAGCAGCCGGCCTGACCGTCCCAATCGCGCCGGCTCCCGTCACTGCGCCACGATGCCCGTAAGATCGAGGCCATCGGGGCGTGGCGCAGCCTGGTAGCGCGCGGCCTTTGGGTGGCCGAGGTCCCCGGTTCGAATCCGGGCGCCCCGATGTGAAGTCGCCATATGCGCAAAGAGGTCCGAGCGCCTTATAGACTCATCGACCCAGGTGCCCGAGGGACCATTCTTCTTTTTCAGCTACGCCCGCGACGATCACCTGGGCGATGCGCAGCGTGTGATCAAGCGCTTTTACGAAGACCTCGAAACAGAGGTCGCCGCGCGCCTGGGCCTTCCCCGTCCACTCGGGTTCATGGACAGTCGCAGCATAAGCAATGGTGACGACTGGTCCGACGAGCTGCGAGAGGCACTCGGCACGTGCTGTGTGTTCGTACCGATTCTCTCTCGGACAATGTTCGGCAGGGAATATTGCGGGCGCGAGTGGGCATATTTCGAACGACGCATGGATGCTGCCAAGCAAAAAGCCGGAGGCGTGCGGCCGCCGCTCATCCAGCCCGTCCTCTTTGTCGGTCCACACCGCTTGACACCGGTTCCCGAGGTTGTGAAAAAGGTGCAGAATCGCGCTGACGAGTTTCCCTCTCAATATAATGAGGAAGGGCTGCGGGGAGTGATGATCCTGCGGGAGAACGAGGATTATCGCCAGTTTCTCATCGCGTTCGCCGAGAGGCTTGCCACTGTCTTCGAGAGTCACGGAGCTGCGCCCGCGGTGGAGCTGCCCAGGATCGAGGATCTTCCGAATGCATTTCACGCGATGGGTAGCCAAGCCATCGCGACGGAGGACGCCTCCCTCCGCCTAGCGCAGTTCTACTACGTCGCAGGTAAACGCGACGAGCTTGCCCAGTTGCGTACCTACCTCGATTGCTACGGCGAGCTCGGCGGGGCGGACTGGCAACCGTATATGCCTCTGGCCGACCAACCCGTGGGCCTGCTCGCCAGCGGCGTCGCGGCCGAGGAGAATCTCCTCTATGAGTGGGTGCGCTTGGACGAGGATCTGATCGAGCATCTGGACGAGGCCGCCCGCACGCGCACGATGGTCATGCTCATTGTCGATCCGTGGACGGTTCGGCTACCGCGTTACAAGAGCCTGATGAACGAGCTCGACCAACGCAGCTATCCGAACACTGCAGTCCTCGTGCCGCGCAATCCCGATGATCCCGAGTCCCGAGACGGGAAGATCGACAGCGACGTGCTGAGCCTTTTCGCGAATCGCGTGACTTCCAGCAAGGATCAATTTGAAGACGGAATCGCCTCGCCCGACGAGCTCAAGGGCGAACTCGCGCGCAAACTTCAGGCCGCAAAATCACGCATAGAGAAGCAGATGCAAATTCGTCGCGTGGCGGCTGGGGACGGGCCGTCCAGCCTGCCCGTGATCGGGAGCGGCTGACGATGGCCGCGGGGTCGGGGCAGATCGTCACCTTCTACTCGTACAAGGGCGGCACCGGCCGCTCGATGATGCTGGCCAATGTGGCCTGGATCCTCGCGAGCAACGGGCAACGCGTTCTAACCGTCGATTGGGACCTGGAGGCGCCGGGGCTGCATAGGTATTTCCGACCCTTCCTGTTCGATGAGGATCTCCTCGGGAGCGACGGGGTCATCGACTTCGTCTCCGAGTTCACAAGCGCGGCTCGGCGTGCCCCCGGGGAGGCACATGACGAGGACTGGTTCGATCCGTATGCGGACCTGGCGCAGTACGCCGTGCCGCTTGACTGGGACTTCGAAGGGGGGAGGCTTGACCACGTGGGGGCGGGACGCCAGGGAGCGTCCTACTCGCTGCGCGTTTCGTCATTCGACTGGGCCGAGTTTTACGACGATTTCGGTGGCGGGGCGTTTCTTTCGCGCACCCGGGAGCATCTCAAGAAGCGCTATGACTATGTGCTGATTGACAGCCGCACCGGGCTCGCCGATACCTCGGGCATCTGCACGGTGCAGATGCCCGATGCGCTGGTTGTCTGCTTCACCCTCAACAACCAAAGCGTGGACGGCGCAGCCGAGGTCGCCGACTCGGTCAGGCGGCAGCGGCACGAGGGTTTGCGGATGCTCACCGTGCCGATGCGCGTCGACAACAGCGAGAAGATAAAGCTCGACCTGCGCCGCGAGGCCGCGCTGGAGCGATTTGCTGACTTTGCCGACACGTCGTCATTGCTCGAGGAACAGTGGGCCGAAGTCGAAGTCGGTTACCAGCCGTACTACGCATATGAGGAGATCCTTGCCACCTTCGGCGACGTGCCTGGGCGGGGTCGCACGATACTCGCGGCGGCAGAGCGCATGGCTGCCTGGGTAACGGACGATCAGGTGACCAGGGCCAGGCGTGTCAGTGAGTCGCGTCGTCGTGAGGTGTTGGCTCGCTACGAGGGAACTCTTGTCGCGCCGCTTGGTGCCTCGGAGCAGACCGTCTACGTCAGCTACCGCCGGGCCGATTCCGCCTACGCGGGGCGGCTCTACGACGCACTGGTGGATCAGTTGGGTGAGCGCCAGGTGGTAACGAGCGAGGACATCGAACTCGGTGTCGACTTCATCGCCCACCTCACAAGCGCCATCAACGCGGCGGCTGTGGTCCTCGTAATGATCGGTCCGCATTGGATCGAGAGGGAGGGTGAATTGAGCGGGTTCGCAGACCCCGCAGATCCGGGCACATTTTCAGCGGTTGAGATCAAGATTGCGCTTGAGGCGGAGACGAGGGTGATCCCGGTTTTCGTTGGCGGCGCAGTCCCGCGGCAGCTCTATCGGCTCAAGGGGATTCCCGAGGGCCTTGCCCGGCGTCAGGCGGTTGAGCTCGATGACGCGCAGTGGGGCTATGACGTGCGTCGTCTCCTCGCGGCGGTCGAGCTCGCGATGGTCAACGCCGACCAACCGGTCAGCGCCGCAGGGGCGTCTCCGAAGGCGCGCCGGGCATCGCCGGAAAGCTGGGAGGTGATCGACGAGGTTCTTGGGCGGAACCGCGTAAGCATGGTAGTGCTGACAGTCTCGGTAGCCCTGACGCTGCTGAGTATCGTCATTGCTGTCTTGACGCTCGTCAAGCCATAGTCGGGCGAATGCGTGGGCTCTCGCTACGATGGCGGCGTGCGACTGTCGAATGGGAGCGGTAGGGCCCAGCGATGAAGAAGCCCGCTTCGGTGGCGGTCTCAATCAACCTCCCCTTCGGCCTCGGGGGACTTCAGGGTACGTGGGAGCCGGACGAGAGTGAGCAGAAGGCGGCCTGGGAGATGTACGTCGAGTTGGTCACCCGGGTGGCCATCGTGGAGCTCCGGCCCAATGAGGGTCTCTTGCGGGAGGCCCTGTCCTCTCTGTACAGTCTGTTCGACACCACCCGGTCGATTCTCCGCGCGCACGGACCAGGGGTCGCGCAGGCGAAGGGCAAGGGCAGCTACTCGTTTGGTCTGCTGGCGGTGGTGATCCTCAACGACGTTCTGCGCCCCCTGCTCGCCAGGTGGCATCCGCTCCTGCTTGACTACGAAAGTACCCGTCCAAACGCGCTTTCGCAGACGGAACATGAGGATGCGTGGCCACACGGTGACGAGCTGCGTTCCGCTCTGAATGAGGTGCGTGGCACCCTTGCGCAGTACGGCGACCTTCTGGCCAGCGTTGCGGGTGTCCCTTCGCTGTTGGTGCGCGATGGCGTTGCGCCAAAGGGGCCGCAGGGAACCGGCCGGCCGGTCTAGGGATCCTCGGGCTTCAGCGACCGCATCTCCCGGACGCTCGGGACGGCGATGACCGCGAAGGTTGCGACTGCGATCACGGCGGTGGCGGCGATCAGGCCGGGGCCGGCGCCGAACAGCTCCTGCTCGAGGCTGCCGAGCATGTAGCCGAGCGGGATCAGGGCGAAGGAGCCGAGCAGGTCGTAGGAGCTGAGGCGAGATCGCAGGGAGATCGGGGTGCGGGTCTGCAGGATCGTCTCCCAGAGAGCGCCGAAGATCGCCAGCGAGGCCCCGGCTGCGGCGGCGCCCGCGGCGATCAGGCCGACGGGTGCCAGCGTCGCCAGGAGCAGCAGCGGCGCCGCCCACGCACCGATCGCGAGGGTGGCCACCAGCAGCGGGCGGTCGGGTTTCCATGCCATCGCGACGATCGCCCCGAGCACCTCGCCAGCACCCAGCGCGGCGAGGATCGTCGCCCAGGCCGCCGGGCCGCCGAGCGAGTTCGCCGAGACGGTCGGGCCGAAGACGAAGAAGGGGGCGAAGACGAGTGCGTTGAGGATCGCGAACTCGGTGACGACGACCCAGACCCAGGTCGTGCGGCGGAACTCTTCCCAGCCCGCGGCGAGGTCCTGCCGCACCGTGCTGGCCCGGCGCCGGGCCGCCTGCGGCACCTGGACCCGGACCTTGGCGAGCAATGCCGCGCTGAGCAGGAAGCTGGCGGCGTCGACGGCGAAAGCCCAGCCGGGGCCGGCGGCGGCGAGGGCCGCGACGGCGATCGCCGGGCCCGCGATGCCGCCGATCGAGACGGCCATCCCGCGCAGCGCGTTCGCGCCCTGGAGCCGCTCGGGGGGCACGGACTGCGATATCAGCCCCTGTATCGACGGCATGAAGAACGCCGCGCCGGCGCCGAGCACCGCCTGCGCGGCGACGAGGTGCCAGAGCTCCGCATGGCCGCTGATCAGCAGCACCGCCACGATCCCCTGCGAGGCGAACCGGCAGAGGTCGGCCGCGATCACCACCGAGCGGCGAGCCATCCGGTCTCCGCCCACGCCGCCGAAGAGGAGGAGGGCGGCGAGCACGACGGCCTGGGCGGCGAGGGCGATGCCGACCTGGGCCATCGAGCCGCCGATCGAGAGCACGGCGAACGGCAGCACCGCCAGCACCATCAGGTCGCCCACCGCGGAGGTGAGCTGGGCGAGCACGAGCCGGCGCAGGTTTCCTTCGCGCAGCGCCGAGAGGTCGAAAGCGCGCCTGGCTCTCCCGGTCATCTCCGTCCTTCCTTTTGCTCAGAATAAACTGAGTAAAAGGCTAGACCATCGATGGGTTGGGATCAACGGAGTTATGTAGAGCGGACGTTTGTCCCCTCCAGTTTCCGGAGATTCGTGTCGATGCCCTGCCGATGACGCAGAGCCACATGGGGGAGCAGCGCAGGGAGCGGGCCGTGTTCGAAACCGACCGGCACCTGATCGCCGGTGACGTCACCCTGCCCCGCGAGGGCTATGCGAGCCGCCTCTCGGATGCGCTCAACCGCGACGAGATCGGCTTCCTTCCGCTCACCGACGTCGAGATCACCACCACCTCCACCGGTGAGGTGACGCGGCGTGAGTTCGTCGTGCTCGGCAAGGCTCACATCAAGCTCGCCTACCCGGCCGAGCCGAGCGGTTAGTGGCTCAGCCGGGAGCGAGTCGACCGGGCTCGCGCGCCGCTACGCCCGCGCCTCGCGCCGCCGGTTGCCCTGGGCGTAGGAGCCGAGGTCGAAGACGAAGGCGAGGACGACGATGAACCACTCGAAGCCAACGACCCCCCTGGAGGAGCTCCACATCACCGCGTAGGCGAGGGTCGTCCAGGGCAGCAGGAAGAAGCCGAGGAAGGGCACGAACCAGCTCTCGAAGGCGCGGCTGAGCATGTCGCTGAACAGCCAGAGCACGAACAGCGCTAGCCGTGGCGAGATCAGGGCGAAGAGTACGACGAAGCAGCCGATGGGCCAACGTTACCTCGGCGCTAGGCTGGAACGCGAGCAATGAACCGACTTGACAATCTGACGACGAAGCGCCACGCCGTGCTGGGCACGTCGCTGGCGCCGCCGTTCCCGGAGGGGATCGAGACGGCCTACTTCGCGCTCGGCTGCTTCTGGGGTGCGGAGCGCCTCTTCTGGGGGATCGACGGCGTCTACACGACGGCCGTCGGCTACATGAACGGGACCACGCCGAACCCGACCTACGAGGAGGTCTGCAGCGGCAGGACCGGCCACGCGGAGGCCGTCCTGGTCGCCTTCGACCCGGCCAAGGTCTCCTACGCAGGCCTGCTGAAGGTCTTCTTCGAGGAGCACGACCCGACCCAGGGCATGCGCCAGGGCAACGACGTCGGCACCCAGTACCGCTCGGGGATCTACTTCACGGGCGACGCCCAGAAGACCACGGCCGAGATGGCCAGGCGCGCCTACGACGAGGCGCTGCGGGCGGCGGGCCACGACCCGGTGACGACCGAGATCGAGCCGGCGGCGCCCTTCTACCACGCCGAGGACTACCACCAGCAGTACCTGCACGAGGTGCCGAACGGCTACTGCGGCCTGGCCGGCACCGGGGTCTCCTGCCGCATCCCGGTCGCGGCCTCCTAGCTCAGTCCTCGCGGTGCAACGCAAAGGGGGCCTATTTGACGGAAAAAACGTTGCACCTGTGATGAGGGCCGTCGCCCGGCGCGCCGAATAGCATCTCGCGCTTGTGACCCCCTCCTTCGGCTCCTACATCGTCGGCTGCATGGGCACGATCGGCATCGTCAGCGCCCTCGCCCTCGGCGGGTACTGGCTGCGGCGCTGGATCGTGCCCGAATTCTCCGGCGCCCTCGCCCGCCTGGCGGACGCGACGATCGCCACCGCGCTGCTGATCGTGGCGCTGCAGCTGCTGGGGACGCTGAGCATCCTCACCCTCGGCTGGACGATCGTCGGCTGCATCGCCGTCGGCCTCGGGGCGGCGCTGCTGGGCTGGTGGATGTCGCCCGCCGAGCGCCGCGAGGTGTCGGCGCCGCAGGTGCAGACGGCGGCCCTGCTGATCGCGCTCGGGGTCGCCTCCTGGGTCGTCGCCGAGTGGACCTTCCCCTCGATGCAGAGCCTCGACTACGGCATGTTCGGCGGCGACACGACCTGGTACCACATGCCCTTCTCGGGGCGGATCGCGCAGGACGGCTCGATCGTCCACCTCCACTTCACCGACCCGCTGCGGCTCGCCGCCTGGTTCTACCCGGGCAGCTCGGAGCTGATCCACGCCGGCGGGATCGTCGTCTTCAAGACCGACTGGCTCTCGCCGCTGATCAACATGATCTGGCTCTCGATCGCGCTGCTCGCCGCCTGGTGCGTGGGGCGCCCCTACAAGGTCGGGCCGGCGACGCTGGTCGCCGCGGCGCTGGTCTTCTCCGCCGGGGTGATGATCGAGACCCAGCCGGGTGAGGGTCGCAACGACATCATGGGGCTGGCCTTCCTGCTCGCCTTCGCCGCCTTCCTGATCAACGGCCACCAGCGTCGCGCGCCCGATGCCGGGGCGGTGCAGGACGCGCCCGAGCGCGACGCCCCGCTGCTCGACAAGGGGCCGCTGATCGTCGCCGGCGTAGCGGCCGGGATCGCGATCTCGGTGAAGCTGCCGCTGCTGGCGCCGGTCGGCGCGATCGCGGTCGGGATGGTCCTCGTCAGCGGCGCCGGGCGCCGCCTGATGACCGCGGCGGCGATCGGCATCCCCGCCTTCCTCGTCGGCGGCTACTGGTACGTGCGGGCGGCGATCCACACCGGCGGCAACCCGATCCCGCAGATCGGCTGGGGGCCGCTCAACCTGCCCCGTCCCGACCAGATGCCGCTCGACCCGCGGCCTCGCTTCGCGGTCGCCGACTACCTGACCGAGCCGACGATCTACCGCAAGTGGTTCTTCCCCCAGCTCGAGAACGCGCTCGGGCCCCTCTGGCCGCTGATCCTGATCATCGGCGTGGCCGCGGCGGTCTACATCGCGGTCCGCTCGCGCAACCAGATCCTGCGCGTCCTCGCCGGCGCCGCCCTGCTCACGGCCGCGGTCTACATCGTCACCCCGCTCACCGCCGCCGGCCAGGAGGGCTCGCCGACCGGGTTCTTCACCAACACCCGCTACCTGATGCCGGGCCTGCTGCTCGCCCTCACCCTGCTGCCGATCGCGCGGCCGCTGCGGGCGCCCGACAGCCGCGCCTGGCAGACGCTGCTCTTCCTCACCGGGGTCTACGCGATCACGGTGCTGATCACGCCGCGCTGGTACCCGGGCTACATCGTCGCCACCGTCTTCCTCACCCTGGCCCTGGTCTGGGCGCCGGCGGCACTGGCGATGTCGCGCTCGCGGCGAGGGGTGGGGCGCGGGCCGATCGCGCTCGCCGCCGTCGCGATCGTCCTGCTCGCCGTCGTCCTCGGCCGCGCCCAGGAGGTCCAGTACTACAAGCAGCACTACACCAGGGTCCTGCCCTTCCTCCAGGAAGGCGGGCCGCGCGAAGCGTATTCGCTCGCCCACGGCCTGCAGGGCAAGCGGATCGGCATCGCCGGCTCGGGGGAGATCTTCTTCGGCCAGTACGGCTTCTTCGGGCGCGACCTCGACAACTACGTCCAGTACATCGGCGTGGAGGGCCCGAACGGGACCTATCGCCTGGCGACCACCTGCCGCGAGTTCCGCCGCGAGATCAACGCCGGCGACTACGACTACCTGATCGTCAGCCAGTACACGCAGGACTCGGCCGACTCGCCCTACTGGTACCCGATCTACGCCTGGGTGAAGACCGACCCGGCGCTGGAAGAGGTCGTCGCCGAGCCCGAGGTGACGCCGCAGCCCGACTACGTCTTCAAGGTCAACGGCAAGCTCGACCCCGCCGGGTGCGCCGGGCTCGGCTCGGGCTGAGGCCGTCCGCCGGGACCGGGTGCCGCTCAGACCGGCGCCAGGGCGTGTTCGCGGATCAGCTCCGCGGAGCGCCGCGGCTGCTCCCACCAGAACATGTGACCGGTGTCCTCGAGCGTCTCGAGGCGGGCGCCGGGGATCGCGGCGGCGATCTCGCGGCCGTTGCCGTGCCCCAACAGCCGGTCGGCGTCGCCGTGGATGACCAGGGTGGGGAGCGAGATCTGCCCGAGCCGCGCGTGGGTGTCGTGGGCGCCGCAGGCGCGCATCTGCTGCAGGACGACCGGCTGGGGGGCGGGAAGCTGCGAGCCCATCTCGACGAAGGCGGCGAAGCGCGAGTCGTCCTCGCGGAAGCCGGGGGAGAGGTTGATCTCCCACATCGCCCGGAAGACCTTCTCGGGCTCGCCGGAGGCGTAGGCGGTGCCGAGCAGCTGCAGGTCCTCGGGCGCCATCAGCGTCCCCTCCGGGCCGCCGCAGTAGCTGCAGCCAATCGTCAGCGTGCGGATCCGCTCGGGATGGGCGAGGGCCAGCTCCTGGGCGATCATTCCGCCCATCGAGATCCCGACCACGTGCGCGGTCTCCAGCTTCAGCGCGTCGAGCAGGGCGGCGGTGTCGGCGGCCATGTCGGCGATCGTGAAGGGCAGCTCGGCGCGGCCGGAGAGCCCCATCCCGCGGTTGTCGAAGACGATGCACTCGAAGCTCGGCTCGAGCTCGGCGAGGAAGGGCTGCCCCCAGGTCGCGTGCGTGGCGCTCATCCCCTGGATCAGCAGCAGCGGCTCGCCCTCGCCGGAGCGCAGATAGTGAAGCTCGGTGCCGTTTGCATCGACGCTCGGCATCGCCGCCGATCCTACGCGAACCGCATGCCAGGGGCCTAATCTAGGCGGAGCCCGCCCCAGTAGCTCAGAGGACAGAGCACCGGCCTTCTAAGCCGATGGTCGCTGGTTCGAATCCAGCCTGGGGCGCTGCCGCCGCGCGGGCAGGTGGGTGGTCTCAGGCCAAGGCCCGGTATCGGAGGTGGATCATCCCTCCGTCGAAGCGGTGCTCGGCCAGCAGCTCCAGCTCCAGCCGCATGTGGTCGGGAAACGCCCGCTTGCCGCCGCCGACGGCGATGGGCGCGAGGAACAGGTGGCATTCGTCGACCAGGCCGGCTTTGAAGGCGTGGGCGGCGAGGTCGGGACCGCCGATCGCGAGGTCCCTATCGGCGGTCGCCTTCAGTTGCCGTATGGCCTCGGGCTCGAAGCTCCGCTCGATCCGCGTTCTCCTGGTCGGCGCCGTCTCGAGCGTCCTCGAATAGACGATCTTCTCGGCTGCCGTCCAGATCTGAGCGAAGTCCCGCATCAGCCCGGAGTGAGCGGCAAGGGCGGGGTCGGTCTCCCAGACGGCCATCGTCTCGTACATCCGCCGTCCGTAGAGATAGGTGCCGACGGGCCGCTCCAGGTCGTTGACGAACGCGTGCACCTCCTCGTCTGGCTCTGCCCAGTCGAACTTGCCCTCCTCGTCCTCTGTGTAGCCGTCGAGAGAGGCGATTGCCGAGTAGATCAGCTTGGCCATTACTCGCCGTACTCGTCGTGCAGGTTCCACCATTGGTATGGCGGCGTCTGGGGATAGCCCTCGGGCGAGTCCTCCCACTCCTCCTGGCGCCCGAGCGCGGTTATGTCGAGGTAGCTCCAGGTGCTGCCCATCGCTTCGTCGCCACGTTCGCTGACGAAGTAGGTGCGGAAGATTCGCTCGCCGTCGCGGAAGAAGGCGTTGGTCCCGTGCCATTCGCCGACGCCGAAGTCGGCGTCGAAGTCGTCGGTGATCGTGTACCAGGGGATCTCCCAGCCCATCCTCGCCTTCCAGCGCTCGATGTCCGGCTGCGGCGCGCGCGAGGCGAACACGAGCGTGGTGTCGCGGGCGTTCAGGTGGGCGAGGTGAGCGACCTGATCGGCGAGGAAGGAGCAGCCTCCGCAACCGCGCTCCGGCCAGCCCTTCACGCCGGGCTCGAAGAAGAAGCGGTAGACGATCAGCTGGCGGCGCCCTTCGAAGAGGTCGAGCAGGGTCGCGGGCCCGTCCGGGCCCTCGAAGCGGTAGTCCTTCTCCACGACCATCCGGGGCATTCGGCGGCGCTCGGCCGCCAGCGCGTCGCGGGCTCGGGTGAGCTCCTTCTCCTTTACGAGCAGCTCCCGGCGGGCCTCCTCCCACTCCTGCGGTGAGACGATCGGCGGCATGTTCATTGCGGTTCTCCTCTCTCAGGGATGCTCGTCGGCGAACTGGCCCTTGAACAGTAGACCCGCTGCCGAGCCGCTACGCTGCCCGAGCTGCGCACCGAGAGGACACCCATCCTGATCCTCACCGGCCCCCCGGGAGTCGGGAAGACGACCGTCGCCGGGATCCTCGCCTCGCGCTCGCCTCGCGCCGTCCACCTCGAATCGGACGTCTTCTTCCGCTTCGTCCGCTCGGGCTACGTCGAGCCCTGGAAGCCGGAGTCCCACGCGCAGAACGGCGTCGTGATGGGCATCGTCGCCCGCGCCGCGGCCGGCTACGCGGCGGCGGGGTACGAGACGATCGTCGACGGGATCGTCATCCCAGGCTTCTTCCTCGAGCCGCTCGCCGATGCGCTCGAGGGCGCCGGCTACCCCGTCGCCTTCGCGGTCCTCCGCGCCCCGGCCCCGACCTGCATCGAGCGGGTGCGGGGCCGCGAAGGAGTGCCGCTCGAGCCGGGCGCCGTCGAGCAGCTCTGCCGGAGCTTCGCCGACCTCGGCGAGCTCGAGCGCCACGCGATCGAGCTGGACGGCGAGGGGCCCGAGCAGGCGGCCGACCTCGTCTCGCGGCGCCTGGCGGGCGGAGAGCTGGCGATTTGACTGCCGGCGCCCGCTAGATTTGACCCGTGGCCGAGGTCCTCTACTACGCGATTCCGGCGTTCGTGCTGCTGCTGGTCGCCGAGCTGCTCTCCTTCAAGTACCTGCGCGACGACGACCTGGTCGGCTACGAGTCGAGGGACACCCGCACGAGCCTGACCATGGGCGGCGGCAACGTCGCGATCAACGCGGTCTGGAAATTCGTCGTCCTGATCGCCTACGCCGGCCTCTACGAGCTGACGCCGCTGCGGATGCCGGCCGACGCGTGGTGGACCTACGTCCTGCTCTTCTTCGCCGACGACCTCGCCTACTACTGGTTCCACCGCTTCCACCACGAGATGCGGGTCTTCTGGGCGAGCCACGTCGTCCACCACTCCTCCCAGCACTACAACCTCTCGACCGCGCTGCGCCAGACCTGGACGCCGATGACCGCGCTGCCCTTCTGGGCGCCGCTGGCGCTGGTCGGGTTCGCGCCCTGGATGATCCTCACCCAGCTGGCGATCAGCCTGATCTACCAGTTCTGGATCCACACCGAGCGGGTGAAGAGGCTGCCGGCGCCGATCGAGTTCTTCTTCAACACGCCCTCGCACCACCGCGTGCACCATGGCGCCAACGAGATCTACCTCGACCGCAACTACGGCGGCATCCTGATCATCTGGGACCGCATCTTCGGCACCTTCCAGGGCGAGACCGAGCGGCCGAAGTACGGCCTGACCAGGAACATCCGCACCTTCCGCCCGACCAGGGTCGCCTTCCACGAGTTCGTCGACATGTGGCGGGACGTGCGCGCGGCGACGAGCTGGCGCGACAAGCTCGGTTACGTCTTCCGCGGCCCCGGCTGGTCGCCGGACGGCAGCGGCGGCGGCACCCGCGGCTAGGGGAGAAGCCCAGCGCCCTCTTCGGGCGGTCTTGAACTGGTTTGTCTTCGTTATCCGGCGGGTAGCACTTGCTGCATGGAGCTATCAATTCTGTTGATCATCATCGGGATCGTCTTGGCGATCCTCGTCAACTACATACTCGGAATCATCGTCGTCCTGGTCGGGCTCGCGATGCTCTTGCTTCCGCGGCTCGGCACACGCAGGGCGTAGGCCATATGCGGCGGGGCGCGGATCTCCCTCGCGGGGACCGCGCGCCGGCGCGGCCTGGCAAGCTGGTTCGATGGCGCCCTGGAAGCTGCCGCTGATCGTCGCCGCCCTCGTCGTGCCGATCGTCGCGGGCTTCCTCCTCGCTGGGCCGGCGCTTGGGGTGGCCGTGGGAGCCCTCGCGGCGCTTGCTTTGCTGGTTGTCGCGGCGCGGCAGCGCCCCCGGGGCCCGATCGGGACCGAGGTCGACGACGGCACGCGTCGCGTGCTGATCGTCGCCGCCGACGCCGTCGAGACCCCCGCCGACGTGGCGCGGATCGTGCGCACGGCGGGAATCGACGAGCCGCCCGTGGGCGGCGAGGAGGTGCGGGTCCTGGTGCCCGCGCGCATCGGCTTCATGGACCGCTGGGCCTCCGACGTCGAGGGCGCGAGGCACCAGGCCCAGCAGCGGCTGGTGGCGACGCTCGCGGCGCTGGCGAAGGCCGGCATCGAGGCGGACGCCCGGGTCGGCGACGAGGACGTCGTGCAGGCGGTCGAGGACCAGCTGCAGAGCTACCCGGCGACCGAGGTGGTGCTGGTCAGCGGCGAGGCCGAGGAGGCCGGCGAGGCCGCGGCCGAGCTGCGCTCGCGCCTGCGGGCCGACTTCCACCACGTGCACCTGAACGCTTAGGCGCGGGGGCTCAGCACGCGTGCGGCCGGGCGGCGCTCTTGACGACCTCGAAGGCGCTGCCGGGGATGCGCTTCAGCTGGTTCAGGTTCTCGTCGTCCCAGCGCCGGTCGCTGCTGCCGCTGAAGAACCAGTTGGAGCCGTTGTCGGCGACGATCATCCCGTAGCGCTTCAGCGCTTCGGCGATGACGCGGGCGCCGCCGCTGAAGCCGCCGAGGCCGTAGCCGGCCTTCAGCCGCAGGCGCGTGCCCATCGCCGGCGCGCGCGGGTCGGAGGTGTCGCCGGCGCAGTGCGAGGCGGGATGGACCCAGGCGTCGCGGGTGCTCTCGAAGGTGACGCGGATCGCGTGGTCGACGGCACCGGCCGCGACCTCGTCGTAGCGGACGAGCCCGGGGAAGATCGGCAGACCCGCGGCGTCGGCCGAGGTCCAGGAGTCGGGACGGAGCGCCACCGAGCGCAGGTCCCAGCGCGCGCCCGAGTCGGCGTTCCAGTGCCGGGAGCCGCTCCGCTTGAAGAAGGCGCGGTAGAGCTCGTAGAGCACGCAGCGCGAGCGGTCGACGACGAGCACGTGCCGGTCGCCGTCGCTGCGCCTGCCGCCCTCGACCGGGGCGCCGCCCGGGACCGGGAACGGCCCGGGGTCGCTCTCCTCGCCGTAGGCGGTGTAGCGGACCGGCAGCTTGCGCTGGCCGGCGCCGACGACCGCGTAGGGGAAGCCATAGGCGCGCGGAGAGCCGAAGTCGGGGTGGAGGAAGTCGCCCCCTTGGGCGTTGACGTAGGCGATCGTCGCGGCCGAGTTGCGGGCGACCGGCGCCCTGGAGACGTCCTGGTTCCAGGCGGCCTGGCTGGGGAGGGAAGGTGCGCTGGCCGGGAGGCCGGCGGGCGGGTCGGGGAAGACCGAACAGGCGCCGAGCGGGGGGTAGGGGCCGAGGGCGCTGCTCTGGCCGGCGGCCAGAAGCGCAGCTGCGGCCACCACCGCGCAGGCGACGATGGCCGCCAGCCCGCGCAACCGACTTTCACCCACCTCCAGGGTGGTCAATGTCGGCTACGCCTCGCCATCGGCCCAACCGTAGCGCGGTTAGCCTGCTCTGCCGTGAGCGTGGACGACCGACCGACCCTGCTGGTGATCCAGCACGTCCCCTGGGAGGGGCCGCATAGGATCCTCGACGCCTGCGGCGCGCTCGCCGAGCGCACGGTCAAGCCGCTGGCCGGCCAGGCGCTGCCCGATCACGACGAGGTGGCCGGCGCCGTCGTCATGGGCGGGCCGATGAACGTCGACGAAACCGATCGCCATCCGGAGTTGGCGGCCGAGCGCGAGTGGCTGGCGGAGGCGCTGCAGCGCGACGTGCCGCTGCTCGGCATTTGCCTCGGCGCGCAGCTCCTGGCCCGTGCGCTCGGCGCCGGGGTGAGGGCGGGCGAGGCGCCGGAGATCGGCTTCGCCCCGGTCGAGGTCCTCGACCCCGAGGACCCGGTCCTCGGCAGCCTCGCACCGGCCACGACCGTCCTGCACTGGCACGGCGACGTCTTCGACCTGCCCGACGGCGCCTCCCGCCTCGCCCGCTCCGAGCGCACCGAGGTCCAGGCCTTCCGCCGCGGCAATGCCTGGGGCGTCCTCTTCCATCCCGAGGCCGACCTCGCCCTGCTGGAGGCCTGGCTTGCCGTGCCCGAGATGGTCCGGGAGGCCACAAAAGCGTTGGGCGACGAGGGGGCCGCGGCGCTCCCCGGCGAAGCCGAAGCGGCCGAGGGGGAGCTGATCGCGCGCACGACGCCCGGCCTCGAGGCCTTCGCCGCCCTGGTCGCGGCCGGCCACCGCGCTTCCTAGAGCCCTCGTCCCACCCGCAGGCCCGCTAGATTGAAAGCCCCGCGGTGGACGTAGCTCAGCTGGTAGAGCTCCTGGTTGTGGTCCAGGCGGTCGCCGGTTCGAATCCGGTCGTCCACCCCTCAATGAAATGCCTGCAAACAGCGGGGTTGAATCGACGGATAGGCTGAATTCCGTTCCAACCGGGTGAAGATTGCGGCCAAGTTCCAGGGACTTCTGGTCAGTAGTGCCTTGGATTGCCTGGATATCGGTTCTCCACTCGTCGCATGAACCGTATCCGCCGATAGCTAACGTAGTCTTGAGAAAGATGGCATCGAAGAAGATACGGATGGCAAATACGCGCTACGTGAAGCAGGCGAATAGCGGTGGTTGGGAGATAGTCAAGGAGGGTCACCGTCGAGCAACTGCGCACGGTGCAACGAAGACTGATGCCGTGAAGGCAGCTCGTAAGCTGGTCCTCCATGAAGGTGGGGGGGAGGTTCGTGTTATGAACCGCACCGGCAAGGTCATTGAGTCCGACACGATTCCTCGGCGCAAGAAACGCTCGGCGGCGTAGTGCTTCGCACTACGTCACGGGCACTGCCAAGCCAGAGTTTCCCAGCGGGTGCGTTTTGGCGTTGAAGAACAGCAGCGGCTTCGCCTTGAGCCGTCCGTAGATATCAACTTGCTTTGCGAGTAGCTCGTCCTTTGGGCCTGGCAGCATCGAAACTGCTATGGCTCGATCTGGATTTTCGCTCAATGCTTCGGCTAGGTGAGCATCATGTTGGCTGAGGCCGCTACCGAAGACGACGACTGGCAGATCCCGTTCGTATAGCCGCTCCAGCGCATGGGAGAGGTAGACGTTGTCCTCGATCGCGGAGAGCTTGTCTGCGGCTGAGCCCTCCGTTACAAGCAGGGGCCGAGCTTTTGGGTCGCCGGCAATTGGTTTACCGAACTGATCCAAAAGGGTGTCGAGGTTCCGCTGGGTGAGCTTCCACGTCGTGCCAGAGCCACCCACCACAAGATGAAGCGCACCGTGGAGGAAGTAAACCGGGATGGAGCTAAATGGCACACTCGCTCGCGCAGGGTCGAATGCACAACGACCGCCATAGCGGAAGTGATCCATGAAAGGCGTAAAGCGCCCATCACATCCCATCGCCCAGTAGAGAAGTAGGTCATAGCTGGTCGTAAATACCCATTCGAATTTGAGCATCGCTCCTCGGATCGCCCTACGAGTGGAAAGCGGCACCCGTTCTCTATTGACGTGGACCGCCCTAACCGCATGCACGAGGGCGCGCTGGATATTGCGGTAATGCTCTAGTACCGGCGCGGTTGGGACTCCAATTGACTCGTTGACTCGGATGGCTATCAGCAGGTCGGCTAGGACACGCTCGAAATTCGGCGTTGCCTTGAATAGCTTGCGATCAGCGGCTGAGAGGCCTCCCGATTTCGCGTGGTCGAACAGCGCGCGATATTTGAACGGCTCCCAGACATTGATGCTCATGCCGTTTCCGAGGAGCAGCGTGTCCCATTCGTAGTCCTCGGCGATGTCTCGCCAGTCAAGCAGCGTTCCGTCGGGCTCCGATGCCACGACGCTATCTAACACGCTGCCCCGGCGGGGGTGATAGCGAGATTGCCTCGCCGAGCACCTCAAAAGCCGCTCCAAGCGATGGCAGGGCGGCGCTGAATCCGGGCTGAGGTATCGTCGCCTGGAGTGCAAGAGATGTCCAACAGCGCTCGGCTCGGGTGGATCTGCGCAACTGCGCTTGCGGTCTCTCTCTGTCTGCTCGTGATGAGGCCAAAAGCGCACCTGACCGGTACTGTTTGACCCGGTGAGCCGGGAAGCCTGGTCGGCAGTTCAGCTTGTCGACCCCGAAAGGCACCGATGGCAATCGCCGTAGCCACCTTCCTGATCGCCCTGGCGATCATCGCCTCAGAGAAGCTGCACCGGACCAACGTCGCCCTGCTCGGCGCCGCGATCGTCGTCCTCTTCGTCGGCGGCTTCTCCCAGGAGCAGGCGATCGAGTCGGTCGACTTCAACACGATCGGCCTTCTCGTCGGGATGATGATCCTCGTCTACCTGACCCAGCAGACCGGCGTCTACGACTACGTCGCGATCCGCGCCGGCCAGCTCTCCGGCGGGCGCTCCTTCGCGGTGACGATGAGCCTCGCCGCGATCACCGCGATCCTCTCCGCCTTCCTCGACAACCTGACGACGATCCTGCTCGTCGCGCCGATCACCTTCCTGCTCGCCGACGCGCTCGACATCGAGGCCGTGCCGCTGCTGATCATCGAGGTGATGGCGTCCAACATCGGCGGCACCGCGACCCTGATCGGCGACCCGCCGAACATCATCATCGCCGGCGCCACCGGGCTAAGCTTCAACGCCTTCATCGTCAATCTGGCGCCGATCGTGATCGTCACCTTCGCGATCGTGATGCCGCTGCTCTACCTCGTCTTCCGCCGTCGCCTCCACGTCGAGGAGCGAAACCGCAGGGCGGTGATGGAGCTCGACGCCCTCGCCTCGATCCGCGATTCGGCCGAGCTGCGCCGCACCGGCCCCGTGCTGGCGCTGACGATCCTCGCCTTCTTCGCCCACCAGGCGCTCCACGTCGAGCCGGCGACGGTGGCCCTGGCGGGCGCCTCGATCGGGCTGCTGGTGACCAGGGTCGACCTCGACGAAGCGCTATCGGGCATCGAGTGGACGACGCTCTTCTTCTTCATCGGCCTCTTCGTCATGGTCGGGGCGCTGGAGGAGACCGGCGCGATCGGCCACATCGCCGACGCGGTCAAGGACCTGACCGGCGGCGAGCGCTCGGCCGAGTTGATCGGGATCATGTGGGTGGCGGCGCTCGGCTCCGCCCTAGTCGACAACATTCCCTTCACCACGGCGATGATCCCGGTGGTGCAGGAGCTGCAGCAGGACGCCGGCGCGACTGGCGACGACGCCTACTGGTGGGCGCTGGCCCTGGGCGCCTGCTTCGGCGGCAACGCGACGATGATCGCCGCCGCCGCCAACGTCGCCGCCGCCGGGATGGCCGAGCGGGCGGGGACCCCGATCGGCTTCATGACCTTCCTGCGGATCGGCTTGCCGGTGGCCATCCTGTCGATCGCCCTGGCCACCGCCTACGTCGCAATCCGCTACATCGCGCTCTGAGGAGGAGACGACCATGCCCGACTCGATCGTCAACGAGGCACTGCGGGAGATAGAGCCGCTCGGCGCCGACGAGCTGATCGGCCCTGCCGCGCGGCGGGTGATCGAGGCGGGCCTGCCGGCGCTCCCCGCCGTCGAGGCCGACGGCAGCTTCGCCGGCATCTTCGGCGAGCGCGAGTTCATGGCGGCGCTCTTTCCGGGCTACCTCGGCGACCTCGCCTCGGCGGCGATGATCTCGCGCTCGGTCGACGAGACGATCGAGCGTCGCAGCCAGTGCAGCGGGGAACCGATCCGCCACTATCTGACGACCGACCACGTCCTGGTCGAGGACGAGTACTCCGACACCCAGCTCGCCGAGCTGTTCCTCCACCATCGCGTCCTGGTCGTCCCGATCGCCACCAGGGGCCGGGTCCACGCCCTCGTCACCCGCCACGACTTCTTCTGTGCGCTGGTCGAGCGCTTCGGCGAGATTGCCGAGGACTCCGGCTAGGGCTGCAGCCGCTTGTGGGTCCAGCGGTTCTCCTGCTTCACGTAGAGAAGGCGGCGGTGGAGGCGGTCGGGGCTTCCGTGCCAGAACTCGATCAGGTCGGGGTCGAGGCGGAAGCCGCCCCAGCGCGGCGGGCGGCGCAGCGGTGCATCGCTTGACCGCAGCGCATCTGCCTTGCGGTGCAGGGCCGCCGGGTCGTCCAGCGGCGTGCCCTGTCGAGATGCGACCGTGGTCGCTCTGGCGTCCGCCGGCCGCTCACCGAAGATCGCGTCCGACTCTGCCTCGGTCAACCTCCTCACCGGTCCCTCGACACTGATCTGCTGCAGGGTCTCGCGCCAGTAGAGCGTTCCAGCCGCTCGCGGGTTGGCCTCGAGCTCACGCCCCTTGCGGCTCTCATAGCTGCCCGAGAAGACGAGAGCGGGGATGACCTCCTTCAGCAGGAGGATCCGGCACGACGGCCTGCCTTCTGCGTCAGCGGTCGCCAACGCCAGCGCCCGCGGCTCTCTCACGCCCCGCTCGTCTGCGAGCCGCAGCCACCGCTCGAGCAGGGGAAGCGGGTCCTCGGGCGGATCGTCGAACTCCGGCAGGACAAGCGTCGGGTCGCCCGAGAGAGTTTCGATTTCGTCGCGATCCTTGTCGCCCATTCGTCGCATACTCGCAAGCCCAGGCGCAGAAGCGGGCGCTCCATCCATCGGCGAGCCAGGGCTACCATGGGCGCTGTGAGCAGCAAGCAAGTTCCGGGCGGGGTCGTGCATTCGCTGCCGGCGGACCTGCGGGAGGCGTTGATGGTCAGCACCGCAGCACTGGACGCCTGGGGGGACATCACGCCCTTGGCGCGCAACGAGTTCATCTGCTGGGTCGAGGACGCCAAGCGGCAGGCGACCCGGGAGCGGCGCATTCGTCGGACGCGGGAGGAGCTGGAGGAAGGCCAGCGCCGACCCTGCTGCTGGCCGGGGTGCAAGCACCGGGACCGCGCCGCCGGATAGCACGCCGGGACGAGCATGGGCCCATGCTCGTCCGGGTAGCCATACGTAGACGTGGCCAAGCTCGGATACACGCTCTCCAGCGAGGAGTTCGACGCCCCCTCCCTTGCCGCCCTTGCCGAGCGCGCCGAGCAGGCGGGATTCGCCTTTGCCTCCATCTCCGACCATTTCCATCCCTGGGTCGACACCCAGGGGGAGAGCCCGTTCGTCTGGGGGACGCTCGGGGCGATCTCGCAGCGGACCGAGGGGATCGAGCTAATCACCGGCGTCACCTGCCCGACGACGCGCATCCACCCGGCGATCGTCGCCCAGGCCGCCGCTACCGCCGCCAGCCTCCTGCCCGGTCGCTTTTCGCTCGGCGTCGGCACCGGGGAGAACCTCAACGAGCACGTCCTCGGCGACCGCTGGCCGGGCGTCGTCGAGCGCCAGGACCGCCTCGAGGAGGCGATCGAGGTGATCCGCGAGCTCTGGCAGGGGGAGCTGGTCAGTCACCGCGGCAAGCACTTCACGGTCGAGAACGCCCGCCTCTACTCGCGGCCGGAGCAGCCGCCACCGCTGCTGGTCGCGGTCGCCGGAGAGAGATCGGTCGAGCTGGCGGCCCGTGCCGGCGACGGCCTGGTCGGGACCGCGCCGGTCGCGGAATCGATCGAGCGGTTCCGCTCCGAAGGCGGCGAGGGCAAGCCGACCTACGGCCAGCTCCACGTCTGCTGGGCTGAGGACGAGGAGGCGGCGAAGAAGACGGCGCTGGAGCAGTGGCCCAACGGCGCGATCAGCGGCAGCTACTTCCTGGAGCTGCCGCTGCCGGCGCACTTCGAAGAGGCCGCCGAGGCGCTGGACGCCGACGACGTCGCAGAGAGCGTCGTCTGCGGCCCCGACCCCGAGCGCCACCGGGCCGCAATCCGAGAGTACGTCGATGCAGGCTACGACCACGTCTACGTCCACCAGATCGGCCCAGACCAGGAGGGCTTCTTCGACTTCTACGAGCGCGAGGTCCTTCCGAGATTCGAGTGAGAGCGCGCGTCGGAGCAGACGTTCATGCGGAACCAGATCCGCTGCTCGCGCTCGTCGGTCCCCCACTCATCGACCAGGCCGTCGAGGATGCGCAGGGCGAGCGCGCTCTCCTGTCGGCCGACCGCGCGGATTCCGGTCCCGTCGTCGTGGACAGCCCCTTCGAGGCGCCTTTCCTCGACCTGCAGGGACACCTCGATCGGCTTGCGGGCGCCATTGGCGACGCTCATCGCGACGAGCTCGCTGATCACGGTCCTGAGATCGGAAAGCGAGCTCTGGTCGATCCGGTTCTCCAGCAGGGAAAGCTCACGCCGGGCTTTGCTCGGTGCCTCGACAGTTGGAAAGATCCGCACCCGCACGCTTCTGTACTACCCACTTTTGAGAGCCTCGACCATGCCCCGCCAACTCGTCGAGGTTGCAAACTGTGAGTCCGATTCTGATGGCGACGCGGTCGAAAAAAGCAAAGAAGGCCGACGGCAGAGGGTCGAGCGGGCTGAGCGAGTACGGGCGCAAGCGCAACTTCGAGGCGACGCCGGAGCCGGCGCCGGAACGGCGGCGGCGCAAGAAGGCACCGCCGCGCTTCGTCGTCCAGGAGCACAGCGCCCGCCGCCTGCACTGGGACCTGCGGCTCGAGCACGGCGGCGTCGCCGCCTCCTGGGCGATTCCCAACGGCATCCCCGACGACCCGGGCCAGAACCGCAAGGCGATCCGCACCGAGGACCACCCGCTCGAGTACCTCGGGTTCGAGGGCGAGATCCCCAAGGGCTCCTACGGCGCCGGGACGGTGAGGATCTGGGACCGTGGCACCTACGAGCTGGAGAAGTGGGAGGCGGAGAAAGTGATGGTCCGGTTCGAGGGCGAGCGGGTCAGGGGCCGCTACGCGCTCTTCCGCGCCGGCAAGGAGGCGAAGGACTGGATGATCCACCGCATCGACCCGCCCGAGGAGGAGCGCGACCCGTTCCCCGAGTCAGTGGTGCCGATGCTGGCCAAGCCGTCGACGCTGCCGGCGAGCGACGAAGGCTGGGCCGCCGAGGTGAAGTGGGACGGGGTGCGGGCGATCGCCTACTGCCGTCCGGGTCGGATCGAGTTGCAGACCCGCAACCTGAACACGGTCACCGCGCAGTACCCGGAGGTGCGGCGGCTCTCGCGCCAGCTCGGCGCCCGCGACGCGGTCCTCGACGGTGAGCTGGTCGCCTTCGACGAGCAGGGCCGGCCCAGCTTCGAGCGGCTGCAGCAGCGCATCCACCAGACCGATGCGAGCGTCGTGCGGCGGCGGATGAAATCGCACCCGGTCACCTACGTCCTCTTCGACCTCCTCTACCTCGACGGCCACGACCTGCTGGCCGAGCCCTACACGCGCCGGCGCGAGCTGCTCGAGGAGCTGGGCCTGCAGGGAGAGAGCTGGCAGACGCCGGCCTACTCGGTCGGCCATGCCGCGGAGCTGCTGGCGGCCAGCGCCGAGCGGCGGCTGGAGGGGATCGTGCTGAAGCGGCTCGACAGCCGTTACGCACCCGGCAAGCGCACCGGCGCCTGGCTGAAGGTAAAGGCCGTCGGCCGCCAGGAGCTCGTGATCGGCGGCTGGGCGCCGGGAGAGGGGCGCCGCCGCGACCGCATCGGCGCGATCCTGCTCGGCGCCTTCGACGCCGAAGGCGAGCTCCGCTACGCCGGCAAGGTGGGCACCGGCTTCTCCGAGCGCGACCTCGACGAGCTGCTGGAGCGGCTGCGCCCGCTGGCCCGCGACAGCAACCCGTTCGCGCACCGCCGCGGCCCCCGCAACGCCAACTTCGTCGCGCCCGAGCTGGTCGCCGAGGTCGAGTTCCGCGAGATGACCGCCGAGGGCATGGTCCGCCATGGCTCCTTCAAGGGGTTGCGCGAGGACAAGCCGGCGAGCGAGGTGCGGCTGGAGCGGCCTGATGCCCCGCTGGGCGACCGGGAGCTAAGCCTCTCCAACCCCGACGAGGTGCTCTACCGGGCGACCGGCTTCACCAAGGGCGAGCTGATCGAGTGGTACGCGCGGATGGCCGACGTCCTGCTGCCTCACCTGCGGGGCCGGCCGCTGACCGTGAAGCGCTGTCCCGACGGCGAGGAGATCGACCACTGGCAGGTGGAAGACCTGCCGGCGCTGGTCCGGGCGGCGAACCTGGCCGGCGTCGAGCTGCACACCTCGCTCTCGCTCGCGAAGGAGATGGAGCGCCCGACCGCGGTCGTCTTCGACCTCGACCCCGGTGCCCCCGCCGACGTCCTCGACTGCGCCCAGGTCGCGCTCTGGCTCCGCGGCATGTTCGGGCAGCTCGGCCTTGGCTGCTACCCGAAGACCTCCGGCTCGAAGGGCATCCAGCTCTACGTGCCGCTCAACACCGACGTCACCTACGAGCGGACCAGGCCCTTCGCCAAGGCGGTCGCCGAGACGCTGGAGGCGAAGTTCGGCGACCGTGTCGTCTCGCGCAGAGCCAAGGCCAAGCGCGCCGGAAAGGTGCTGGTCGACTGGAGCCTGAACGACCGCCACAAGACCACCGTCTGTGTGTACTCGCTGCGGGCCGAGGAGCAGCCGACGGTCTCCACCCCGCTCGAGTGGGAGGAGCTCGAGGACGCGTGTCAGGCCGGCGACCCCGGCCGCCTCGTCTTCGGCCCCGCCGAGGTCCTGCGCCGCGTCGAGGAGCGCGGCGACCTCTTCGCGCCGCTGCTCAGCGAGAAGCAGGAGCTGCCCGGCTGAGGCTCGGAGCGATCAGCGCTACCATGGGTGCTGGCCGTGCGACACCCAAGGAGTTTGCCGACGCCGGTCTTCTCGTAGGACTAAGGGCGTAGGGAGGAGAGATCGAATGCCCAAAGGTCCGAGTTCCCTTGCTGGGATTCTCGAAGCCACCGTGTCCCGAAACGGGGAGGTGACCACCCTTGCCCTAACAGGTGAGCTCGACCTGGCCACCGTCGAGATCGTGCGCGAGAAGCTCGGCGAAGCGCTCGGCGACGGATCCTCGAGCGTCGTGCTGGACCTGCGAAGGCTGACCTTCATCGACTCGACCGGCATCGCCTTCCTGCTTTCCGCGACCAAGGAGGACAGGGAGGGAAGGCTGAGCTTCGTCGCCAGCGAGGCTCCCGCGGTACAGCGCGTGCTCACCATCACCGGCGTCGCCGAGCTCTTTGGTGGCTCCGGCGAGGCGATGCCGCTGACCGGGGCCTGAGCTCCTTCAGCGCTTGGGGTCGAGGTCACGGCCTCGGTTTGGGCGGCGGGGAGTTTGTCCTGACGGGAGTGGGGTACTTCGTCTGCAGGAGGAAGCCGATGCTCAGATACCTGACCTCTCTCGTAGCTGTCCTTGCCTGTCTGGGGCTGGTCGCCTGCGGCGACGGGGACAACGGCGGCGACGGCGCCGCGCCGGAGGCGAACACGCTGCAACCCGCCCAGGCCGAGGGCGCGTCGGGCGACGTCACCTGGTGCATCGGCAAAGACACGAGCGGTGCCTTCAGCGCCGCGGTTGAGAAATTCAACCAGGAGAACCCCGGCCTTCAGGCCGACCTGCTCGAGCTGCCCGAATCGGCCGACCTGCAGCGCGAACAGCAGGTGCAGCGCCTGCGGGCGGAATCGAGCGAGTGCGACGTCCTCGGGATGGACGTGATCTGGACCGCCGAGTACGCCGCGGCCGGGTGGCTCTACGACATCACCCCGGTCGTAGACCAGCACGAGGACGAGTTCATCCCCTCGACCGTCGAAACCGCGGAGTACGAAGGCAAGCGGTGGGCGCTGCCCTACAACACCAACGCGGGGTTCGTCTACTACCGAACCGACCAGGTGTCCCAGCCGCCGTCGACCTGGGAGCAGGTCTACGAAGAGGCCCAGAAACAGGATGGCCTCGTCTACCAGGGCGAACGGTATGAGGGACTGACCGTCGTCTTCTTCGAGCTGCTTTTCAGCGCCGGCGGATCGGCCCTCTCCGAGGACGGAGAAACCGTTGAAATCGACTCGCCCGAGACGCGAGAAGTGCTCGAGTTCATGGGCAACGGGATCAAGGACGGGGCGGTGCCGAAGGCCGTCACCACCTACGAAGAGGAGAGCTCGAGGCGGGCATTCGAGGCCGGCAACGCGACCTTCATGCGCAACTGGCCGTACGCCTACGCGCTCGGCAAAGAATCGGCGATCGCCGACGATTTCGACATCGCCACGTTCCCGGGCTTCGCCGGGAACGAAGGCGCAGGCGTGGTGGGCGGCTACAACCTCGGCATCTCGGCATTCACCGACAACCCGGAGGGCTCGCTCGCCTTCGCCGAATTCCTGGTGACGCCGGCGGTGCAGAAGCAGGCGATGGAAGCCACGCTGCCGGCGACGGTGGCCGAGGTCTACAAAGACCCCAAAGTACGCGAGGCGCTCCCGTTCGCGCCGGAACTGCTGAAAGCCGTGGAACAGGCGGAGGCGCGCCCCGTTTCGCCGGTCTACACGCAGATCTCCCAGGCGATCTACGACAACGTCTTCGAAGTCCTCAACGGCAGGACCTCGCCCGATGAGGCCGCGTCGACGATGAACTCGCAGATCGAGGAGGCCCTGGCGAGGTTCTAGTGGCCAGCGAGGGCGCCAGGCTGCCCCGCCGCGGGCGCTCCGTCTTCCGCGAGGAGCGCCGTCTCGGGGCGGCGATGCTCCTTCCCGCGCTGGCGGTCATCGGCCTGGTCGCGGCCTACCCGATCGGCTACGCGGTCTGGCTCTCGCTCAACGAGTACAGCGTGATCACGCCGGGCCTCTCGAGGTTCGTCGGCCTCGACAACTACGCCGAAGCGCTCGGCTCGTCGGAGTTCTGGGACGCGATGGTCACGACGCTGGTCTTCACCGTGGCCTCGGTCGGCCTCGAGCTGGTGATCGGCCTCGGCATGGCGCTGGTCATGCACCAGGCTTTCCGCGGCCGGGCGCTGCTGCGAGCCGTCGTCCTCGTCCCCTGGGCGATCCTCACCGTGGTCACCGCGATCACCTGGCGGACGATGTTCGAGCCCGACCTCGGCTTCGTCAACACGACGCTGGGAGCCCTCTCTCTGCCGGGCGCCGACATCGTCTGGCTCGGCGAGCGGGGCTACGCGCTGGGCGTGATGATCCTCGCCGACGTCTGGAAGACGGCGCCGTTCATGGCGCTGCTCATACTCGCCGGCCTGCAGGGCATCCCCGACGAGCTCCACGACGCGGCAAAGGTGGACGGGGCGAGCACCTGGCAGCGCTTTCGCAGGATCACGCTTCCCCTGCTCGTCCCCGCGATCACCGTGGCGCTGATCTTCCGCACCCTCGACGCGATGCGGGTCTTCGACCTCCCCTACGTGCTCACCAAGGGGGCCAACGGGACCGAAACGCTGTCCCTGATCGCCCAGGAGGAGCTGGTGACCAACCGCAACACCGGCTTGGGGTCGGCCCTCTCGGTGCTCACCTTCCTCACCGTGATGGGGGTCTCGTTCCTCTACATCCGCTTCATCGGCGGCAATCTCCGCACCCTGACCAAGGACGAGCCGTGAGCGGCCGCTACGAAGGGTCGACGGCGAGGCAGGTCCTGCTCTGGGTGGGGGTCGCGGCGATCGTCGTCTTCTGCCTCTTCCCCTTCTACTGGCTGATCAACACCTCGCTGAAGAGCGGGGCCGACCTCTCCGGCGCGGCCCTGCTGCCGCCCAGCCCGACCTTCGACAACTACACCTCGATCTTCGAAGACACGGCCTTCACGAACGCGCTGCGCAACAGCGCGATCATCGCCGGCAGCGTCACCGTGCTCTCACTGCTGGTCGGGTCCTTCGCCGGCTACGCCCTCGCCCGCCTGCACCTGCCGTTCAAGTTCCTCATCCTCGCGATCGTCCTCTCGATCTCGACCTTCCCCCCGATCGCGATCGCCGCGCCGGTCTTCGAGCTGTGGACCGACATCGGCCTCTACAACACCTACCTCGGCCTGATCCTGCCCTCGCTCGCCTTCGGGCTGCCGCTGACGGTCTTCATCATGGCCTCGTTCTTCCATGACATCCCGCGAGAGCTGGAGGAGGCGGCGCTGGTCGACGGGGCGACGCGGCTGCAGGCGTTCCGCAAGGTGGTGATCCCGCTTGCCGCGCCCGGCGTCGTCACCGCAGGCCTGCTGGTCTTCATCTTCGCCTGGAACGAGTTCCTCTTCGCGATCACCCTGACCAGCACGCCGGAGCGCCGCCCGGTGCCCGCGGCGATCGCCTTCTTCACCGGCAGCCAGCAGTTCGAGATTCCGCTGGGGACGATCAGCGCGGCCTCGGTGGTGGTGACCGTGCCGCTGATCGTCCTCGTCCTGATCTTCCAGAAGCGCATCGTCGCCGGCCTCACCGCGGGCGGGGTGAAGGGCTAGCAAGTGCCCGAGCCGGTCTCGGGCCTCGACGAGCTGCTCTCGCCGGCCGGCTGGCCCTACGCGAGCGCGCCGCCGGTCGAGCCCGGGGACCCGGGGCGCTTCCACGCGCTGTTCGGGCGCGACGCGGCGATCGCTTCGCTCGAGGTGCTGCCGGCGCGTCCCGACGTCGCCCGGGCCACGCTGCGCGCGCTCGCGGCGCTCCAGGGCCGCCGCGAGGACCCCGCGACCGACGAGGAGCCGGGCAAGATCGTCCACGAGTGGTGGCCGTCCGCTCCGGCCGGCCTTCGCCGAGCGGGCTGGCCGGTGCGCGACGGCGAGCTTCGCTACTACGGCTCGGCGGACTCGACGCTCTGGTTCCTCGTCCTGCTCGTCTCGCTTGGCGACCCGGCCGTCGAGGCGGAGCTGGGGGAGGCCTGGAAAGCGGCCGGTGAGTGGCTCGCGCGAGCGCTGGACCGGGGGGAAGGCCTGGTCCGCCACGGGCCGCGCCGGGCGCCGGGGGGCCTCGCCCAGCAGGGCTGGCGCGACGCGATCGACCCCGCCGATCCCGCCTTTCACGGCGGAGGCATCCTTGGATGGGGTGGCGACGTCCCGCGGCCGCCGCTCGCCGACGCCGACACCCAGGCCGTCGCCGTCGTCGCGCTCCGCGCCCTCGCCGGGCTCTCCGGCGAGCAGCGCTGGGCCGTGGAGGCGGAGCGGCTCGCGGCGCGGGTCGAGGAGGTGTTCGACCCCGAGACGATCGCGCTCGACGGCGAGGGCGGGAAGGTGCGCGGCGCCGGCTCCCAGCTCGGCTGGCTGCTCTGGGCGGACGCCCTGTCCCCGGCCGCGAGCGAGCGGGCGGCGGAGCGGCTCTGCCGCCCCGACGTGCTCACGCCCTGGGGCCTGCGGACGCTGTCCTCGGAGCACCCCCAGTTCGCTCCGGCCGCCTACCATCGCGGCGCGGTGTGGCCGTTCGACTCCTGGCTCGGCTGGGGAGGGCTGCGCGCCGCCCGTCCGCGAGCGGCGGAGCGCCTTCGCCGGGGGCTCCTCAGCGCGATCGACTCGATCGGCCGCGCGCCCGAGCTGTTCGCGGTCGGCCGCGAAGGGCCGGAGCCGGTCCCGATCGCCAACCGCGCGCAGGCCTGGACCGTCGGCGCCCGCTGGGCCCTGCGGCACGGGTGGGACGGTCGCCGGCCGTGATGACCGCAGGGCTCGTTTTGCATGGGGACCTCCGGGTAAGCCGAAGGGAGATCTGCAAAACGACTCAGGAGGAAGCCCCATGGCTCAGAACGTGCGCGAGGTGATGACTCCAGACCCGGCGGCCTTCACACCCGAGGACTCTCTGCGGGAGGCCGCTCAGGCGATGAAGCAGGGCGACTTCGGGGCGGTGGTGGTGGTCGAGAGCGGCGGCGACGTCCGCGGCATCCTCACCGACCGCGACATCGTCGTGCGGGCGGTGGCGGAGGGCAAGGACCCCGCCGCGACTGAGATCCGCGAGGCCTTCACCACGGAACCGACGACCCTGGCGCCCGAGGACAGCCTCGACGACGCCGTCGACGCGCTGCGCGGGGCGCACGTGAGGCGGCTGCCGGTCGTCGAGGGCTCGCGGGTCGTGGGCATCGTTTCGATCGGCGACCTGGCCCAGGCGCGGGACGAGCGCTCGGCGCTGGCGGACATCAGCGCCGCCGACCCGAACAACTAGGAGAGGTCGGAGAAGCCGGACTCGGGATGACGTCCGGGGTGGGCAGCCGATGGCCGGGCCCTCCTCGTCCATCCGGAGCGAATAGTCGCGATCCGGCCTCTGGATGCGGAGCTCCTGGCCAGTTTGCCCCAGCCCCGCCGGGGTAATGGCCGGGCAGCGACAGAAGTCGAGGAGGGATACCCGATGGCCACCTGCGATGTCTGCGGCAACGAGTACGACGAGGAGTTCCAAGTAGTCCGCGGTGAGGAGTCCCGCGCTGTCGCCGACCGCGGTGACTGACCGGGTCGACGCATGCGCCTGGCCTGGATCTTCGGCTCCTCGCGCAGCGGCAGCACCTGGCTGCTGCGGATGCTCTCCGACCTGGACGGCGTCGTCCCGATCGACGACCCCCACCTCGGCCACCACCTCGGGGTCTGGCGGCCGATTCCCCTGGCCTGGGCGGTCAGCGAAGAGGACCCGCCGGAGCTGACCACCCTGCTCGAGCTCAAGGCAGGCGAGCCGGGCTATTTCTTCGCCGAGCGCTACCGCGACAGCTGGTGGCGACCGCTGCGCGACCTCGTCGCGGCCCGCTTCGAAGCGCAGGCGCGCGAAACGAACGGGAGCCTTTCCGGTTCGCCCCTCTTCGTCGTCAAGGAGCCGGGCTCCCATGCTGCGCCGTTGCTCGCCGAGCTCTTCCCGGAGTCGAAGCTGGTCTTCCTCCTGCGCGACGGCCGCGACGTCGTCGACTCCTGGCTCGACGCCTACCGGGAGGGGTCCTGGGCGATCGGCGGCGGCGCCTTTCCCGTCGCCCCCGAGGGGCGCGTGGCCCTGATTCGCTGGCTCTCCGCGGTCTGGGCCTTCCGCAGTCGCGCCGTGCGCCGGGCGTTCGCGACCCGTGAGCAGGGCGACCGTGTGCTGGTTCGCTACGAGACGCTGCACACGAGCACGGAGAGGTGCCTCGAGGAGATATGCGAGACGCTCGGCCTGCCGACGGAGCGCCTGGGGGAGGTCGCGGCGAACCACCGGTTCGAGCAGCTGCCGGCGGCCGCTCGGGGCTCCGGCAGCGAAACGCGTGCCGCCGCCCCCGGCTCCTGGCGCGAGAACCTCTCCGAGGAGGAGCAGGCGGCGATGCACGAGGTCCTCGGCGAGGCGCTCGTCGAGCTCGGCTACGAGCTGCCTGATGAGAAGAGCAGGAAGGCCGCCGCATGAAGGAAGAGGTCGCCTCGGGGCGCTACGACCACAGCTTCGGCAGCTCGCCGCCGCTGTCGCTCGGGGTCGAGGAGGAGCTGTTGCTGGTCGACGACCGGCAGCGGCTGGTCGCGGAGAGCGAGCTGGTCCTGGAGCGGGTGGCGAGCCCGGCCAGGGAGCGCGTCTCCACCGAGATCTTCTCCGAACAGATCGAGCTGAAGACGGGGGTCTGCCACAGCGCCGACGACGTGCTGGCGGAGCTGCGGGAGATGCGCCGCGCGATCGCCGAGGCCGGCTTCTGCCTGCTCGGCGCCGGTCTCCACCCGACCAGCGCGGAGGAGCCCACGCTCGTCTCCAAGCCGCGCTACGAAGTCGTCCGCAAGGACTTCGGCAGCCTGCTCTGCACCCCGCCGTGCGGGCTGCACGTACACGTGGGCATCCAGGACCCCGACACCGCCGTCCGCCTGGCGAACGCCTTCCGCCTCTACCTGCCGGTGCTGCAGGCGCTGAGCGCGAACTCGCCCTTCCGGGCGGGCGCCGACTCCGGCCACGCCAGCGCCCGTACCTCGGTGGTGCGCAGCTACCCGCGCTTCCAGCTGCCCAGGGCCTTCTGCGACTACGAGGAGTTCTGCCGGGTCGCCGACCAGCTGATCGCCGCAGCCGGCGTCGACGACTACACCTACATCTGGTGGGACGTCCGTCCCCACCCGCGCCTGGGAACGGTCGAGGTGAGAGCCGTGGACGTGCAGACCGACGCCGCCGGCTCGAGCGCGCTGGCGGCGCTGGTCCAGGCGATCGCGGCGAAGGAGCTGGACCGTCCGAGCGACAGCGCCCTCTCGCGCGAGGCGCTCGAGGAGTCCTATTTCCAGGCCGCGAGCCACGGCCTCGACGCCGAGGTCCTCTTCGGCTCGGAGGCCCCCGAACCGGCGCGGCAAGCCTGCCAGCGGGTCCTCGACTCGGTTCGGCCCTACGCACGCGAGCTCGGCTCGGAGCCGGCCCTGGCGGAGATCGAGCGGATCCTGCGCGAGGGCAACGGCGCCGACGAGCAGCGCCGCGTCCACCGCGAGGCGGGCATGGAGGCCCTGCTCCGCCACCTGGCCGAGCGCACGCGCTGAGCGCTGCGGACCCTTTGACCGGCAGTGCCGAGTGAATGATTGACCCACGCATACGGTGGTAAATCGACCACTCAGCGCCGAGACACGCCGTTTTCGATCTCCTGGCCGGGGTAGCTGAGAGGCGGCCCATATACCGACCAGGAGGACGAGATGGCTGAGCTGACGACGCTGGAGGAGAAGCTCGCGGAGGTGCTTGGCCTTGCGCAGGCTGCGCAGGGCGCGACCGAGAAGGTCGAGGGCCTGGTGAAGGTCGAGGGCCTGGTCGAGGACGACGGCGCCGCCGAGGCGCTGCGCCGGATGCGCGAGGAGGCCGAGGAGACCGAGCGGCGCTGCACCGAGCTGGCCGACGGCCGCAACGGCAAGAAGACGGCGATCCTCGACAAGGCAAGGGAAACGAAGGGCGAGGCGACCGAGATGATGTCCACCTACCTGGGCGAGGACGCCGACGGCCTCGACGGCTTCGAGTTCCTGACCATGGCCGAGGCGGGCGAGGTCGGCCACTGGTCCGTGCTCGGCAAGCTGAACGAGGCGGCCGGCGAGGAGGAGCTGCGGGCGCTGGTCGAGTGGGCGCTGCCGATCCAGGAACGCCACCTCGGCGAGGCCAAGGACTGCTCGCTGAAGCTCGCCGGCGAAAAAGACCCTTACGAAGAGTCCTGACCTCTTGGCCGACGCGAAACCCGCAGAGCCGCCGCTCCTCTCCTACGCCGCCCTGGTCGGCGTCTTCCACCTGCTCTTCGGCGGGGCGCTTGTGCTGGCGCGGCGGAGCGGGCGGCAGCTGCCGGAGCGGGTCGGCGCCGCCGACCTGCTCTCGATCGGAGTCGCCTCGCACAAGGTCAGCCGCCTGCTCTCCAAGGACAAGGTGACGCGGCCGTTGCGGGCGCCTTTCACCGAGCTCGAGGGGGAGGGCGGGCCCTCCGAGCTGGAGGAGAGCTCCCGCGGGACAGGAGCCCGCAAGGCGATCGGCGAGCTGCTGGTCTGTCCCTACTGCCTAGGCCTCTGGGTGGTCGCCTTGTTTGCGGTGGGCCTGCTCTACGCGCCGCGCCTGACCCGGTTCCTCGCCACCGTCTTCTCGGCGCTGACGATCTCGGACTTCCTCCAGATCGCCTACAAGGCCGCCGAGGAGAAGGGCTTGGGCTGAGATGCCGGAGGGGGCGGACGGGCGGCGGTTGCTGGCGATCTACCTCAACGACCACCTGGCGGGGGCCACGGTCGGGGTCGAGCTGGCGCGGCGGGCACGAGCGAGCAACCGCGACGACCCCGAGCTGGGCGGGCCGCTGACGGAGGTCTGCACCGAGATCGAAGCGGACCGGGCGACCCTGCGCCGGACGATGGAGCGTCTCGGGATACGCCGCGGCTGCCTCAAGCCCGCGGGGGGCTGGGTGGGGGAGAAGCTGGGGCGGCTGAAGCTGAACGGGCAGCTGCGTGGCTACTCGCCGCTCAGCAGGGTGGTGGAGCTGGAGGGGCTCGCGATCGGAATCGCCGGCAAGGCCCGGATGTGGAGATCGCTCGAGACCGCCCTGGGCGGAGATCTCGCGGGGACCGACTTCGGCGCCCTCGCGGAGCGCGCCGATCGCCAGCGCGCACGGGTCGAGGAGCTGCACCGGATCGCCGCCCGCCGCTCGTTCGGCTGAGGAGGGCCCATCCCGGAAGCCCTGTTTCCACCGCTCCCCGGCGGGTAGCCCCGAACGATGAGGGTCATCGTCACGGGAGCGACCGGAAACGTCGGCACGAGCGTGATCGAGACCCTGAGCAAGGCACCCCAGGTCGACGAGGTGGTGGGTCTCGCCCGCCGCCGTCCGGCCTGGAGCCCGCCCAAGACGAGCTGGGTCGACGCCGACGTCGTCTCCTCGAACCTGACCGAGACCTTCGAGGGGGCCGACGCGGTCATTCACCTGGCCTGGGCGATCCAGCCCTCCCACGACGAGGAGACGCTGGAGCGGATCAACGTCGACGGCAGCCGGCGCGTCTTCGCCGCCGTCGCGGCGAGCGGGGTGCCGAAGCTGGTCTACGCCTCCTCGGTCGGCGCCTACTCGCCAGGGCCCAAGGAGGGGCGCGTCGACGAGAGCTGGCCGATCGGAGCCACGGAGAGCTCCTTCTACTCCCGGCACAAGGTCGCGGTGGAGGGCATGCTCGACGAGTTCGAAGCCGAGAACCGGGAGACGAAGGTCGTGCGCCTGCGACCGGCCCTGATCTTCAAGGGCGACGCGGCGACCGAGATCCGCCGCCTCTTCGTCGGGCCGTTCCTGCCCAGCTTCCTCGTCCGCTCGAGCATGGTCCCCGCGTTGCCGCGCATTCCCGGCCTCCGCTTCCAGGCGGTCCACTCGGACGACGTCGCCCAGGCCTACCTGCAGGCGGCCGTCGGCGAGGCGACGGGCGCCTTCAACGTCGCCGCCGACTCGCCGCTCGGCCCCGACGAGCTGGCCGGGGTCTTCGACGCCCGCACCTTCCCCCTGCCGACCTCGATCGTCCGCACCCTGACCGACCTCTCCTGGCGCCTGCGGCTGCAGCCGACCCCGCCGGGCTGGCTCGACATGGCGCTGAACGTGCCGCTGATGTCGTCGGCCCGGGCCCGCGAGGAGCTGGGCTGGGAACCCCAGCACACCGCCGTCGAGGCGGTGGAGGAGCTGCTCGAGGGGATCCGCCACGGCCAGGGCTACCCGACGCCGCCGCTGGAGCAAGCGGGCGTGGGCGGCCGCGTCGAGGAGATCCGGACCGGCGTCGGCGGCCGCCAGTGGGCGCGGGACCGGGACGAGCGGCTGGTCAAGCACCTCGCCGACGTGCACTCGATCGAGGAGCAGGCGCTGGTCCAGCTGCGCGCCGCGCCGGGCATCGCCGAGGACGAGCGGCTCGCCGAGGTCTTCGAGCGCCACCTGGGGGAGACCGAAGCCCAGGAGCGCACGGTTCGCGGCCTGCTGGAGGCGCACGGCGCCTCGCCTTCGACGATCAAGGACCTGGCGGGCAAGGGCGGGGGGTACGGGATGCTGCTCTTCGCCGGCAGCCAGCCGGACACGCCCGGCAAGCTGACCGCCCACGCCTTCTCCTACGAGCACATGGAGGTGGCGGCGTACGAGCTGCTGCGGCGCATCGCCGAACACGCCGGCGACGCCGACACGGCGGCGGCAGCACGCCGGATCGGCGCCGAGGAGCAGCGCATGGCCGACCGCCTTGCCGAGCGCTTCGACGTCGCCGTCGAGGCCTCGCTCGCCGGCGTCGCTCCGAGTGATCTCGAGGAGCAGCTGGTCCGATACCTGGCCGACGCCCACGCGATCGAGCAGCAGGCCCTGCAGCTGCTCGAAGCGGGGCCCGAGCTGGTCGAGGACGAGGCCCTGGCGCGCCTCTTCCGCGAGCACCTGGAGGAGACCAGGGGCCAGGAGAGGCGACTCGAGGAGCGCCTGGACGCCCACGGCGCCAGCCGCTCGCTGGTCAAGGACGCCGCCCTGCGTGCAGGCGGGCTCAACCTCGGCGGCTTCTTCGGCGCCCAGCCGGACACGACGACCAAGCTCGCCGGTTTCGCCTTCGCCTTCGAGCACCTAGAGATCGGCGCCTACGAGCTGCTCAGGCGGGTCGCCGAGCGCGCCGGCGACCCCGCGACGGTCGAGGCGGCCGAGCGGACCCTGGCCGAGGAGCGTGCCGCGGCCAGGCGAATCGCCGCGACGTGGGACCGCCCCGGCGTCCTCGCCGCCTGAGGTGAAGCGATCTCGCGCCCCCGCTATTGGAATCCCCGGATCCGGGTAGCGGGAGGAGGTCAACCACCAAGAGGAGGCTCTCCCATGGCTACTACCCAGGAGACCGGCGAGGTCACCGGCACCAAGGACAAGGACTACAACGTCATCTGGTTCACCGAGCAGTGCCTCAGCAACGTGCTCAGGCTCGAGACCTACATCGAGGACGCCGACCGCGAGGGCGACTCGGAGCTGGCTGACTTCTTCCGGCGCGCGCAGGAGACGAGCCGCAAGGGCGCCGAGGGCGGGCAAAGGCCTGCTCCGCGGCAGGCTCGCTGCTTAGTAGGAGGCGGCGAGCCTCTGCGGGTCAGCTCTCCACCCCGGTGTCCGAGCGAGCCGCGCCGACGGGCTTGGACTCCGGGGAGCCGCGCTGTTGCAGGGGGCCGCTACTTCACCAGCTGGAGGGTGAGCACGAGGGCGATGGCGGCGGGTGTGCCGAAGAGGCTGAGGCGAGCGAAGAAGCGGCTGAAGACGCCCTCGTAGCCGACGCTCTGGAAGAGGAAGAGCCCGACGACGTGCGCGAGGTTGACCAGCGCCATCGCGAGCGCGATCAGGATCGACGCGGCGCAGGCGGCGCCGAGGCGACCTTCCTCGAGGTCGTTTTGCCCCGTTGCGTCGCCGACGCACTCGGCGGCGAGGGCTCCGAGGGCGAGGGTGCCGACTATGGCGACGAGGATGCCGATCAGGTCGCGTCGCCTCAGGGGAGGCCAGTTGTAGGAGGGGCGCCAGCCCTTCTTGCGGCCGGCGACGGGGTCGGATCTCTTCACGTCGAGCACTGCGGGCTCGGCCTCACGGCTGACGACGAGCTCGGTGACGGGCAGGTCGAAGTCTCGTTCGGCCTGCTCGAGCAGGCCCTTCTCCGCGAAGGCTCCTTCCTCGTCGCGGTGGGCGACGACGAGGATCCGATCGGGGCCGAACTTGAGGATCTCGTCGTTGATCGCCTGCACCGGATCGGAATCGCCGACCTCTCCAGCGGCGTTCAGGCCGGCGCGCCGCAGCTCCCGAAGCGTCTCTTGCAGCCGCTCGCGGGCCGGCTCGATCGCATCGTCGACGTCGCCCATCGTGTGCTCGAGGCCGGAGTCGACCAGGGCCGGGGCGACGACGAAGACCTCGGAGACGTCCTTGCCGACGTGGGCGAGGAGCGCTTCGCGAAGCTCGTCGCCGGCGACCTCCTCGTTGACGACCACCAGCGCCCGAGTCGCTTCGCCAGGTCCGTCCATCTCCGGCCCTTTCTAGGTCAGCAGCCTCTGGCGAATCGCGATGACTCGCATCTCCGGCCCCGTGCGCGGCTCCTGGCCACGGAGCGCTCGGAGGGCCTGCACGGCGTAGCGGAGGGAAGGTGCCGAGCGCCGCCCTCTCGCTGAGCCTCTCGGTTTCGCCTCTCCGCGCATGGCGGGTGACTACCCCTCTTCCCAGGCGTCGAAACATGCGGCGGAGAGCTCGGGGTTTTCCAAAGGGCGGCGCGGGGAATCCGAAAAGGATGACCGGGGTTGCCAAGGAGCTGGTGGGCGCGAGCACGGCGCTGCCGTCGGCGGGCCCCATCGGCGATCTGGTCGTGGAGATGCTCTCGGCGCCCGCGACGGACTCGACCCTCCACCTCCATGCAGCGGAGGAGGCGGCGCAGCTCGCCGCCCTGGTCGAGGACCCGCTCGGCGACGACGATCTGCAGCTCGCCCTCTACCTCAGCTTCGAGCTCCACTACCGCTCCTTCCCGGGGGTCGACCCCTCCTGGGAGTGGGACCCGGGCCTCCTGGCGGTGCGGGCGGTGCTCGAGGGAGCCTTCTTCGACGCGCTGGAGGCGGCGGTACCGTCCGAAGGAGGGGTCGACCCGGCGTCGATCGCCGATCTGCTCTTCAGGCTCGAGTCCGAAGACGACGGGGTCTCGCTTTCCCGCCACCTCGAGGTCGAGGCCGGGCTCCGGGAATTCCTCGAGTTCGTCGTTCACCGTTCCTTCTACCAGCTGAAGGAGTCCGACCCGCACAGCTGGGCGATCCCGCGCCTCGACGGCCCGGCGAAGACGGCGCTGCTCGAGGTCCAGGCCGACGAGTACGGCGGGGGCCAGCCGGAGCGAATGCATTCGCTGCTCTTTGCGAAGACGATGCGCGCGCTCGGCCTCGACGATCGCGAGAACGCCTACCTCGCCCACGCGCCCGGCGAGACGCTGGCGACGGTCAACCTGATGTCGGCGACCGGGCTGCGCCGCAGCCGGCGCGGCGCGATCGCCGGCCACCTGGCGATGTTCGAGATGACGTCGGCGCTGCCCAATCGCCGCTACGGCAACGCCCTGCGGCGCCTCGGCTTCGGCGCCGAGGCAACCGACTTCTACGACGAGCACGTCGAGGCCGACGCCGTGCACGAGAACATCGCCGCCCACGACCTCGCCGGGGGGCTGGCGCGCCAGGAGCCCGAGCTGGCCGCCGACATCCTCTTCGGCGCCCGGGCCCTGCTCTTCCTCGAAGACCGCTTCGGCAGGCACCTGCTCGAGGCCTGGGGGGAGGGGCGGACCTCCCTGCGGCGACCGCTGGCCGGCGCCGGGGCCTGACCGGATGAGCGAGGCGGCCGCCCGCGTCTCCTACGTCCTGCCGCTGCGCTGGACCGGGCCCGGCCCGATCGAGGAGCTCGCGGCCTACCTGAGCGCGATCGCCGAGGTGGCGGACGAGGTCCTGGTCGTCGACGGCTCGCCCCCGCCCGTCTTCGCCGAGCACGCGGCGGCCCTGCGCGGCGTCGCCCGCCACCTCGCCCCGCACCCCGATCTCGACTTTCAGATGGGCAAGGTGAACGGCGTCGTCACGGGGGTGCGGGAGTGCGCGGGCGAGGCGGTCGTCCTGGCCGACGACGACGTCCGCTACGACCTCCTCGCGTTGCGCCGCACCGTGGGGCTGCTCGACGAGGCCGACCTCGTGCGCCCGCAAAACTACTTCGACGAGACGCCCTGGCACGCTCGCTGGGACACCGCCCGCTCCTTGCTGAACCGTGTCTTCACCGGCGACCCCGTGTTCCCCGTCGGCGACTTCCCCGGCACGCTCGCCGTTCGCCGCGCGGTCCTCCTCTCGACCGGCGGCTATGACGGCGACGTCCTCTTCGAGAACCTGGAGCTGATGCGGACGGTCCACGCCGCCGGCGGCAGGGTGGCGACGCCGCTCGATCTCTACGTCGCGAGGCGACCGCCGAGCACCGCCCACTTCCTCTCGCAGCGGGTCCGCCAGGCCTACGACGACTTCGCCATCCCCGCCCGCATCGCCGCCTTCCTCGCACTGGCTCCCCTGGCGGCCGGCTCGCTGCGGCAGGGGCGAGGCCGTCGCCTGCTCGCCGGCGCCCTGGTCTCGATGGCCGTCGCGGAGGTCGGTCGCAGGCGGGCGGGAGGAGCGACGCGATTCCCGCCGAGCAGCTCGCTGCTGGCACCCGCCTGGGTGGCGGAGCGCTCGCTCTGCAGCTGGCTTGCCCTGGGGGCGAAGCTACGAGGGGGAGTCCTCTACGGGGGCCGCCGTCTCCGCCGTTCCGCGACCCCGCTGCGCCTGTTGCGCCGCCGGCACGCCGGGCTCGGCGGCGGCCACGGGAAGCCCGCTCTCTGCCTCGAACCCGATCGCCTTGTGGGTGCCGTCGCAAAAGGGCCGGATCTGTGAGCGTCCACAGCGGCACAGGGCCACCACCCGCCGTTTGGTCTCGATCTCGTTGCCGCTCTGGTCGACGATCGTGAAGGGGCCGCGGACCAGATACGGCCCGTTGGGGTAGGGAGTGATCCTCGCGGTCACGGCTCCAGCACCACCTTGATCGCGCCGTTTTCCTTCTTCTGGAACATCTCGTAGGCGCTCGGCGCCTCGGCCAGCGGCAGCCGGTGGGTGGTGAGGTCGTCGACGCCGAGCGGGTCCTCGTCGCCTTCGAGCAGCGGCAGGATCTCGTCGGTCCAGCGCCGCACGTGGGCCTGGCCCATGCGGATCTGCACCCCCTTGTCGAAGAGCTGCATCATTGGCAGCGGGTCGAGCTGGCCGCCGTAGACGCCGGAGATCGAGATCGTGCCGCCGCGGCGAACGCTGTCGATCGCGTCGAGCAGCGCCGAGAGCCGGTCGACCGCCGCCTTTTCGGTCGCCTTGGCCGCGAGCGCGTCGGGCAGCAGCCCGGCCAGCGTCTGGGCCATCTTCGCGCCGGGCGCGCCGTGGGCCTCCATCCCGACCGCGTCGATCACGCTGTCGGGCCCGCGCCCGCCGGTCAGCTCGCGCAGCGCGGCCGAGACGTCGGCGTGCTCCTCGGGGTCGAGCGTCTCGATCTCGTGGCGAGCCGCCATCGCCCGCCGCTCCGGCACGGGGTCGATTCCGAAGACGCGCTCCGCCCCTTTGTATCGGGCGATCCGCGCGCACATCTGCCCGATCGGCCCGAGCCCGAAGACGGCGAGGCTGCCCCCTTTCGGGATCGCCGCGTACTCGACCGCCTGCCAGGCGGTCGGCAGCACGTCGGAGAGGAAGAGGTAGCGCTCGTCGGGCGCGCCGTTCTCGGGCACCTTGATCGGGCCGAAGTGCGCCTGGGGGACCCTCAGGTACTCGGCCTGGCCGCCCGGCACCTCCCCGTAGAGCTTGGTGTAGCCGAAGAGCGCGGCACCCTTGTCCCGCTCGCGAACCTGGGTCGTCTCGCACTGGGCGAAGAGCTTCTGCTTGCACATCCAGCATTCGCCGCAGGAGATGTTGAAGGGGATCACGACCCGGTCGCCGGCTCTGATGTGACCGACCTCCTCGCCCACCTCCTCGACTATGCCCATCGGCTCGTGGCCGAGGACGTCGCCCTCCTCGATGAACATCCCCAGCACCTCGTAGAGGTGGAGGTCGGAGCCGCAGATCGCGGTCGAGGTGATGCGGACGATCGCGTCGGTCGGCTGCTCGATGGCCGGGTCCGGGACGTCGTCGACCCGCACGTCGCGCTTGCCATGGAAGGTGAGGGCTTTCATCGGTTCTCCTATCCGACCTAGACGATCGTCGCTTTTCTCCAGCCCTGCCTTGCTTCCCGGTCGGGGGAAGGGCGAAACTGCCCCGCCCTGCGGCCTCCGCATCCGACATTGACCACGCTCCAGGGTGGTCAATGTCGGATGCGCGCGTTGCCCTGTTTTCGGCGTGCGGGTCGCGGGGTAGCTCACTGGCAACGCACGACGAAACGGAAGGAGTCGAAACATGGGCATCCTCGACAAGATCACCGGCCGGGCCAAGCAGGCTGCGGGCGACCTGGCGGACGACGCCTCGCTTCGCCGCCAGGGCAGGCGCGAGGAGAGGAAGGGCGAGAAGAAGGACGAGCTGAACGAGGCGCAGGCGCGGACCGAAGAGAAGGCCGAGGAGGTCGCTGACCTCGAGCGCAAGACCTGAAAGAGGCGTCGAGCGATCGGGACGGGCGAAGGGCCGTGAGCGGCGCCGATTCCCCCACCGTGCTCCTCGACGTCGACGGCACCCTGGTCGACACCAACTACCAGCACGCCTTGGCCTGGCACCGCGCCTTGCGGGCCCACGGCCACGTCGTGCAGATGTGGGAGGTCCACCGCCACATCGGCATGGGCGGGGACCAGATCGTCGCTGCTCTCCTCGGCGAGGGGGTCGAGGAGAAGGAGGGAGAGGGGATCCGCGCCGCGGAGGGCGAGGCCTACGGTGAGCTGATCGGCGAAGTCGAGCCGATGCAAGGTGCCCGCGGCCTGATCGAAGACCTGCGCGAAGACGGCTCGTCCACGATCCTCGCCAGCTCGGCCAAGCAGGAGGAGGTGGACCATTACCTCGACCTGCTCGACGCCCGCGGCCTGGTCGACGGCTGGACCACGGCGGCTGACGTCGAGCGGACCAAGCCCCACCCCGACCTCGTCCACGCCGCGCTCGAGAAGGCGGGGGAGGGGCCGGCGGTGATGGTCGGCGACTCGACCTGGGACGTGAAGGCGGCGGAGGCGGCCGGCGTCCAGACGATCGCGGTCCTCACCGGAGGCTTCTCCGAAGACGAGCTTCTCGAAGCCGGTGCCGCCGAGGTGGTCAGGTCGATCGCCGAGCTGCGGGACGACCGCCGGGCCCTGCGGGCGCTGGCGGGTTAGACCGTGGCTTCGCGTTCGCTCCCGGCCGGGGCCAGCGGTCGCCTGCGGCGCTCGGACTGCCGCGAGGAGGGGATCGTCCGGGTGCGGGCCGGTCGCGGCTTCAGCTACCGCGATCCCGGCGGTGAGCGCATTGACGACGAGGAGACGCTGGCGCGGATCCGCGAGCTGGCCATCCCGCCGGCCTGGAAGGACGTCTGGATCTGCCCCGACCCGCTCGGCCACCTGCAGGCGACGGGAATCGACGCTGCCGGCCGCAAGCAGTACCTCTACCACGAGCGCTGGCAGCAGCGTCAAGCCGAGCGCAAGTTCGCGACGGTGCGCGAGTTCGCCGCCGCGCTCCCGCGCCTGCGTCGCGCCGTCACCGCCGACCTGCGCCGCCAGGGGATGCCGCGCGAGCGGGCGCTGGCCTGCGCCGTGCGCCTGCTCGACCTCGGCTTCTTCCGGGTCGGCAGCGAGGCCTACGCGGAGGAGAACGAGAGCTTCGGGCTGGCCACCGTGCGCCGCGAGCACGTCTCGGTCCAGGACGGGGAGGTGGTCTTCGACTTCCCGGCCAAGAGCGGTCAGCGCCGGGTCCAGTCGATTCGCGACCCGGCCGCGCGGCGGGCGATCGAGACGATGCGCCGCCGCCGCGGCGGGCCGGAGGACCTCCTCGCCTGGCGCGACGGAGGCGAGTGGCTCGACGTGCGCTCCGAGGACGTCAACTCCTACATACAGGAGAAGGCCGGCGAGGCCTTCTCGGCCAAGGACTTCCGCACCTGGCACGGCACGGTGCTGGCGGCCGTCGAGCTCGCCGGCGAGCCGAGGCCCGCCTCCGAGGCCGCCGCGAAGCGGGCGATCGCGGGCGCGGTCGACCGGGTCGCCGAGGCGCTCGGCAATACCCCCGCCGTCTGCCGCCGCTCCTACGTCGACCCGCGGGTGATCGAACGCTTCCGCGAAGGTAGGACGATCGATCCAAAGGGCTCGGTTGGCGAGAGGATGACCGCAAGGGCGCGGGCGAGGCTCGAGCGCGAAGTGCTCACCCTCGTTTCATGACCCTGATCGTTTTCGGCATCATCGAGCTCAGGTGACCAAGCGAGCGGATGCCGATACGACAGCGGTGCGCGCGGTCGTGCGCGGGGCGGTGCAGGGCGTCGGGTATCGCGACGCCGTGCTGCGGCAGGCGAAACGGCTTGGGGCGATGGGGTGGGCCCGCAACGCGGACGACGGCGCCGTGCACGTACATGCCGAGGGGCCGGAGCAGGCGGTCGAGGCGCTGGTGGCGTTCCTGAGCGAGGGCCCGCCGGCCGCGCGGGTCGCCGAGGTGGCGGCTGAGCCGGTCAAGGCCGAGGGCCACGAGCAGTTCGCGGTCCGCGGCGTCAACGCCGGCGCCTTCGTCGTCCAGGAGCACGCCGCCACCGCCCGTCATTTCGACCTGCGCCTCGAGGTCGGCGGCGTCATGCGGTCGTGGGCCGTTCCCAAGGGCCCTTCGATGGATCCCGCGGTGAAACGGCTCGCGGTGCAGGTCGGTGACCACGAGCTCGCCTACAACGAGTTCGAGGGCCGGGCCGGCGACGGCGGCGTGATCGTCTGGGATCGCGGCCACTACGAGCAGGGCGGCCGGGTCGCCTGGCCGGAGGCGCTGGAGCGCGGCCACGCCGTCTTCGTCCTGCACGGAGAGAAGCTGAGCGGCGGCTTCGCCCTGCAGCGCACCCGTCCGGGCGAGAAGCCTCAGTGGCTGCTGATCAAGCGGCGCGACGAGCAGGCCCGCCCGGGCTCCGACGTGGTCGCCGAGCGGCCGCAGTCCGCGATCAGCGGCATCACGCTCGACGAGCTCCTCGCGGGCGAGTGACGGCTACTGTCTCGGGAGATGCCGGCACCGATCGCAACCGAGGCAGGCTCCTTTTCGCCACCCGCATCGCCCGCCCGGCCCGCCTCCGACGTCCCCGGCCCTCCGCTTCCGGGCCCGCTGCAGTCCTGGCTCGGCATCACCCGTCCGCTCGCGGCTCGGTCGGCCATGCGCAGGCGCTACGGCCCCGTCTTCCGCACCAGCGACTCGATCGCCGGCGAGGTCTTCCACGTCGCCGACCGCGAGCTGGTCGAGCAGATGTTCAAGTGGAAGCCGGCCGACTACAACGTCGCCGAGCCGCGCGAGATCATGGAGCCGGTCGTCGGCAAGGCCTCGCTGCTGCTGCTCGACGGCGAGCGCCACATGCGGATGCGGAAGCTGATGCTGCCGGCGTTCCACGGCCAGGCGATCGCCCACTACACCGAGCTGATCGCGCAGATCGCCGATCGCGAGATCGACCGCTGGAGCCCCGGCGAGACGATCCGCACGCGCACGGTCGGGCAGGAGATCACGCTGGAGGTGATGGTCCGCGCGGTCTTCGGCGTCTCCGAGCCCGAGCGGGTCGCCGAGCTGAAGCGGCGCCTGCCGCGCCTCTCCTCGATCAGCCCCATGCTGCTGGTGATGCAGAAGGACCTCGGCCCGCTGAGCCCGTGGGGGCGCTTTCTCCGCAACCGCGACCGGGTCGACGAGATGCTCTACGAGGAGATCGCCCAGCGCCGCGCCGCTCCCGATCGCGAGGAGCGGGACGACATCCTCAGCCTGCTGCTCGCCGCCCGCGACGAGGACGGCGACCCGCTGACCGAGAAGGAGCTGCGCGACGAGCTGATCACGATCCTGCTCGCCGGCCACGAGACGACCGCGACCTCGATCGGGTGGGCGTTCGAGCGCCTGCTGCGCACCCCGGCCGCGCTGCAGCGCCTCACCGCCGAGGTGAAGGCGGGCGAGCCCGGCGAGTACATGGACGCGACGATCAAGGAGACCCTCCGCGTGCGCCCGGTGATCACCGAGGTCTTCCGCTCGCCCGCCGAGCCGCGCGAGCTGGGCGGCTACCTGTTCGAGCCCGGCGCCCAGCTGGCGGCCTCGATCTCGCTCCTGCAGCTCGACCCCGGCCTCTACGGGCCCGACCCGCTCGCCTTCCGCCCGGAGCGCTTCCTCGAAGGCGCGCCCGAGCCCTACGCCTGGATCCCCTTCGGCGGCGGCGTGCGCCGCTGCATCGGCGCGTCCTTCGCGCTGCTCGAGATGAAGATCGTGATCGAGCGGATCCTCGCGCGCGCGCAGCTGCGGGCCGCCCGGCCCAAGGACGAGAGGGTGAGCTTCCGCGGCATCACCGTGCTGCCGGGCCGCGGCGGCGAGGCGGTCGTCGAGGCCGTCACCTGAAATTCCCCGCCGACGGGCCGATACGTCAACCCTGCGTTGACGTATCGGCCCGTCGGCGGGCTGTTAGGCGGTGCGGTCCAGGTCCTTGAGGTACTGGTGCACGAAGGCGATCGCCATGCTGCCCTCGCCGACTGCGGCGGCGACGCGCTTGACTGGGCCGAAGCGGACGTCCCCACAGGCGAAGATGCCGGGGACGCTCGTCTCCAGCAGGTAGGGGTCGCGGTCGAGCGACCAGTGCTCCGCCCGCATGTCGGAGCCCGTGAGCACGTAGCCGCGAGGGTCGAGGGCGATCTCCGGCGGCAGCCACGCCGTCTCCGCGTCCGCCCCGATGAAGATGAAGAGGCCACCCGACTCGAGCTGCGACGCCTCTCCCGTGGCGGCGCTGCGCACGTCGATCGCCTCCAGCGAGTCGACGCCGTGCACGGCGGCCACCTCCGTCCCGAACATCACGTCGATGTTGGGCCGGGTCGCGAGCTGGTCGACGAGGTAGCGCGACATGCTTTTCTCGAGCCGGTCGCCGCGGCAGAGGATCGTCACGCTCCTCGCGTGGGCGGAGAAGAAGAGGGCAGCCTGCCCCGCCGAGTTGCCGGCGCCGACGATGTGGACGTCGAGGCCATATGTGTTGGGAGCTTCGCTGCGGGCGGCGCCGTAGGAGATGCCCTTGCCGGCGAGGCGGTCGAAGCCCTCGATCGGCAGGTGCCGCCAGGTCACCCCGCAGGCGAGGATGATCGTCCGCGCGCGCAGGACGTCACCGGCGTCGAGGTGCAGCTCGCGGCCCTCGGCGTCGATCCGGGTGATCGAGCGAGTGACGAGGATCTCTGCGCCGAGCCTCCGCGCCTGGTTCAGCGCGCGGCTCGCCAGCTCGTCCCCTGAGACGCCGGAGGGAAAGCCGAGGTAGTTCTCGATTCGCGAGGAGGTGCCGGCCTGACCGCCGGGGGCCTCGCGCTCGACCACGAGCGTGCGCAGGCCCTCCGAAGCTCCGTACACGGCGGCGGCCAGCCCGGCGGGGCCGGCACCGACGATCACCGTGTCGTACTCGGCGGCGCTTGCCTCGGTCTCGACGCCGAGCAGCTCGGCCACCCGGCGAAGGCCGGGCTTGACCGCGGTCTTGCCGTCGACGACCCGGATCGCCGGCCAGTCCCCCTCCGCGGGAAGTGTGCCGCCCCACTGCTCGGCGGCGTCGGGCGTCTCGGGGGTCAGCCACTTGAAGCTGATCTGGTTGCGGTCGAGGAAGCGCCGCAGCTCCGCGCAGGAGGCGTCCCAGCGGTGGCCGACCACGAGCGCGCGGGGTGGCGGCGGTTCGGCTGCAAGCGCCTCCAGCCCGTGCGAGCCACCCATCCTGTGGGCCGCGAGCCTGCCGATTTCCGCGCCGACGTCGGGAGCGGCGGAGGCGAGGGCGTGGTAATCGCGGGCCTCGACGCGCATCACACGCGAGCGGTCCGCCGCGCGGAAGCCGACCGGGAACACCGTCCCGAGCACGATCGGCACCTCGCCGAAGATGTCCCCCGGGAGGCGCTCGCCGATCACGCGCTCTACTCCGTCGACGGACTTGGTCGCCTCGATGCGACCCTCGAGCACGGCGAAGATAGCGCGCTCGTCCCCCTCGTTCGCCGCATACTCTCCGGGGGCGAGGCTGATGTCCGCCGCTGCGCGGGAAAGCCCCTCGCGCTCGGCGGGAGGGAGGGCGGCGAAGACCGCGACCGCCCCGATTTCCTCTGCGCTCACCATGCGGTGGCCAGGGTATCCGGCGAGCGCGCGGCCGGGACCGGCCGCCATCTACGATGCATACGAGAGCTAAACCAGTCAAGACGAGGAGGAACCACGATGCTCAAGCTGGGAGACGTTGCCCCGGATTTCGAGGCGGACACGACGGAGGGGCGAATTAACTTCCACGACTGGATCGGCGACTCCTGGGCGGTGCTGTTCTCGCACCCGAAGAACTTCACGCCCGTCTGCACGACCGAGCTCGGCTACATGGCCTCGATCAAGCCCGAGTTCGACAAGCGGGGGGTGAAGATCATCGGGCTCTCGGTCGACCCGGTCGAGAAGCACGCCGGCTGGGCCGAGGACATCGGCGAGACGCAGGGCACGGCGCCCAACTACCCGATCATCGCCGACTCGGACTTCAACGTCTCGAAGCTCTACGGGATGCTGCCGGCGGACACCTCCGGCGACCCGGGGGAGCGGACGCCGGCCGACAACCAGACGGTCCGCAACGTCTTCGTCATCGGCCCCGACAAGAAAGTCAAATTGATCCTCGTCTACCCGATGACGACCGGCCGCAACTTCGACGAGGTCCTGCGCGTAGTCGACTCGCTGCAGCTGACCGCGAACCACAAAGTGGCGACGCCGGCGCAGTGGCAGCAGGGCGACGACGTGATCATCGCCGGCTCGGTCTCCGACGAGGAAGCCAAGGAGACCTATCCCGACGGCTGGGAGTCCCCGCGCCCCTACATCAGGATCGTGCCGCAGCCCGGCAAGTAGGTGACGATCGACGAGCTGAGGGTCGCGGACGAGCCCGCGGCCTGGGCGGCGCTCGGGTTCGAGGTCGTCGGCGGCACCTGCGTCGTCGGCGACGTCAGGATCCGGCTCGCGGGGACGGAGGCGGGTAAGGGCCTTGTGGGCTGGTCGCTGCGCGGCTTCGACGGCGGGGAGCTGGACGGCCTGCCGACCGCGCGGTCGGACCGCCAGCCGCCCGGCGAGCCGCCGGCGCATCCCAACGGGATCTCCGCGATCGACCACGTGGTCGCGATCAGCTCCGACCTCGACCGCACCGTCGCCGCGCTGCAGGCAGCCGGCCTCGACCTGCGCCGCATCCGCGAGGAGCCGACGCCTGCGGGGGCGCCGCGACAGGCGTTCTTCCGCCTCGGCGCAGTCATCCTCGAGGTCGTGCAGGCGCCTGAGGAGGCGATCGAGCGGACCGGGGGGGACCGGCCCGCCTTCTTCTGGGGCCTGGCGCTGGTCGCGCCCGACCTCGACTCGACCGTCGCCGGGCTCGGGGACCGGGTCGGCGAGATCCGCCCGGCCGTTCAGCCCGGCCGTCGCATTGCCACGCTCCGCCGCTCCGCCGGCCTCTCGGTCCCGGTCGCCCTGATGACGCGCCCGCCTGCCTCCGCCGATTGATGAGTTGTATGCGCATAGCGCATACAACTCATCAATGAAGGGGCCCTGACCTCGACGCTGGCTCAGCTCGCCCCGGCGACGGCGTGCTGCAGCTCTTTCTTGCTCATCTTCGAGCGGCCTTCGATCCCCAGCTTCTTCGCGTCGTTGTAGAGCTGCTCCCGGGTCCGTCCTCCCGGACCTTGACCCGACTGCTTGCCGCCGCGGCTGCTGGCCGAGCGGCCGCGAGTCGAGCTGCGCGACGACGACCTCGATTCGCCCGAGCGCGCCTTTTCCTCGTTGACGGACCGCGCCGCGATCTCCTCGGCGCGCTTGTTCGAGCGCCCGGCCTTCTTCTCGCTTTGCTTGATGTGCTTGTACTGACGCTCCCGTTTGCTGCCTTTCTTGACTCCGCGGGGTGGCATCGCTCCTCCTCTCGGGGAAAAGGTCCCTTGTCGACGGCTGCGGCCCGAACGCCTCTCCGCCGGTTGGGGCGGTTGGTCTTCTCACTCAAAGCGGGAACCGACTTGCGCCGGTGAAAGCCGCCGAGATTCGGGCCGGCAGCCGCTGTTCGGGTCCTACCCGGAGGGAGGTGTGCGAAACGAGCCCTCCTCCGCCAGCGCCCGCCGCAGTGCCTCGTCGAACGACTCTGCTGCAACGCCGAACGGCTCCGCCCCCGAGGGGTCGGTGACGACCGTGGCCGTGGTCAGGCCCTCGACGAGCGGGCGGGCCACGTTGGCGTCGACCGGCGTCACCAGGCCGAGCCAGAGCGCCGAGAGCCAGGGGGTGATGAAGGGGACCGGGAGCTTCGGCCGCGGCTGCTTGCCGAGGGCGATCGCCATCCGGTCCAGCATCTCCGCGTAGGAGATCACGTCGGGGCCGCCGATCTGGACCTCACGCCCGGCGGACTCGGGCACCTCGGGGGCCAGTCGCAGGTACTCGACGACAGCGTCGATGCCGATCGGCTGGGTCACCGTCCGCAGCCAGGACGGCGCGATCATCACCGGCAGGCGGCTCACCAGGTAGCGCAGGGTCCGGTAGGACTCGCTGCCCGCGCCGACGACCATCGCCGCGCGGAAGTAGGTCAGCGGCGGGCCCTCCGCGGCGAGGATGCGCGCGGTCTGGTGGCGGCTGGCCAGGTGCTCCGAGGTGCTCTCGTCGCCGAGCCCGCCGAGGTAGACGACCCGCTCGACGCCTTCGCGTTTCGCCATCCGGGCGAAGTTGAGCGCCCCGGTCCGCTCGCGCTCGGCGAACTTGCCGCCGCCGGCCATCGCGTGGACGAGGTAATAGGCGATCTCGACGCCCCTCCCGGCTCCGGCCAGGCTCCCGGCGTCGGTGACGTCGCCGAGGCGGAGCTGCAGCCCTGCGGCCTCGAGCCCGCCGGCCTTCGCGCGGTCGCGCACCAGGCAGCGGACCGGTGCCCCCGAGTCCCCGAGCGACCTGGCCAGCCTGCCGCCCACGAAACCGGTCGCTCCGGCGATGAGGATGCTTGCCTCGATCTTCTATAGGTAGCCCGAGCGACCCGGTGCCAAACTGGGCTTCGTGCGCATCCACCTGCTCGAGCGCAGCCAGCGGGTCGAGGTCCCGGTCGAGCAGGCGTTCGCCTTCTACGGCGACGCGCTCAACCTGGAGCCGCTCACCCCACCTTGGCTCCACTTCGAGGTGACGACGCCGGGGGAGCTGACGTTCCAGCCCGGCACGCTGCTCGACTACAGGCTGAGGCTGCACGGGGTGCCGGTGCGCTGGCGGACCCGGATCGAGACCTGGGAACCGCCGACCAGCTTCGTCGACACCCAAGTCAGGGGCCCCTACTCGCTCTGGGAGCACACCCACCTCTTCGAGCCCGACGGCACAGGGGCGACCGTGATTCGCGACCGCATCCGCTACGCGATCCCGCTGGGGCCGCTCGGCACGCTTGCGCACCGGCTCTTCGTCCGCCGCGACCTCGAGCGGATCTTCGACTACCGCCGCGACGCCGTCGCCGAGCGCCTCGTCGCCAAGCGGCTCGCCTGAATCCGAGCGCCGAGGCTCAGTAACCAGTGCCCGTCTTCACCTGCTTGCGCTCGGCGGGATGGGCGCCGCCCTTCTTCTCCAGCGTCGCGCAAGCGGTGGCGATGTCGTCGGCGAGGCGGTCGACCTGCTCGCGGCCCAGCGTCTGCTTGACCAGGGCCCGCAGCACCTTCACGTCTTCGGCGTTTGGCGGCAGGGTGTAGGCGGGCACCATCCAGCCGCGCTCGGCCGAGAGCTGCCAGGCGATGTCGAACTCGTCGAAGTCACGCTCCCCGGCGAGCCTGAAGGCGACCAGGGGCAGCTGCTCCTCGTCGTCGCCGATCAGCTCGAAGTTGCCTTCGGCCTCGAGCCGGTCGGCGAGCGCCCGGGCGTTCTCCTGCATCGCCCGCATCACGTACGTGTAGCCCTCGCGCCCGTAGCGGACGAAGTTGTAGTACTGGGCGAGCACCATCGAGGCGCCGGTGGAGAAGTTGAGGGTGAAGGTCGCGTCCGTCTTCCCCAGGTAGTTCTCGTAGAAGACGAGGTCCTCCGCCAGGTCGCTGCGCTCGCGGAAGACGAGCCAGCCGATGCCGGGGTAGACGAGCCCGAACTTGTGTCCGGAGACGTTGATCGAGCGCACCTGCTCGAGCCGGAAGTCCCACTCGGAGTCCGGATAGAGGAAGGGCCAGGTGAAGCCGCCGCTGGCGGCGTCGACGTGGAGCGGGATGTCGAGCCCCCTCTCGCCCTTGAGGCCGACCAGCAGCTCGTTGATCCCGGCGATGTCGTCCATGTGACCGGTGAACGTCGTGCCGAGCACGGCGGCGACGCCGATCGTGTTCTCGTCGACGTGCGGCTCCACGTCTTCGGGGCCGATCGTGTACTTGCCGTCCTGCAGCGGCACGATCCGCGGCTCGACGTCGAAGTAGCGGCAGAACTTCTCCCAGACGACGTGCACGTCGCCGCCGAAGATCAGGTTCGGCGCCTCGACCGGCTTGCCTTCTGCTTCGCGGCGCTCCTTCCACTTCCACTTCAGCGAGAGGGCGCCGAGCATGATCGCCTCCGAGGAGCCCTGGGTGCGGGCGCCGGTCGTCTCGCCCGGGGCGTGGTAGAGGTCCGCCAGCATGCGGATGCAGCGCTGCTCGACTTCCGCCGAGATCGGGTACTCGGCGTGGTCGATGAAGTTGCGGTAGAGGTTGTCGGTGATGATCCGCTGGGCCTCGGGCTCCATCCAGGTCGTCACGAAGGTCGCCAGGTTGCGCTGCGGATCGCCCTCCAGCGCCAGTTCCTCGTCGACCAGGCGCATCGCGTCGAGGGCAGGCATGCCGCCGTCGGGGAAGTCGCCGTCGGGGGCGTCCTCGGTGAGGAAGCGGTTGCCGTAGAGCATCGCCGCCTGCTCGGCGCTGGGGGGTTTCTTCATCTCGGGCCTCGATCTGTTCGTGAGTTTCGGCCGAGCCTAGCCCAGGCCGGTTGCGACTGCCGCCGGCTGGGGCGAGCCGATGGTTCTATCCTGACCCCCATGCAGCCCGACCACGAGGTGGCGGTGATAGGCGCCGGGTTCTCCGGCATCGGCACGGCGATCAAGCTCGACGAGGCAGGGATCCGGGACTGGGTGATGATCGAGGCGGGGAACGGCGTCGGCGGCGCCTGGTACTGGAACACCTACCCCGGCATCGGCGTCGACATCCCCTCCTTCAGCTACCAGTTCTCCTTCGAGCAGCGCTCGGACTGGTCGCGGGTGTACGCGCCCGGCGAGGAGCTGAAGGCCTATGCCGAGCACTGCGTCGACGCCTACGGCCTGCGCTCGCGGATCTGCCTGAACAGCAAGGTGGTCGGAGCGGAGTTCGACCAGGAGCACCATCTCTGGCGCCTGCCGGTCGACGGCGGGGAGGCAGTCACGGCGCGGTTCATCGTCGGCGCGACCGGCGTCTTCACCCAGCCCAAGCCGCCCGAGATCCCAGGCCTGGACTCCTTCGCCGGCACCGTCATGCACACGGCGCGCTGGGACCACGACGAGGACCTGCGCGGCCGCCGGGTGGCGATCATCGGCACCGGCGCCTCCGCCGTCCAGGTCATCCCCTCGATCGCGCCCGAAGTCGAGCGGCTGACCGTGCTGCAGCGGACCCCGATCTGGTGCCTGCCCAAGCCAGACGCGCGGATCGGCCCGGGCCTGCGCCGGCTGCTCGGCCGGGTCCCCGGTGCGCAGGCCGCGGCGCGTGCCCTGAGCCAGCTCTACGTCGAGCTCAACTTCCCGCTGCCGGCTCACTTCCACGGCGTGCTGCCGGTCGCCAAGGCGGGGGAACGCGCCGGGCTGCGGCACCTGCGGGCGGTGCGCGACCCGGCGGTGCGGGAGAAGCTGACGCCCCGCTACGGGCTCGGTTGCAAGCGGCCCAGCTTCTCCAACGAGTACCTGCCGACCTTCAACCGCCCCAACGTCCACCTGGAGACGAGCACGATCGAGGAGATCGTGCCCGCAGGGGTGCGCACCGCCGACGCCGAGCACGAGGCCGACGTGCTGATCCTGGCGACCGGGTTCCAGGTCTTCGACAAGGGCAACATGCCGCCCTACCCGGTGCGCGGCAGCGACGGCGTCGACTTGGCGGCGTGGTGGGACGCGAACCGCTTCCAGGCCTACGAGGGCGTCAGCGTGCCCGGCTTCCCGAATATGTTCATGATCCTCGGCCCCTACGGCTTCAACGGCGCCAGCTACTTCACCCTGATCGAGAACCAGGCGCGCCACATCGTCCGCTGCCTGCGCCGCGCCCGCAGCAGCGGCTCGACCGCGGTCGAGATTCGCCCCGAGGCCAACCGGCGCTACTTCGAGAAGATGCTCGGCCGCCGCGATCGCCAGGTCTTCTTCTCGGGCACCTGCGCGACCGCGAACAGCTACTACTTCGACTCCCACGGCGACGCCCCGTTCCGCGCCTCGCCGACGCTCGAGGTCGCCTGGCGCAGCGCCCGCTTCGACCTCGACGACTACCGCTTCACGCGGGCCCCCTCCAAGGAGGCCGTCCTCACCGCCTGAAGACCTTGGGGTTGCAGGCCTGGATCGGGTGGAGGTAGGTGAGCCAGCAGTTGGCGTTGAAGCGGCGGATCGTGTAGCGGTAGTTGTAGACGAAGCCTTCGCGGGGGAGCGCCGCGTAGATCGTGATCGCGCCGCGATAGAGGTTGCCGCCGCGCAGCCAGAAGACCGCGCATTTGACCTTCTCGCGGTCGATCTGCCTGCAGCCGATCCTGTGCAGCCGGCCCCGCACGAAGCGGTTGCCGAAGTCGGCTTCGAGGCCGAGCCAGGCGATGAATTCTGCGTCCCTGCGGGTCACCCGCGGGAGCACCACGTCCGGCACCACCACTTCAGGGGCGGGCGCGCCGCTTTCGACGGCGGCAATCCAGGAGCCGACCCATGAGGAGACGACGTCGGCCCGCGTGAGGACCTGCGGGCTCACCGGGTCGCAGTCGATCGAGCCCTTGAGGCTGATGACGCCGAGCAGGACGGGGGTGCCGTCGGGCCGTCTGGCGATGCCGGGGCCGCCGCTGTCGCCGTCGCAGACGCTGTTGGCGGAGCCGAGCCGCGACTGTATGCAGAGCTGGCTGGCGGCGGAGTAGACGGAGATCACCCGCCGTATCCTGCGCTGGCAGTAGGCGGCGTTCCGAACGACGGACTGGGCTTCCTGGAGGACCGCCGGCGCCCGCGGGGGGTCGGCGTCGGTCAGGCCCCATCCGGCGACCGCCACCGGCGTCCCCGCCGCGAGCAGCCCAGCGTCGGCTGCGCTCGCCGGCGGCAGCGCCGGCGCCGAGACGGGTGCGGAGAGAACGAGGAGGCCGGCGTCGTTGAGGAGCCGCGAGGGCTGATAGCCGGGAAAGACGAGGGCTTGCGAGACACCCGAGACGTGCTGCTGAGTGGTTTCATTGAGGTCGGCGACGCCGGTCACCACCGCGAAGTTCGACGCCACCGCGACCCTGCCGGTGCCTGTCAGCAGGCAGTGCGCCGCGGTCAGGACCAGGCGAGGAGCGACGACCGTTCCCGTGCAGCTGAACGTCTCGACGGGGCCCTGGTACTGGATGTAGGCGAGCCATGGGTAGGACGCGGTGGAGGTCGGTTTGCCCCCGACGATCGACGTCCTCGCTTCGCCGGAGCCGGCGCGGCCGTCCTGCGAAGGCGGCTGGCCATGGCCCTGGGCGGGAGCGGCCAGGGCGATCGTCAGGGAGACGAGGGCGAGGGCGGCGCCGCGAACGCCCGGGCGAATGCTGATCGATCGAGTGATCTTTCGCACCCTAGCGCTCGGCGAGCGAGATCACGTGCGCGGCCTTCGGGTCGATGCGCCCCTCGATCACCTCGCCCCAGGCCTGCTCGAGGGCGTCGAAGCCCTGGCCGGGGACCGCCCCGAGCCACTCGCCGATCCACTCGCAGAAGGGGTTCCAGGCGTCGGCGGCGCGCTGCTCGAGGCCGGCCCGCCCCCAGTCGGAGCCGCGCTTGATAATCCGGTCGGGGGCGAAGAAGAGGGTGGGGGGCGGCCCCGGCAGCTCGCCGCCGCCCGAGCCGAAGTCCTCCCAGTGGGTGACGCCCACCGCCATGCTCCGAGCCAGGTCGTCGCCGAAGTGGTTGTGGATCGCCGCGCGCAGCTCGCCGTTGCCGGTGACGTCGACATAGGTGGCCGGGCCCTTCTCCAGCGAGCGGATCTCCTCGTAGGAGACGGTGCGCCCGTAGATACCCAGGCCCTCGACGAATCCCGTGCTGCGGGGCGAGGTGAGGCCGACCGTCTCGACGCCCTCGCGCCGGGCCAGCAGGTAGGCGACGCCGATCGCGGTCTTGCTCGAGGCGCTGGAGATCAGGATCGGCCCCCGCTCCGTCAGCCCCTCGTCGTCGAGCTCGTCGTCGATCATGAAGGAGGTGAAGAAGAGCGGCCGCAGCAGCATCTGCACCGCCTCGGTGTCGGCGCGGTAGAAGGGGTCGCTGCCGCTGGCCAGGTAACGGTGGTAGGCGGATGGCAGCGCCGCCCGGTGCGGCGAGCCGTCGACGAACCCCGTTGCGTCGACGGCCACGGGCGTCACCACCAGGTGTGAGGAAGGGGGGAGGTACCCGTAGAGGCGCGTCCCCGGCTCGACCCCGTCGACCTCGCTGCGCTCGACCTCGGCGAAGCCCCACATCGGCACCCGGCCCCAGCCCTCCTCGGCGGGGAAGAAGTCCCAGTAGGACATCGACTCGCCCATCACCGCGTAGGTGACGTTGTTGGCGGTGAGGCCGAAGGTGTCGACCCGGAGCAGCGCCTGCCCGGACCCGATCTCAGGCGGCTCAGACTCGGCGACGCGACACTCGCGCAGGTCGTCGCGCTTGACGAGGAAGTCGGTCATCGCCCCATGATCTTACGCAGACCGAGTCCGGTGCGCATTGACTCTCCGAGTCACCATTTCGCGGCTCGGCTTCCGAAAACTTACTGAATTTCTCTCCAGCATAATTTTCAGTATGGCTGAAATCACGGCCGTGTAATAACTTGCCCGTACCGAAGTTATTTAGATTCATTCCGAAAGGCGAATCGCGTGATCTCAGGCGGGGGGTCGCAGTGCAAGTTCAGACCGGTTGCGGTCTTGCTTTTCGTTATGTCGGCAGTTTTCGCTTTGGGGTTGGTACCGGATTCAGCTGTTGCCGCAAAACCGGTAGTCACTACCAAAGCCCCTTCGGAAGTCGCCGTTGAAAGCGCCGCGCTGAACGCCACGGTCAACCCAAACGGCCTGGAGACGAGCTATCGGTTCGAATACGGAATCACCGATTCCTACGGAACCAGCGCGCCGGCATCTCCGCAAGGCATCGGCTCCGGGCAACAGGCTGTCGCCGTCAGCGAGACGATCGGCGAGCTCAAGCCGGGCACGGTCTACCACTTCCGCGCCGTTGCGACCAATTCAAGTGGGACGAGCTACGGCGAAGACGAAACCTTCACCACTTGGAGCCATTGGACCACCCAATCCACCGTCAGCCCCGAACTCCGCACCGAAGTCCAGCTGACCGACGTCTCCTGCCCCTCCGCGACCTACTGCATGGCAGTCGGCTACGACCACTACACCGAAAAGGGCTTCGCCGAGCGCTGGGACGGCTCGCAATGGAAAGCCTCCGGCGTGCTCGGCGCCGGCACCGGCCCCGCCGTCTCCTGTTGGGCTACGGGCTCCTGTCACATCCTTGCGAGCCAAGGCACCACGCAGGGCACCCAGCTTCGGAACCCATCGTGGTCCGGCTTTGCGGCTTTCGCCGTCCCCCAGGGCGCAACCAGCTGGAAGCTGCGCGACGTCTCCTGCACCTCCGAATCCGCCTGCACCGCGGTCGGCTACTCCCACAGCACCACGACCGGCTACAAGACCCTGGTCCAGCGCTACAACGGAACCTCCTGGTCGATCCAACAAGGCGTGGAGCCGAGCCAGGGAGACGGCCAGGAGGCGATGTCAAGCGTCTCCTGCGCTTCTGCGACCTACTGCATGGCGGTCGGGGAGGCGGCCTCAAAGCCCTTCGCAGCGAAGTGGAACGGCGGCGAATGGACGCTCGCCTCCCTGCCCGGATCCGCAACGGGTCGCCTCGAAGACGTCTCCTGCACCTCGGCCACCTCCTGCATGGCCGTCGGCAACCTTGGCTGGTGGGCACCGTGGTTTTTCGGATTCGGGGTGGCGGAAAGCGAAACCCTGGCCGCGTCCTGGAACGGCAGCACCTGGTCGACGATCGAAACACCCGAACCCAGCGAAGAACCGCCGGCGAGCGACGCCCGCCTAACGTCGGTCTCCTGCCTCTCGGCCAGCTCCTGCGTCGCCGTGGGCGCCTTCCTCACCGAAGAAGGGGAAGAAGGGGAAGAAGAAAAGGCCCTGGCCGAGGTCTGGGACGGCAGCGAATGGACGGTGCAGCCCTCCACCACCAGCCCGGCCACGTTCAGCACCCTCGACAGCGTCTCCTGCACGACGACGGCCCAGTGCACGGCGGTCGGCAGCGCCCGGCCCGAATACGAAGAAACGAACAACATGGTGACGCTGGGGGAGCGATTCGAAGCACGCACGCCCCTGACGACGACCAAAGCGGCCACCAAAGTGACCAATGACAGCGCCACGCTGAACGCCACCATCAACCCGCATGGATTCGAGACCAGCTATCAGTTCGAATACGGGACGACTACTGCCTACGGAGCGACCGTCCCTGCGCAGGCTAAAAGCATCGGTGCCGGAACCGGTGGCATCGAAGTCAGCGTCCCGATCGAAGCCGACGAAGAGACCACCTACCACTTCCGCGTCATCGCCACGAACGCCGAAGGCATCAGCAAAGGCGAGGACTTGACGTTTACCACGGCCAGGGCCCCCGAAACGACGATCATCTCGCCGACCCCGAGCTACACCGCCGGCCCTCCCGAGCCGATCGAGTTCAGCTCCGACGAGGCCGAATCGACCTTCAAATGCGGCTTCGACGCCGAAGGCAATCAGCCGACGCAATCCTGCGAATCTCCCTACGCGCTGCCCACCGGCCTCAGCGAAGGCTGGCATACCTTCGTCGTCGTCGCCACCGACTCCGAAGGAAACAAAGATCCGACGCCAGAGACGTGGAAATTCGACACCAGCCCCTACCCGGAGGCGCCCTCGACCAGCAAGCTCACCTCGCCCGAAGAGGGATACGCATCCTCCAGCCACTACACGCTGAAGGCGAAATGGGGCAGCTCGCCCGAAGGTGGGGGGGTCACCGGGGTGACGTTTCAGGCCTGGTTCCAATACTGGGATTCGTTCAAAACGATTCCCGCGAAATACGTCGTGGACGCGGAAGGCAACGAAGTTTCCTGGCCGCTCCCCGTGGACGAGAACCCAGGAGAAACCAAACCTGTCTTCCTCGACATGAAGCGCTATGACGAAGACGAGAAAACCGGCTCCGTCGGGGAAGGGCTGAAGTTCCGGGCGGTCTTCGACGGGGGGCCGAACGCCGCTGGCGCGAGTGTCCCCGTGGCGGTCGACTTCGACCTGTCTCAAGTCGGCGCTCCGACCGACGCTACCGAGGCCGTGGGGCCTGCAAGCGTCGACCTGATCACAGGCGAGTTCACGATCAACAGGGTCGACGTCTCGATTCCCGTGCCGGGGTACGAGGCGAACCTCGAATTCGCGAGGACGTATGAGTCTCCACTGTCGTCGGCACTCGCGCCGGGCAAATCCCATCTTCTCGGCTACCACTGGCAACCCTCGACGCCGGTCGAGCAGGCCTACGAAGGCAATGGCTGGACCAAGGTGGTGGTTCGCCACGAAGACGCTATCCCGCCTCAGTACGAAGAAGAATGCTGGGAAGGCGAATGCGAAGAATGGCTGGTCGAAGAAGAAATCCCGGCGGCCGACTGGGCGGAAGTCCTCGACAACGAAGGCGGGGGAATCGCCTTCGACCTGGTCAACGGAAGCTATGTGGCCCCCGAATACGCCAAAGAATACGAGCTGACCAAAGACGGAAACGCCTTTTATCTCGTTGACGCGGACGGCACCAAAACCGCCTTCACGAAAAACGAAGTGGGGTACGTCGGCGAATACCGAGTCGACTCGGTCTCTTGGCAGGCGACTCCCAAAGACGTTCGCATGGTCTATGAAAAAGACTCGAGCTACCACCGGCTGAAGATGATGATCGCTCCCTCCGCGCAGGGGGTGACCTGCAGCGAGTCATCCGGAAGCGGCAACTACGCGCCGACGACCCCCGGTTGCCGCACCCTCACCTTTCAGTACTACGATGACCCCGGTAGCTACACCAAAGACCGCCTCACCTCGATCACCTACCACAACTCGACGGGCTCCAATCCCCAGGTGGTGGCGCAATACACCTACAACGGAAACGGCCGCCTGATCGCGGCCTGGGACCCGCGGATATCGCCCGCCCTGAAAGAGGAATACACATACCGCGCGGAAGGGTCCTGGATGATCGACAGCTTGACCCCGCCTGGCGAGGAGCCATGGGAGTTCGAGTACTACGACTACAAATCGCAGTTCGAGGACAAGCTGAAGAACGTCAACCGCGCCAGCCTGCTGGAAGGCCCCGAAGAGGCGACGACGACGATCGTCTACGACGTACCGCTCAGCGGCGAAGACGCCCCCTACGAGATGGGCCCGGAAAGGGTTGCCGAATGGGGCCAGGGCGACTACCCGGTCAATGCCACGGCGATCTTCCCACCCACCCAGGTCCCCGGCGAGGACCCGCCCGAGGACTACTCCCAGGCAACCGTCTACTACATGGACCCCGACGGCTATCTCGTCAACACCGCCTCAGCGGCGCCGCCGGGAGTCGGCGGGGACGCGATCGCGACCTCCGAAACCGACGCCCATGGCAACGTGGTCCGCACTCTCAGCGCCCAGAACCGGCTCACGGCACTCGAGGGCGAAGACCCGGTTTCTCGTTCGCGCGAGCTCGACAGCCACTCGGTCTACAACGAAGACGGCACCGAGATGCTGGAGTCGTGGGGGCCGTTGCACGAGGTACGGCTGGAATCCGGCGAAACCGTCGAAGTACGAGCCCACACGCGAGTCTTCTACGACGAAGGCGCCCCAGAACTCAAAGAAGGTGAAACCGCGCCGCATCTGCCCACCAAAGAAGAAGCCGGCGCGCGCATTCCCGGCCAGGAATCGGACGTCGACGTGCGCCGCACAGACACGAAATACGACTGGGGCCTGCGCCTGCCGACCGAAACGATCGTCGACCCCGAAGGCCTCGAACTGCGCACGAAGACGATCTATGACAAAGAAACGGGGCTGGTGATCGAAACGCGTCTGCCCGCGAACCCTGAAGGCGGCGACGCTCGTAGCACGAAGTACCTTTATTACACGAAGAAAAAGGACCCAGACCTCGAGGCGTGTGACGACAAACCCGCCTGGGCCAACCTGCCCTGCAAGACCCTGTCGGCAGCCCAGCCGAGCGGCTCCAATCCCAAACTGTTGGTGACGAGGTATGCGACCTACTCCACCCTCGACCAGCCAACCAGCATCGTCGAAAGCCCAGGCGGGGCGGAGGAAGGAGGCAAAACCCGCACCGCGACCCTCACCTACGACTCGGCTGGGCGTCCGACCAAAGCCAAGAGCAGTGGCGGCGGCACCGCTATCCCAGGGGTGGAAACCTTCTATGACGAATCGACCGGTAGAACCGTGCTGCAGCAATTCGCTTGCGAAGTCGAAAAATGCAGCGAATTCGACACAGAGGCGGTGAGCACCACCTACGACACCCTCGGTCGCCCCATCGCCTACGAAGACGCCGACGGCAATATCTCGGAAATCTTCTACGACCTGCTCGGCCGGCCTGTCGCTACTACAGACGGCAAGGGAGTGCAGGAGACGCTCTATGACCCAGAGTCCGGACTTCCCGTCGCACTTGATGACTCCGCCGCCGGCACCTTCACCGCCAGCTACGACGCCGACGGCAACATGATTGCCAGGGGCCTGCCCAACGGCCTCACCGCGGAAACGACCTACGACGAGGCCGGCGTCCCGATCCACCTGAGCTATGAGAAGACCACCGGCTGCTCGAGCAACTGCACCTGGCTCGAGTTCGACGTCGAGGAGTCGGTCCACGGCCAGTGGCTGAAGCAGGAGAGCACTCTCTCCACTCAGGAATACGCCTACGACGAGGCGGGCCGCCTCGTCCAGGTCAAGGACGACCCGGTGGGGGAGGGGTGTACGACGCGCTCCTATGCCTTTGACGACAACACAAACCGCACGGCGCTCACCACCCGCGCACCCGGCGAAGGCGGCGCCTGCGACACCGAATCAGAAGGCGACGTGCAGGAATACGAGTACGACACCGGCGACCGCCTGATCGGCGAAGGCATCGCCTACGACAATTTCGGTCGCATCACCAGCCTGCCGGCCGCATATTCAGGCGGCGGCACACTGACCAGCTCCTTCTATATCAACGACCTTGTTCGAAGCCAGACCCAGGACGGCATTACCAACACCTACGAGCTGGACGCTGCGCTCCGTCAGCGTCAGCGCACGCGAACCGGCGCCAAAGAAGACACCGAGATCTACCACTACTCAGACGCCTCGGACTCGCCCTCATGGATCGACCAAGGAGAAGGAGACTGGATCCGCTTCATCGGGGGGCTTGGGGCGATGGCGATCGAGGACGGTGCAACCGAAGAGGTCACGCTGCAGCTGCCCAACCTGCACGGCGACATCGTCGCTACCGCAGACATCGATCCCGAAGCCACCGAACTGCTCTCCGCTCAGGAGTTCGACGAGTACGGCAACCCGAAAGCGGAAACGACCCCCAAGCTCGGCTGGCTCGGCTCCAAGCTACGCCGCACGGAGCTTCCTTCAGGCGTGATCCAAATGGGCGTGCGCAGCTACGTGCCAGCGTTGGGTCGGTTCTTGTCTCCCGATCCCATTCGAGGTGGATCGGCAAATGCCTATGAGTATGCCAATGGTGACCCAATAAATGAATTTGACCTCAGTGGTGAATGCACCAAGCGTGGCTGTCGCAAGATAGCGGCACAGAATCGTCGCACCCGTCGAAAGGCGAGCAAGCATAGGCTACGACGTCTCGCTGGAGGCGGCGCTCAAGCCTCAAATTTTGGAGCGGGGCAAAAAGTCCCGAGTCATTTGGCCGACCGGCTTGCAGAAGATGTCGCGGACCAAGCTAGCTCCAGTGCTGGCGCTATAGCTTCGAGAGCCTTCAAGACAGCCAAGACGGCTGCCAAGAACAATCCCTATTTCATGTCGGCGGCGGCGATTGTAGATGCAGTCATGGACGCAGGGAGCTGGGGGGCTGCCCAGCCGCAAGTAAGAAGCTGTGCACTTGGCGCAGGAAAAATGTGGGCCCAGACCCGCCATCTTACGATCTTGGGCGCCAGCGGGTGGGCTGCAGTAGGGTTTGCCATGGCCGTCGGCTGCGGGGCCGGATGGGTTACGAGCTCCTAGCTAGGTGGGCCAAGCCAACTGTTTCTTGTTGGCCTTTTGGTCTCCTCAACTTGCAGCGAACTCAGTTCCGCGTATTCTGTGGATGATGATTGAAGAAGCGACGAGGCATCAACGCTCGCGATGGGCTTGAAGGCGTGGATTTTCGTGGAAGGCGTACTTGTGCCATTCTTGGGCCGGGCGAAGGTCATCGGTGCGACACTCGTGGGGTGGTTGGCGGCAGCGCTTCTCAGCGCGCTATTTGGTGGGCTAGGTAGTCCCTTCGGGGATTTTTTGGGCAACCTACTTAAGTGGGTTAGCTTTGCCGGATTCGTCTTTTTCGCCGGGTGTTGCGCCGCAGCGTTTCTCCGGTGGGCGCAGCGCCATGAAGATCTCTTTCCGCCAGGGAGAGAGATGTGAACGAGGCTAGGAGTCATGATGTTCATACGGTCAGCTCGCGCATCTGCTTGCGCGGCGAAGATTGCTCCAAGTAGCGGACGACCACCCTGGGGCCTCTTGACACTTCCTGGTTGCCTTCAGTTGTACCTACGGCAACAGAGCACTGTTCGTTCCATCCTCGCTGCTACCTTGGTCGGGCTTGTACTGCCGTCCGGCGTCGAGGCCAAAGCGGGCTACGAAGTGCACCCGGGTGGCACCGAGTTGATCTTGCCCGTTGAAAGGAGTGCAAGTAAGGTTATCTCAATCGCGGTAAATGACAAGCGCCGCGTTGAATTCAGGGTGAGAGGACCTTCTTCGGGGATCGAATACTCAGTGAAGGGCAGGGTCAGCAGCCAACGCATCGACGCCGATTTCGGCACCCTTGGCAGGATCGACGTCAGGCTGGATCTTGTGCATCTCACGTCCCAACCCTCCCGAAATGGGCGCTGCAGGGGACGTGGCGAACTCTACGGGGAAGGGACTTATCACGGAACCATCGAGTTCTTCGGTCGGCCAGGAGTTCCTGAAATCTCTGCCAACGGCGACCGTTTCTACTTCACCCGCCACTTCAGCCGGGTCTGTAAGCGCCGGCCCCCACAGCACAAGCAGGGCAAGTGGAAGCGGAAGGTCGAAGAAGGTTTCCTCGATGTGAGCGGCAAGGGCGAAGGTCGTACGGTTCAGCTCGGAGCTTCTATCTTCGCAATGAGGCGCAATCCCGTGCGGTCAGGAGGAGTGGTCCGTGCAACGTCCCACGAAAGATACGAAGGGGTACGGGTCACGAGATGGGTGGCGCGCGTCTTCGAAGACGACTCGCTTGTTATGAGCAAACATGGCACTAAACCCGAAACGGTTGAGGTCGAACTGCCGGAGCCATTCGCTGGCAGCGCCGTCTACTCGCACAAGGGGAAGTCTTCTTCACGCTGGACGGGTGACCTTAACGTCGACCTGCCCGGCACCAGCGGAATCCCCCTTACTGGTCCCGGTTTCAGCGCCACCCTCTGCCGTGGCAGGGTCCATAGTTGTTTCTATGTAGGAGCGACTCGCTGAACGCGTGTCGTGGTGTCGTCACCCCGACAGTCGGTTCGCATTTTAATCTTGATTTTCGCGACGGCCTAATAGCTAAGCAGCAGTCTTTATAGGGGATGCACTAAGTATGGATAGGGACTCGACTTCAGGTGGCCATATATACGTAGAAGCCGTAGACGCTCGAGATCATAACGCCATGATCAAATGGGCAAAAGGAATCTGCCGCGGAGTGAGCATTGATGAAGCAGCGCAGTCAGAGAACGTCGGGCCTAACGTCTCTGAAATCATGGATGCCCTGACTAAGTCGCTACCTGTCGGAATGTCCGACGAGACGCTTAAAGAGGTTGCCGAAGTTTGCAGGTCCGAGCTAGAAGAGTTTGATAAACGAAGTTATGAGATAGCGACGATCCTGATCGATGAGTTGGCTGTCGACGCCAATAGTCCATCAATCAAGACGTATCAGACAGGGGCCGAGGAGATTCTCCGCCACGTGATGGCGGAAGAGTCTGAACAGCAACTTGCAACAACAGTACTACGTGTAGTTGGGGAGCTCAGTCAGATGGAGATAGACAAATCGCAGGCCCAGATCATCGTAGAACACGTGATTGCTACGTACAAGTAGGCACGAAGCGAGTTACCACCGACGATGTCGCCAGCATGGTTGTCGCAAAAGCTCCCTGGGGAGTGGGTCTTGTGATAAGTGGTGCTGGACTAGAGCCGGATATTGCTGAGAAGGCAGGTGTGTGTTGACACGCATACTGGAAAGCAGACCAGGCACGAACTCGGCTGGCGACAGACGCCTATTCAGAGTAGTAATAGTTGCTTATATGTTGTTTGTGTCGGCCTACCTCGTGTTCCTGATCGTGACTAGTGGCGGTGTGAGGTCCGCAGTGGCAGCTGCATGGCCTGGTTGACTGGAGCCATTATCGGGTTTCGCAATTGGCCTTCAGGGACTCCGCGCAGAGGGTGAGCTTGAGCCAACCTGACTTTCACAGAGAGTTTGATCTGCCAGAGGGGCACCCTCTTGTTCGTGCCCCGATGAGGTGGCTCATCATCGGCGAAGCAGCCGGATTAGATATCGCTAGCAAGGAAGGTGCGTGTTGATGCGCGCGCCGAGAGACGACCCAGTCACCGGCTCGGATGGAGTCAGCCGCCGGTTTAAAGTTGTTCTGATCGCCTACATGGTGATAATGTTGATTCTTTCGATAGACGTGCTGGTGACTGACGGCATCGGGAAGTCAGCGGTGGGACCCCTTGGGGCTCTGCTCATTGGAGTCATGCTCTGGCTTCGCGAACGGGGGTCGGGCACGCGTGATTGAACGCTCCGCAACAGGCTCGCTTCGAACGAAGGGCTCTGAAGTTAGACAACATGAATGAGCCATATTTTAGAAGCGCCGATGCCATGTATCTTTGTCCTGGTCAAATATTGCCTTCCGGCAAATCCAAAGATGCCCACTATCCCACCATCAATTCGGTCGGAGATATCTTCGTTGATGGCAACGTATATACGTTCGCTAGAACGAAGCGATTTTGACGATCTCTGGAGCCGCTTCACCGAGGAACACGACGGTTGGTTTCGCCGCACGCCTAAGGTCCGAGCGAAGCGTTTGGTTCCTCCGCACAGGATTCAAGGGGAATCGGGTGACTTTGAACTTGAAGAGTGGGCAGTCATTGAGGATGGCAGAAGCCTGCATATCTTCGTATCGACCTGGTCTATCGACTACCCAGACATTGAGGTCAACGAAGACATAATTTTGGATGACAAGCTATGTCGGCAGATCGCCGAAGTCCTCGCCGGTGAGGACGTAATGAAGATTACGGTTGGAAATCCCGACCCGGTGGGTGAGTACACCGGGGAGGCAGCGGAGATAGCTCGTCGTCTGCGCGTTGACATGAAGAATGGTCGGTCTACGGAGCCCGTGCATATCGCAGGGGTTGTCCGAGAGGTATTTCGAAGAGAATTCGATCAGGACATTGGCGCGGACTGCGCCCGTGAAATAGTCGACAAGCTGAAGCCGCTACTTAGCGGTTAACTATCCGTTCATTCCTGCTCGAACAGCTCGACCAGCCTCGCCCGGCAGAACTCCCACTGCTTGCTGTTGCGGTCGTCGCCGGGGTGGAGGGTGTCGAGGAGGGCGAGGCCGCGGGCGGTGGCGGCGGCCATCTCGACCAGGCGCTCGAAGTCGGGGCGGCCGGCCTGGTCGGGGAAGAGGCGGCGGGCCAGCTCCAGGGTCTGGCGGTCGAGCTCGCGTTCGACGCTGACCAGGGCCTTGCGCAGCTCGTCGTCGGTGCGGGCGTCGGTCCAGAGGTCGAGCGCGGCCTGGTAGAGCGGGCTGGCGTAGTTGGACCAGATGAAGTCGAGGCCGGCGGCGACGCGCTCGCGGCCGGTCGGCAGGGCGTCGGCTGCGGCCAGCTGCTCGGCCGAGCGGCGGCGCGCCAGGCGCTCGATCGCCGCGGCGACCAGGGCCTGGCGGGTCTGGAAGTGGTGCAGGTGGGCGCCGCGCGAGACGCCGGCGCGCTCGGCGACCCGGCTGGTGGTCGTGTTCGCGTAGCCGTCCTCGACCAGCGAGGCGATCGTGGCGTCGAGCAGGGCTTCGCGGGTGGCGGAGCTGCGCTCGGCCTGGCTGCGGCGGGCGGGGGTCTCAGCGGTCGGCACGGGAGGCAATCCTAGTAAAGTTTGCGTTCACGACTGAATGTTATGCTGCCGCGCCGCAGCCGAACCGAACCGACTTCGAACCAAGAGGAGCTTGAGATGGCAGCCACCGACGCGTTGGTCTTCGACGCGATACGCACACCGCGAGGCAAGGGCAAGGTCAACGGGTCCCTGCACAGCACCAAGCCGGTCGACCTCGTCGTCGGCCTGATGCACGAGATGCTCGTCCGCAACGAGAAGCTCGACCCCAACCGGGTCGACGACGTCGTCCTCGGCTGCGTCTCGCCGGTCGGCGACCAGGGCGCCGACATCGCCAAGACGGCGGCGATCAAGGCGGGCCTGCCGGACACGGTCGCCGGCGTCCAGCTCAACCGCTTCTGCGCATCGGGCCTGGAGGCGGTCAACATCGCTGCCCAGAAGGTCGCCTCCGGCTGGGAGGACCTGGTCTTCGCCGGCGGCGTCGAGTCGATGTCGCGGGTGCCGATGGGCTCCGACGGCGGTCCCTGGGCGATGGACCCGGAGACCAACTACGACACTTCCTTCGTCCCGCAAGGCATCAGCGCCGACCTGATCGCCACGGTCGAGGGCTTCAGCCGCGAAGACGTCGACGCCTACGCCGCCCGCTCACAGGAGCGCGCCGCGGCCGCACGCGAGGAGGGCCGCTTCGACAGCGCGGTGATCCCAGTCAAGGACCTGAACGAAAACACGGTCCTCGAGCAGGACGAGTTCATCCGCCCCGGCACGACGGTGGAAACGCTGGCCAAGCTCAACCCCTCCTTCGAGGCGATGGGTGACATGGGCGGCTTCGACGCGGTGGCGCTGCAGAAGTACCACTGGGTCGAGAAGATCGACCACGTCCACACCCCCGGCAACTCCTCGGGGATCGTCGACGGCGCCTCGCTGCTGGCGATCGGCAACGAGCAGACCGGCGCCGACCTCGGCCTGAAGCCGAAGGCGCGCATCCTCGCCACGGCGGTCTCGGGCGCCGACCCGACGATCATGCTGACCGGCCCCGCGCCGGCCTCAAAGAAGGCGCTCGCCAAGGCCGGCATAACGGTCGACCAGCTCGACCTGATCGAGATCAACGAGGCCTTCGCCGCGGTCGTCCTGCGCTTCGTCAAGGACATGGGACTCGACATGGAGAAGGTCAACGTCAACGGCGGCGCGATTGCGATGGGCCACCCGCTCGGCGCGACCGGGGGCATGATCCTCGGCACGCTGGTCGAGGAGCTGCACCGCACCGGCGGCAGGTACGGGCTGGCCACGCTCTGCGTCGGCGGCGGCATGGGAATCGCGACCGTCGTGGAGGCGATCTAGATGACTGAGAGCACGACGATTCGCTACGAGCGCGGCGAGGACGGCATCGTCGTCCTCACGCTCGACGACCCGAACCAGTCGGCCAACACGATGAACGCCGCCTACGTCGCCTCGATGGGGGCGACCGTGGACCGGCTCGAGGCCGAGAAGGACGAGCTCGAGGGCGTCGTCCTCACCTCGGCGAAGAAGACCTTCTTCGCCGGCGGCGACCTCAACGACCTCAAGCAGGTGCGGCCGGAGCACGCGGCCGACCTCGCCGAGGGCCTCAAAGTCGTCAAGGGCCAGCTGCGCCGCCTGGAGACGCTCGGCGTCCCGGTCGTCGCCGCGATCAACGGCGCCGCCCTCGGCGGCGGCCTGGAGATCTGCCTCGCCACCCACCACCGGATCGCCGTCGACAGCCCCAAGGTCAAGCTCGGCTTCCCCGAGGTCAAACTCGGCCTGCTGCCGGGCGGCGGCGGCGTGGTCCGCTCGGTGCGCATGTTCGGCATCGCCGACGCGCTGATGAAGCTGCTGCTGCAGGGCAAGGAACTGCGCCCGGACAAGGCGCTGGAGATGGGCCTGATCGGCGAGGTCGTGCCCACGGTCGACGACCTGGTCCCGGCCGCCAAGGCCTGGATCGAGGCCAACCCCGAGGCGGTCCAGCCCTGGGACGCCCCCGGCTACAAGATGCCGGGCGGCACCCCGTCCAACCCGAAGCTGGCCCAGACCCTGCCCGCCTTCCCCTCCAACCTGCGCAAGCAGCTGAAGGGCGCCAACTACCCGGCCCCGCACCACATCATGGCGGCGGCGGTCGAGGGCGCCCAGGTCGACTTCGACAACGCGATCGAGATCGAGGGCCGCTACTTCGTCGACCTCGCCACCGGCCAGGTCGCGAAGAACATGATCCAGGCCTTCTTCTTCGACCTGCAGGAGGTCAACGGGGCCCGCAACCGGCCGGAGGAGATCGAGTCCTTCGAGCCGCAGAAGATGGTCGTCCTCGGCGCCGGGATGATGGGCGCCGCGATCGCCTACGTCAGCGCCAAGGCCGGCATCGAGGTCGTGCTCGAGGACGTCTCCCAGGAGGCCGCCGAGCGCGGTAAGGGCTACTCGCAGGGCCTGGTCGAGAAGGCGGTCTCTCGCGGGCGCATGAGCGAGGAGAAGGGCGCCGAGCTGCTCGACCGGATCACTCCCACCGCCGACCCGGCCGACGCGGCCGGGGCCGAGCTGGTGATCGAGGCCGTCTTCGAGGACCCCGCCGTCAAGGCCCAGGTCTTCGCCGAGATCGAGCCGCATCTCGCCGAGGGCGCGCTGCTCGGCTCCAACACCTCGACGCTGCCGATCACGGGCCTCGCCGAGGGCGTCAGCCGCCCGGCCGACTTCATCGGCCTGCACTTCTTCAGCCCGGTCGACAAGATGCCGCTGCTGGAGATCATCAAGGGCGAGCAGACGAGCGAGGAGACGCTCTACCGCTCCCTCGACGTCGCCAAGAAGATCCGCAAGACGCCGATCGTGGTCAACGACTCGCGCGGCTTCTTCACCTCGCGCGTGATCGGCACCTTCATCAACGAGGGGATCGCGATGCTGACCGAGGGCGTGCCGGCGCCGACGATCGAGCAGGCCTCCTCGCAGGCCGGCTACCCGGCGCCGGTGCTGCAGCTCTCCGACGAGCTCAACCTCAACCTGATGCGGAAGATCCGCAAGGCCTACCAGGACGCGATGGAAGCCGAGGGCAACGCCTGGGCCGACCATCCCTCGACCACGGTGATCGACCGCATGCTCGACGAGTTCGACCGCGGCGGCCGCCTCGCCGGCAAGGGGTTCTACGAGTACGACGAGGAGGGCAAGCGCGTCGGCCTTTGGAAGGGCCTCGCCGACGCCTTCCCGGCGGTCGAGGACCCCTCCTCGATCTCGCTCGAGGACCTCGAGGAGCGGATGATGTTCGCCGAGTCCCTGGAGACCGTGAAGTGCATGGACGAGGGCGTGATCGAGTCCGTGGCCGACGCCAACATCGGCTCGATCTTCGGCATCGGGTTCCCGGCCTGGACCGGCGGCGTGCTCCAGTACATCGACGGCTACGAGGGCGGCCCGGCGGGCTTCGTCGCCCGGGCGCGCGAGTTGGCCGAGCGCTACGGCGAGCGCTTCGAGCCGCCCGAGTCCCTGGTCGAGCTGGCCGAGCGCGGCGAGACCTACGCCGAGCGGGGCGCTGCCCTGGCCACCGCCTAAGGGAGGGATGCCGACCATGCCGGTCACGTTCACCAGCGAGCAGGAAGCCTTCGCCGAGGCGATCCGCGACTTCGCCTCCCGCGAGTGCGGGACGCGCGAGCAGCGCGACGCCCTCACCCAGGGGGGGCAGGAGGTCCACAACGTCGAGCTCTACTCGAAGATCGCCGATCTCGGCTGGCTCGGGATCGCGGTCGCCGAGGAGTACGGCGGCTCGGGGGGCGGCATGATCGACCTCTGCCTCTTCCTCGAGGAGATGGCCTACGGCCAGATCCCGATCGGCGGCTTCCCCGTCACCGCGATCACCGCCGGCGCCTACGAGCGCTTCGGCACCGACGCCCAGAAGGCGGAGATCCTCGGCGGCATCGTCAAGGGCTCGGTCGAGGCGATCGCGATGTCGGAGCCGGAGGCCGGCTCCGACGTCGGCGCGCTGCGCTGCAAGGCGGTGCGCGAAAACGGCGGCTACACGGTCAACGGCCAGAAGACCTGGATCTCCGAGGCGCACGTCGCCGACCACATCCTGCTCGTCTGCCGCACCGACGACAGCGGCTCCAAGCACGAGGGCCTGACGATGCTGAGCATCCCCAAGGGCGCCGAGGGCGTTGAGATCCGCGGCATCGAGACGATGGGCGGGCGGATCGTCAACGACGTCTTCTTCGACGACTGCCACGTCCCCGCCGAGAACCTGCTCGGCGAGGAAGGCAAGGCCTGGATGCAGCTGATGGCCGGCCTCAACGTCGAGCGCCTGATCATCGCCGCGCAGTCGCTGGGCATCGCCCGGCGGGCGATGGACGACGTGCTCGTCTACGTCAAGGAGCGTAAGCAGTTCGGCCGCCCGATCGGCAGCTTCCAGACGATCTCCCACCGGCTCGCCGACCTGGCGACCGAGCTCGAGTGCAGCCGCCTGCTGACCTACGACGTCGCCGCGCGCGTCGACGCCGACCCGACCCAGCTCTTCCCCCGCGAGGCCTCGATGGCCAAGCTGAAGGTGACCGAAACCGCGAAGAAGATCTCGCTGGAAGGGATGCAGATGATGGGCGGCTACGGCTACGCGACCGAGTACGACATGGAGCGCCACGTCCGCACCACCCTGGTCTCCACCATCTACGGTGGGACCAGTGAGATCCAGCGGGAAATCATCGCCAAGACGATGGGGCTCTGAGCTCGCGGTAGGGGGCTGGCGCGGCGCCGTCGCCGCGCTGGCGGTCGCCTTGCTCCTTGCCGCCGTAGCGGGATGCGGCGGGGACGGCGAGGCGGGCTCCGGCACGTCGCCGCCGCTGATCGAGCTGTCGGAGGAGGGGGACCGCGAGGAGGGCGCCACCGTCGAGCCCTCGCGCTGCCCACCGGGCCTGCCCAGCTGCCGCAGCGCCGAAGGGCGGATCGTCTTCGTCGAGCGCGTCGACCCCGACGGCGATGGCGACGCCCACTTCGTCATCGCCGACCCGCAGGGGATCACCGGGCCGGGAGTGACCGCGATCGACGTCCGCAAGGGGCTGCGGCCGCAGCCCCTGCCGGGCCCCGGCGACCTGATCAGCGCCGCCGGCCCGGTCCAGACCGGCTCGTTCGGCCAGAGCCAGATCCATGCCCTCGAGCTGCACGTCGGCCGGTGATCGACCTCCCAACTCGGTGACTTCGTCTTTTCAGGGGCTATGTGACGGAAAAAGACGAAGTCACCCGCGGTTGCGCGGTGAGCACGGTTGATGAGAGGGTGGGCGCATGGCGATGGTGCTCTGCGTGCTCTACGAGGATCCGGTCGACGGCTACCCGCCGGCCTACGCGCGCGAGCAGGTCCCGAGGATCGAGAGCTACCCCGACGGCCAGACCGCGCCGACCCCCGAGGCGCTCGGCTTCACGCCGGGCGAGCTGGTCGGCAGCGTTTCAGGAGAGCTGGGGTTGCGCGAGTTCCTCGAGGAGCGCGGTCACCGGCTGATCGTCACCTCCGACAAGGACGGCCCCGACTCGGTCTTCGAGCGCGAGCTGCCCGAGGCCGAGGTCGTCATCTCCCAGCCCTTCTGGCCCGCCTACCTGACCGCCGAGCGGATCGCCAGGGCGCCGAAGCTGAAGCTGGCGCTCACCGCCGGCATCGGCTCAGACCACGTCGACCTCCAGGCCGCGATCGAGCGCGGCCTCACCGTCGCCGAGGTGACCTACTCCAACAGCATCAGCGTCGCCGAGCACGTGGTGATGATGATCCTGGCTCTGGTCCGCAACTACATCCCCTCCTACCAGCAGGTGGTCGGGGGCGGCTGGAACATCGCCGACTGCGTCTCGCGCTCCTACGACCTGGAGGGGATGCAGGTCGGCAGCGTCGCCGCCGGGCGGATCGGCTCGGCGGTGCTGCGGCGATTGAAGCCCTTCGAGGTCGGCCTGCACTACACCGACCGCCACCGCCTGCCGGCCGAGGTCGAGGAGGAGCTCGGCGCCACCTTCCACCCCGACGCGGCGTCGATGGTGGAGGTGTGCGACGTGGTGACGATCAACGCGCCGCTGCACCCGGAGACCGAGAACCTCTTCGACGCGGAGATGCTGGCGAGGATGAAGCGGGGCTCCTACCTGATCAACACGGCGCGCGGCAAGATCTGCGACCGCGACGCGGTCGCGCGGGCATGCGAGAGCGGCCAGCTGGCGGGCTACGCCGGCGACGTCTGGTTCCCCCAGCCGGCGCCCCGGGACCACCCCTGGCGCACGATGCCCCACCACGGCATGACCCCGCACACCTCCGGCACCAGCCTCTCCGCCCAGGCCCGCTACGCGGCCGGGGCGCGCGAGATCCTCGAGTGCTGGTTCGACGGGCGGCCGATCCGCGAGGAGTACCTGATCGTCGACGGCGGCAAGCTCGCCGGCACCGGCGCACACTCCTACAGCGAGGGCGACGCCACGGGCGGCTCCGAGGAGGCCGCCCGCTTCAAGAGCGGTTGAGCAGGGGCGAGGTCGGGTCGTGAAGATGCGCGCCGCGGTGCTGGAGGAGTTCGGCGAGCCGCTCGCCGTCCAGGAGGTCGAGCTCGCCGAGCCCCGGGCGGGTGAGGTCCTGGTCCGCCTCGTCGCCTGCGGCGTCTGCCACACCGACCTCTACACGGCCTCCGGCGCCGACCCCTCCGGCTACGCGCCGACGGTGCTCGGCCACGAGGGGGCGGGGGTCGTCGAGCGGGTCGGCGCGGACGTCGCCGGCCTCTCCCCGGGCGACCACGTCGTCACCCTCTTCTCGCCCCAGTGCGGCGAGTGCGTCCACTGCCTCGACCCGCGGACCAACCTCTGCCTGGCGATTCGCGAGCAGCAGAACAAGGGCTTCCTCCCCGACGGCAGCACCCGCATCTCGCGCGACGGCGACGCCGTCCGTCACTTCATGGGCTGCTCTACCTTCGCCGAGTACACGGTGATGCCGGAGATCGCCTTGGCGAAGATCGACCCCGAGGCGCCCTTCGAGCATGCCTGTCTCTTCGCCTGCGGCCTCTCGACCGGGCTCGGCGCCGCGATCAACACCGCCGCGGTGCAGCCCGGAAGCACCTGCGCCGTCTTCGGGGCGGGGATGGTCGGGCTGGGCGCGGTCGCCGGCTGCCGGCTGCAGGGCGCCGAGCGCATCGTCTGCGTCGACCTCTCCCCGGAGCGGCTCGAGCTGGCACGCGGACAGGGCGCGACGCACACGATCGAGGGGGGTGAGGGCGCGGTCGAGGCGATCCTCGAGATGACCGGCGGCTTCGGCGCCGACTACACCTTCGAGGCCACCGGCAACGTCGCCGTGATGCGCCAGGCGGTCGAGGCGGCCCGCATGGCCTGGGGCCTGTGCACCGTCGCCGGCGTGGCCGGCAAGGGGGAGACCCTCGACATCGTCCCCCGCCTCCTGATCACCGGCCGCCGCGTCGCCGGCTCCTCCTTCGGCGGCGTCAAGGGCCGCGAGGGGGTCCCGCAGCTGATCGAACGCAGCCTCGCCGGCGAGATCGACGTCGAGCCCTTCATCTCCCACCGCATCTCCCTCGACGAGGTCAACCGCGGTTTCGAGCTGATGGAGGCCCAGGACGGCATCCGCAGCGTGATCGAGTTCGGCTAGCGCCGGACAGCCCTGCACTCTCCCTTTCGCTCAACTGAACTTGACTACTATGTCCGCTTTGCACAAGGGCGGTCGCAAACCCCAGCGGGTTCGGGCTGCCGAGATAGAGCAAGGAGGAGACATGTTGAAGAGAAGGTTCGCGGCCCTTGCGTCCACGGTCGCGATTTGCCTCGGCGCAGGCGCGCTCTGGGCCAGCGCCGCGTCCGCGGTGGACCCGATTCTGTTCGTCCACGGCTATGCGCGCTCGGCCTCGGACTGGAACACGATGATCAAACGATTCGAAAAAGACGGCTGGTCGAAAAAACAGCTGAGCGCCTACAGCTACAACACGTCGACCTCGAACGTCACGACCGCTGAAAACGTGGTCAAAAGCGAAATCGAAAAACTGCTCGCCTCGACGAAAGCCTCGAAGGTCGACATCGTCGCCCACTCGATGGGCAGCCTCAACACCCGCTGGTACGTCAAGTTCCTCGGCGGCGAAAGCAAAGTCGACGACTGGGTTTCGCTCGGCGGTCCCAACCACGGCACCGATTTCGCCAACTTCTGCTTCAGCGCCTCCTGCGTGGAGATGCGGCAGGGCTCGACGTTCCTCAGCACACTGAACGCGGGAGACGAGACGCCGGGCGCCGTCAACTACGGAACCTGGTGGTCGCCGTGCGACGAGATCATCAACCCCGACTCCAGCGTTCCGCTGGCGGGGGCGACGAACACGGAAACCGCTTGCATCTCGCACCTGAACCTGATGCAGGACGCAACCGTCTACTCGCAGGTTCGCGAATTCGTCAAATAGCCGAGAGGCTTCGAGTCACGCCATCGATTGAACGTTTGACCCCTCTCTGAGGGGGTCAAACGTTCAGTCAGCGACCGCGTTGCCGGGCGGCCAGGGCAGCGCGGAGGAATGTCGAAACCCCCAGCGTGGATCGACCGCGCCCAACCGCACGCCTGGCCGCCGCCGTCACCGGCCCGCGGGGGCGCTGGGTCACCGTCGGCGCCTGGATCGTGCTCGGGCTCGCGGGACTGCTGGGGAGGATCCAGATCGGCGACGTCACCGCGGCGGGGCAGAGCAGCTACCTGCCGGAGAAGGCGGAGTCGACCCGGGCCCTCGACGTGCTCCAGAGCGACTTCAAGGGTGGCGACGACGTGCCGGTGCTGGTCGTCTTCGACCGCGAGGGCGGGCTCACCGCGGGCGACCTGAACGCGATCGGCAGGCTCGGGCAGGGGCTGGAACGGCTCGGCCTCTCCGGGGCCACGCCTGTCTTCGCTCCTTTCTCGGGCGAAGCGAAGCGGCCGCTGGGGGCGGTCGCCCGGATCGCGCAGGGGATCGGCCCGATCTCCCGCGACGGCGAAGCGGCGCTGGTGGCGCTGGCGATCGACGCCAACGAACGCAACGCGGTGGTCAGCGGGGTGGCGAAGATCCGGGCCTACCTGGCCGAGCACCGGCATCCCGGCCTGCGCTCCTACGTCACCGGGCCGGGCGGGATCGCCGCCGACCTCGAGCAGGTCGCCGACGACGCCGCCAAGACGCTGCTGATCGCGACGCTGGGCCTGGTCCTCGTCCTGCTGCTGGTCGTCTATCGCGCTCCCCTCCTCGCCCTGCTGCCGCTGCTCACGGTCGGCACCGCCTACCTGATCGCGATCGGCATCGCCTATCTCCTGATCGAGGCGGGCGCGATCGTGGTCAACGCCGAGGGGACGTTCCTTCTCCTGGTGCTGATCTTCGGCGCCGGCACCGACTACTCGCTGCTGTTGATCCACCGCTATCGCGAGGAGCTCGGCCGGGGGGTGGCGCCCGGCACCGCTCTGCGGGACGCGCTGGCGGAGAGCGTGCGGCCGATCGCCGCCTCCGCCGGAACCGTGATCGCGGCGATGCTGGTGCTGCTGCTCGCCGACCTCGAGTCAACCCGCTGGCTCGGCCCGGTGCTGGCGATCGGGATCGCCGTGGTGCTCGCGGCGTCGCTGACCCTGCTGCCCGCGGTTCTCGCGCTGCTCGGCGAGCGGGCCTTCTGGCCCGGTCGCGACGCCGAGCCGCGCGAGAGAAGCCGCCGCTGGGCCCGGGTCGCCGCCCTCGTCCGCCGCCGCCCGCGCGCGATCGCCGCCGCCGTCTCAGTTGCCCTCGCCGTCCTCTCGCTCGGCAACCTCGTCGACCACGGGACGCTCGGCTTCGGCCAGGGCGAAACGCGCTCGACCGAATCCAGCCGCGGCACCGAAATCCTCGACGAACACTTCCCGCCCGGGCTGGGGTCGCCGCTGACGGCGGTCGTCCGTATCGGCCAGGCCGAGGCGGCGATCGGTCGCCTGGAGGAGCTGAACGCGGTGAAGCTGGCGATCCCGGTGCCGCCCTCCGAGATCTCGACCGAGGCGGCGATTGCGATCGTCCTGCGCGGCAACCCCTACTCGGCGGAAGCGTCCCACCTGGTCGAGGGGATCCGCGAGAAGCTCCAGGAGGTGGCGCCGAGCGCCCTGGTCGGCGGCATCCCGGCCGAGAACTACGACATCGAGCAGACCAACTCGCGCGACACGAAGCTGATCGTCCCGGCGGTCCTCCTACTCGTCGGCCTGATCCTCGCCCTGGTCCTGCGGTCCCTGGTGGCACCCGCCTACCTGATCGTCACCGTCGTCGCTTCCTTTGCCGCGACGCTCGGGCTGGTCACCTTCGGCTTCACCGAGGTCCTCGGCTCGGACGGGATGGCCTTCGACCTGGTGCTGCTGGCCTTCATCTTCCTGGTCGCCCTCGGCGTCGACTACAACATCTTCCTGATGACCCGCGCCCGCGAGGAGGCGGCGGCCCTGGGGACCCGCGACGGCGTCCTCGCGGCGCTGGAGAACACCGGCGGCGTGATCACCGGCGCCGGCGTGGTCCTCGCCGGCACCTTCGCCACCCTCACCCTGCTGCCGCTGGAGGAGCTGGTCCAGATCGGCGCCACGGTCGCGCTCGGCGTCCTGCTCGACACCTTCGTCGTCCGCGCCCTGATGATCCCGGCGATCACCTGCCTCTGCGGCGACCGGGCCTGGTGGCCGGGGCGCGTGAGCTGATCCGGTCCGAACCCTCAGTCGCCGAGCCACTCCCCGGCGTGGCGCGAGACCTTCAGGCCCGAGAAGTCGCCGCTCTCGCGAATCTGCTTCGCAGCACCGAACATCGCCTCGTTGGCGACCCAGGCGAGGTTGCCGCCGACGCTGACCCGGCGAGCTCCCATGCTCGCCAGCTCGTCCATGGAGAAGTTGGGGCGGGCGAGCACGTTGACCGGCTTCTCCACCGCCTCGCACACCGCCCGGATCTGGTCCGGCTCGCTCAGGCGGGGCGCGTAGAGCACGTCCGCGCCGGCCCGCTCGAACGCCTGCAGGCGGGCGATCGTGTCGTCGAGGTCGGGATTGCCGCGGAAGTAGTTGTCGGCGCGGGCCGTGAGCGTGAAGGGGAAGTCCAGAGCACGCGCCGCCTCGCAGGCCGCCGTCACGCGCTCCACGGCATGGTCGAAGGAGTAGATCTCGCCGGTGGGGTCGTAGTCCTCGATCGAGCCGCCAACGGCCCCCGCCGCGGCCGCGCGCACGATGGCGTTCGCCGCGTCCTCGGGAGCGGGGCCGAACCCGTTCTCGAGGTCGACGGAGACCGGCAGGCTCGTCGCCCGGTCGATCTCGCCGATGTGCCCGGTCAGCTCGTCGAGGGTGACGTTGCCGTCCCGCCGCCCCAGGGTCAGGGCGAAGCCGGCGCTGGTCGTGGCCAGGGCCTCGAAGCCGAGCGCCTCGAGCGCCCGCGCGGAGCCGGCGTCCCAGGGATTGGGCATGACGAAGGGCTCGCCCTCGTGCAGGGCGCGAAAGCGGGCTGCCTTCTCTGCTTGGGTCGGCTGCGAAGCTCGGTCGGCCACGGCACTTGATCCTACGGCGACTGCGCGATTTGCTTCAATCGGGATCACCAGAGAAAGGAGGTGGTCCTAATTTCGAGTCACATGCTTCAGGGGACACTGGAGGTGCAGGGCCGCTAGGCGCCGCACTGTTTCGGCCGCCCGGCGGAATCCAACCCGGGCACCGGCGAGCGTGGGAGGCCGGGCGTTGTCCCACCCGGTGTGGTCCCCGCGTTCGCTTCCAAGCACCTGGCAAGGGCCGCCTTCGGGCGGCCCTTGCTCGTCATCCTGTAGGTATTGCCGATGGGCGCATTCCACTACGAGGGCCACCGGATCGAGTACGACTCCTACGGGGAGGGCGAGCGGCTGCTGGTGCTCGTGCACGGGCTGCTGATGAACAGGAGGATGTTCGAGCGGCTGGGACCGGAGCTGGCGGGGCAGGGGAACCGGGTGGTCTGCGTCGACCTGCTCGGGCACGGGCGCTCGGACCGGCCCGAGGACCTGCGCCTGTACTCGATGCCTCTCTTCGCCCGCCAGGTGGTGGGCCTGCTGGACCACCTCGAGCAGCCCTCCGCCGTGGTCGGCGGCACCTCGCTGGGCGCCAACGTCGCGCTAGAGCTTGCGGTTCGCGAGCCCGAGCGAGTTCGCGGCCTCTTCATCGAGATGCCGGTCCTCGACAACGCGCTGCCTGGGGTGGCGGCGACGTTCGCCCCGATGCTGCTCGGCCTGCGGCTTGCCCGGCCGGCGTTCGAGGCCCTCTCGCGGGTCACCTCCGCGATCCCGCGCACCCACCACCTCCTCGACATCGGGTTCGACTGGGTCCGCCAGAGGCCGGGCCCCTCGGGGGCGGTGCTGGAGGGGCTGTTGCTCGGCGAGACCGCGCCGCACCGCGAGCAGCGCACCGAGATTCGCCAGCCGGCGCTGATCGTCGGCCACCCGCGCGACCCTCTGCACCCCTTCAGCGACTCCGGGATGCTCGCCGAGGAGCTGCCGAACGGGCACCTGGTCGAGGCCAGCTCGATCCTCGAGTGGCGGCTGAGGCCCAGGCGCCTGACCGGAGAGCTGACCGCCTTCCTTCAGGAGGCCTGGGCCTAGCCCAATTCCCGAGTCCACCGCCGGCCCGCCGGTTGTCACAAACTCGCGCATGCGCGGGAGTCGCGCACGCGCCCGATCGACATCCTGGGTCTTGCAGGGGAAAGGACAGGCACTCGACTCCCCTGCCGTGAAAGCACGGGGTGCTCACCCAACAAAACCCACTGTATTCATCCCAATTGGCTATCACTGGGGTGACACCGCCTCGACCCCGGATCGATCCGGGAAGGGAGAGAAAAAATGAGACTCAAGACACTAAGCCTCGCCGCGATTGCGGCGGTGGCGGCGATGGTGTTCGTCGGGACGTCCTCGGCCACGGCAGGAGAAACGGCGCTCTGCAAAGTCAACCAGAGCCCCTGCGAAGAAGGCAACCTGGTGACGTCGGTTCACATGGAGCTGGCCTCCGGAGCGACCTGGTCATTCAGCACCAACCTCTTCGATATCCAATGCTCAGATGTCTTAGCGGAAGCCTCGGTCGGAGAAGCAGGCGCTCCGCAGGCGATCAATATTACCTCGTTCGCCTACCCGGCGGTCTGCGAAACAGAAGAATCGGACCCGTGTTGGGTGACAACGACCGCGAGCAAAGGCAATCCCGACACAGCAACCCTGTTAACTACGGCTGAAAACTTAGGCAGCCTGGTAGTGACGGACGAAGGGGCCAAAATCACACTCGAATGCGAGGATATCTTTTTCAGCACCGATATCGCGTGCACATTCAGATTCACAGGCCTGTCGTTCCACGTCGTAGGTGGCACAGAAAGCAATAAAGGAATGCTGAATCCGGAAGCGCTTCCGCTCGAAAGCGTGTCCGGCCTCTTCTGCCCGGAAACCGCCGAAATCACTGGAGGGTTACTGGAGCCATTAGAAGCCACATATATATCCCAGGGTAAAGGGAAACCTTTAATAGAGATAACCCTACCGAATCCTGAACCGCACTTATTCGTTGTTGATCAGGTGAAGACAATCACGATCACGAACAAACGCGACGATCAGGTGAAACTGGAAGGTGAGACGATAGACGGACCATTCAACGCCGAAGGCTCTACCTGCAACACCTTAAAACTCAATAAAAACGACTCGTGCACGCACAGGAAACTCAAATGCATTGGGGCAGGGCCTGGGGCTTTTACGGCGCGGGCAGTGGACTCCAAAACCTCAACGATAGAATGGCAAACCTTACACTTCGATTGCCATACGAAAAAAGATTTAGGGGGATGAATTTGCATTAATGGCCGAAGAGGGCGGACGCTGTTTGGCGCCGCCCTCTAGCGGAACAGTCCGCTTTACTATCGCCTTCTCTCAGGAGGCCTGACCTAGTCGGCGACCTTCGCCGGCGAGGAGCGCCTGAATCGCCTCCGGCTCGGCGCTGCCCGAGAGGGCGCGGCTGCCGTCGGCGCGCAGGCAGCTGGCGATCGCCCGCGACGGGGTCCCGTCGCGCTCGTAGGTGACGGTGAAGGACTCGACCGGGCCCTCGATCTCGGCGGCGGCGACGATCTCGCGGCGGGGCAGGGTGTCGAGCGCCGCCTGGGGCTCGGCGTGGGCGTAGGGCCTGGCGGGCGGGCGTGCCGAGAGAACGGCGTTGGCGTGCTTGGTCATGTACCAGCCGACGCCGGTCAGGAAGCCGAAGGCGCCGGGGTCGCCCCGCAGGCGCTCGCTCATCGCCGCCAGGGAGTGCGTCACGTAGTTGCTGCCCGGGCCGCCGGCGAAGCTGAGGCCGCCGGTCACGGTCGGCGGGCGGGAGTCGGTCGCGAGGTCGACCCCGAGCTCGCCGGCGGCGATCTGCACGGCGGAGGGGAAGCATGAGTAGAGGTCGAGGTGGGCGACCTCGTCTATTCCGATGCCCGCGTGGCCCAGCGAGGCGCGGGCGCAGGCGTCGATCGCCGGCGAGCGGTGCAGGTCCTGGCGCGAGGCCGCGAACCAGTGATCGTGCGCGGCGGCGCTGGCGTGGACGAACACCCGGTCCTCGCTGGCGATCCCGGCCCCCTCGGCTGCGCGGGCGCTGCAGAGCAGGAGCGCCGCCCCCTGGTCGACCTGGATGTTCGCGGTCATCAGCTTGGAGTAGGGGGAGGAAACCATCCGGTTGCCCTCGCCGGCCGTCGCGATCTCCCCGGCGGCCGGCGCCGCTCGCGTCCAGGCGTCCGGGTTGGCCTCGGCCACCTCGGCGAACCTGCGCCAGAGCCGTCCCAGCCACTGCCGGTGCTCCTCGGGATTTCGCCCGGCTGCCCTGCGCACCGCGTCCTCGAACCACGGGTAGTAGTGGATCGGCGCCAGCAGGCCGGCTGCCAGCTCGGCCTCGTGGCTCGCTCCCCGGTCGCTGCCGAGCAGGCGCGTCGGGGCCGCGTCGGCGGACTGCTCGGGCCAGCCCGTAGCCCGGCCCTCGCGTGCCGCATCCATGAACGGGAGGATCGCCTCGGCACCCGCGAGGAGCGCCACGTCGAGGCGGCCGGCCTGGATCTCGGCGCAGGCGCCGGCGAGCAGGTCGAGCGGCCCGGTGCCGCTGGTCAGCGTCCGCACGGTCTCCTCGGGCCGCACTCCAAGCGCCCCGGCGACCAGGGCCCCGGGGTCGGGGACCGGCCAGGAGAGGCAGTCGACGATCCGCACCGACGCGGCCCGCTCGAGCAGCCGTCCCGCGCCGGGGGACTCGCTCGCGATCCGCGCGGCTCGCACGATCAGCTCCAGGGGAGACATCTCCGGCTCTCCGGGGCGCCGGCTGTGCTGCCCGGCGCCGGCCAGAACGGGTGCATGGGGGTCTGCCGGCATCGGGCGGGAGCTTCCCAGAGTTCGGAGCCGGAGACGTACCTCCTTCGGTACTTGACCAGATTGCTAGGATGCGAAAAATATCTAGAGCAGTCAAAGGGAGAGGGCTCAACGGGAGGAGCCCACATAGCGCACCAGTGCCTTAATCGGTGAAAGGGCCGGCCTTAAAAGCCGGAGATCCGGGTTCGAGCCCCGGCTGGTGCATAGCCATCGAAAAATCGAGCGACTGCTATGGCGACCAATCTTTTTGACTTTTTCGATGAACTCAAGGCCGGCGAGGAGGCGGGGCCTCACTGGGCTGCCCGGGCTCCCTACAAGCCCCACGAGCGCTACGACCTGATGCTGGTGCCGCGGGTGCGCGGCTGGGAGGAGGACCCGGCCGCCCTGGCTGCCCTGGAGGACATCGAGCGCGAGCCATGGGTCGACACCGTGGACCGCGCCGGCGACCAGGTCTGGGTGCGCCTGGACCGCAGCTGGATCGAGCAGGCCGGCGCCGCGCTGGAAGAAGGCCCCTCCGCGTCGCACGCCGACCTCGCCGCGGGCCAGACCTTCGCGCTCAACTTCTGGGACGCCAACTCGACCAAGGCCCTGCACATCGGCCACCTGCGCAATCTCGCCCTGGGCAACGCGCTCGGCGCGGCCCTCACGGAGGCGGGGGGCGAGGTCGAGCGGCGCAGCATCATCTGCGACGTCGGCCGCAGCATGGGCGAGGCGATGGCGGGCGTGGTGAAGAGCGGCAGGCACACGCAGACTTCGCCTGAAAACGGGCAGAAGAGCGACCACTTCGTAGGTGCCTGCTACGCCGACTACGTCAAGAGCGGGCCGTCGCTGAACGGGGGCGACGACAACCCGGCGAGCTCGCTGACCCGCGAGCTCGACGTGCACGAAGACAGCGCCGACGAGCTGCTCCAGCGGGTCTTCGACGGCGACCAGACGGCGATCGAGCTCTGGTCGAAGACGCGCGCCTGGGTCATCTCCGGCCAGCGCAAGACGCTCGCCCGGCTCGGCATCGGCTTCGACCGCGTCTTCTTCGAGTCCGACTTCCTGCCCGAGGTCGCCGAGCTCTCCAACCTCGGCCTCGAGCACGGGATGCTGCAGCGCCGCCCCGACGGCGCGATCATCTATCTCACCGACCGCGAGGAGCTGGAGGAAATGCCGCTGCTGCGCGCCGACGGCCTGCCGACCCAGCACATGCGCGCGCTCGCCTACTGGATGGCCGCGCCCGGGCTCGAAGGGACGACCTCGATCCAGGTCTGCGGCCTGGAGTGGGTCGCCCACGTCACCTGCAGGCGCCAGCTGATGGACGAAATGATGGCCCGGGGCGCCGGTGCCGACATCAACCACCCCAAGCACGACGTCTTCCACGGGATGGTCTCCAAACAGAGCGAGTCGGTCTCCTCGAGCAAGAAGAACGCGCTGCTGATCGACGAGCTCGTCGAATGGATCGACAGCGCGATCGAGGAGGGGCCGGAGCGGATCGGGGTCCGCCGGCGCCATCCCGCCGCCGAACAGATCGTGCCCCAGGTGGCGCTCGGCTACTTCCTCATGCACACCAACACCAAGCCGCTCGACTTCGAACCGGAGAAGCTGCTGCGCGAGGAACAGAGCCTGGGCTGGGACCTGGCCCGCGCCCGCGCCCACAACGGCAACGGCAGCGGTGGCGGCGGCGACCCGGCGGAGGACCCCGAGTACCGCTTCGCCGTGGTGCAGTCGGAGATGTACAGGCGCCACCTGCGCCAGGCGGTCGAGCGGCTGGACGTCAGCCCGCTGGCCCGCTGGGTCGCGCACCTCTCGCGCTGGTACCTGGAGCGCGACCGCGACCCGCACGTGCAGAGGGCGATCCAGGCCTCGCTGGCCCAGGGCGCCCGTGGGCTGGGGCTGGAGGTCCGATGAGAACCCTCCTCGTCGACAACCACGACTCCTACACCTACAACGTCTTCCATCTCCTCGCCGGGGTCTCCGGCGAGGAGCCGATCGTGGTCGACAACGACGCCGTCTCCTGGCGCGCCCTCTCGCGCTGGGACTTCGACGCGATCGTGCTCTCGCCGGGACCGGGGACCCCGCGCCGCTGGCACGACTTCTGCGTCTGCGACGACATCCTCCGCTACAGCGAGATCCCGGTCCTGGGCATCTGCCTCGGCCACCAGGGCCTGGGCAAGGTGCTCAACGGGAACGTGAGCAGCGCTCCCGAGGCGATGCACGGACGCCTCAGCCGCATCTTCCACGAAGGCAGCGGCCTCTTCGAGGACATCCCGCAGGGGTTCCCGGTCGTCCGCTACCACTCGCTGGCGATCACGGAAATGGGCTCCGACGGCAACGTCTGCGCATGGGCTGACGACGGCGTCGTGATGGGAATCGAACACCGCCGCCGGCCGATGTGGGGTGTCCAGTTCCACCCCGAGTCGATAGCCACCGAGCACGGCGCGACCCTGGTGCGCAACTTCTACGCCCTGGCCGAGCGCCGCAAGGAGCCGGTCGCCCGTTCGGCGCGGAGGCCGGCTGCGCCGTCGCGCCGCGCGGAGCCCCGCGAGGTCGTCGGCTCCGACACGAAGCTGCACATGCGCACGGTCCCCGGCGAACCGTCGACGGAGGCCCTCTTCGAACGGCTGTTCATGGACCGGGAGCACGCCTTCTGGCTCGACAGCGCCGACGCGCCGACGCGGCTCGCGCAGAGCTCCTACCTGGGGACCAGCGCCGGCGAGGACCGATGCGTACTCGAATACGAGGTCGAGTCGGGGGCGGTTCAGGTCCACGGTGCCGAGGTGACGGCGCTGGAGCGGGGCTCGGTCTTCGAGGTGCTCGACCGCGAGATCGCGAAGCGGACGATCGAGACGCCTTCCGGACAGGCACCCGACCTCCTCGGCGGTTTCGTCGGCTACCTCGGCTACGAGCTGAAGGCGGACTGCGGCTCATCCAACGTGCACCGCTCCGACGTTCCCGACGCCGTGCTGATGCTGGCCAACCGGCTGATCGCGGTCGACCACGTTCGCCACCGCACCCACCTGATGGCCCTCGGCCGGGAGGAGGACCCGGAGGTGGAGAGCTGGCTCGAGGAGGCAGAGGAGGCCGTGCACGAGGTCCTCGCCGACCCGCGCGGTGCACGGCCCGACCCCGCCGAGACCTTCGGCGAGCCGAGCGCCGCGCACGTCAGCTTCGACTGCGGTCGCGGGCGCGAGCAGTACCTCGCCGACATCGCCCGCTGCCAGGCCGAACTCGCGGCCGGCGAGTCCTACGAGATCTGCCTCACCGACCAGATCTCGACCGGCGCCAGCCCCGACCCCTTCGACCTCTACCGCAACCTGCGCCGCAGCAATCCGTCGCCCTTCGCTGCCTACCTCAAGCTGGGCGAGGTGGCGGTGGTCAGCTCCTCGCCCGAGCGCTTCCTCTCGGTCGACCGCGAGCGCAGGGTGGAGGCGAGGCCGATCAAGGGGACGACCTCGCGCTCGGCCGACCCCGAGCAGGACGCCGCCCTGAAGGCCGAGCTGACCAGCGACGAAAAGACCTACGCCGAGCACCTGATGATCGTCGACCTGCTGCGCAACGACCTCGGCATCGTCTGCGAGGTCGGCAGCGTCGCCGTCCCCGAGCTGATGGTCGTCGAGGACTACGCGACCGTGCACCAGCTGATCTCGACGATCGAGGGAACGCTCTCCGCGGACCGCAGCGCCGCCGAATGCGCGCGCGCCTGCTTCCCGGGCGGCTCGATGACCGGGGCGCCGAAGCAGCGCACGATGGAGATCATCGACGACATCGAGGCCGAGGCGCGGGGCGTCTACTCGGGCGCGATCGGCTACTTCGGCCTCGACGGGGTGATGGACCTCAGCATCGTGATCCGCACGATCGTCCTTCGCGAGGGTCGCACGACGATCGGCGCCGGCGGCGCGATCGTGATGCAGTCCGACCCCGAGGACGAGTTCGACGAGATCCTGCTCAAGGCGCGGGCGCCGATGGCGGCGATCGCCCGCACTGTGACCGGAAGCGACTCGCCCGACGCCTGGAGCGTCGAGCTGGAGCCGGCGGGGATGCCGGCAAACGTCGCATGAACGGGGCGACCCCGACCGAGGCCGAAACCGCGCACGCCGCCGGCTCCGGCTGGCGCGTGCGCGAGGCCTCGGTGCAGGATGCCCCCGCGGTCGCAGCCGCCGTGGCAGAGCTCCTGGTCGAGCTGAGCGGGAAAGGTCCCGCCACGGCGGAGCTGGAGGAGGCGACGCGCGAGCTTGCCGGGGACCGGGGGGTGGGCGCCCTGCTGGTGGCGGAGGCAGGGGACGAGGACGGAGGGAAGATCGTCGGGGTCCTCGCCGCCAGCTGGCAGCACGCGATCCACGTGCCCGGTCGCTACGGCACGATCCAGGACCTCTGGGTGCATCCGGAGTGGCGCAGCCGGGCGATCGGCCGCGACCTGGTCGAGGCCTTCTGCGACGTCGCCCGCCGGGAGGGGGCGAAGCGCCTGGAGGTCGGGCTGCCGCGCGAGAGCTTCGCCCGGATCGCCGCCACCGAGGCCTTCTACAGGGCCAACGGCTTCGAGCACCTGGGCCCGCGGATGCGGAGGAAGCTGTGATCGCGGAGCTGCTGATGGTCGAGCAGCGCAGCGGCGGCGCCGACGCCGACAGCGCCCACTGGATCCTCGAAGGCGGTCGCATCTTGCCCGGGGTCGACGACAACCGCCGCATGGCGGAGCTGCGCAGCGGCCTGCTGCGCCACGCGGGCGTGCGCTCGGTCGAGGCCGACGCCGACGGCGAAGACGTCGAGCAGACGCTCAGCGTGCTGCACGACCCCGAGTACCTGGAGGCGCTGGGGGAGGTGTCCGAGGAGCCGGTCGTGATGCCGGAGCTGACCCCTCCCGGGTTGCCGCCCGACATCCCGGTCAGCTCCGGCCTGGTAAGCGCCGCGCGCGAGGGGGTGCGCACGGCGATCACCGCGGCCGAGCGGCTCGCGGAAGGCTCTCGCTTCACCTACGCGCTCTGCCGGCCGCCGGGGCACCATGCCGGCCCGGCCTGGTTCGCCGGCTACTGCTACCTCAACACCGCCGCGGCCGCGGTCCAGGCGCTGCGCGACCGGGGCGTCAGCCCGGTCGGCATCCTCGACATCGACCTGCACTACCCGAACGGCACCGCCGCGATCGTCGAGCAGATGGCCGACGCCAGCCTGCACTCGCTGCACGCCTCGCCGGTGACCAACGTCGCAGAGCTGACGGTGACGCCGAGCAGCGAGCGCGAACACGTGGTCGAGTTCGAGGGCAGCCCCGACGCGAGCGAGTACCTCGAGGCGCTCGCCGCGTCGATCGAGGCCCTCGCCGGATCCTCCGAGGCGATCGTCGTCTCGCTCGGCTACGACATCGTCGCCGGCGACCCGCACGGCTCATGGGGCTTCCCGCCGCGCATCTTCACCGAGATCGGCCGGCTCCTGGCCGCAGCCGGACCGCCGATCTGCGTGATCCAGGAGGGGGGCTACGCCCTGGAGACGCTGGCGGAGTGCAGCCACGCCTTCGCCGCCGGCCTGCTCGAGGAGGCGGTATGAGCGACAACGGCCTCGGGCAGTTCCGCGAGCGGCTCGACCCGATCGACGAAGAGATCTCGCGCCTGCTGGGCGAGCGCTTCCAGATCTGCCGCGAAGTCGCCGAGTACAAGAGCGAGCACGGGATCCCGATGATGCAGCCCGAGCGGGTGGCCGAAGTCTGCGCCCGCTATCTCGCTCGCGGTGCCGCGGCCGGCCTGCCGGAGGACTTCAGCGCCGAGCTCTTCGAGCTGCTGATCGGCGCCACCTGCAAGCTCGAGGACGAGCTGATGGGCGAGGGGGCCGAGCCCGGCGGCGCGGCGGGGGGAGGTGGCCTGCCGCCCGGGCCGGAGGAGCCCGAGATGGTCCAGTCGATGCGCTGGGCGCGCGAGCCGCTGCCGATGCTCGAGGAGTGCCGGGAGCGCTACGGCGACACCTTCACCCTGCGCCTGCGCCACCTCGGCACGTGGGTCGTGCTCGCGGACCCCGAGGACGTCAAACGGGTCTTCTCGATCGACACCAACGACCTCGGAGTGGGGGTTCCGAACCTGGCGCTGAAGCCGGTGCTGGGGGCGCACTCGGTGATGCTCAGCGAGGAGCCCCAGCACATGGTCCAGCGCAAGCTGATGCTGCCGCGCTTCCACGGCGAGCGGATGCGCGAGGACGCCGAGACGATGACCGAGCTGGCACGCAGGGAGATCCGCGCCTGGCCGGTCGGCGAGCCGTTCCAGCTCTGGCCGCGGATGCAGCTGCTCACCCAGGAGGTGGTGATGCGCGCCGTCTTCGGCGACGACGAGGGGCGGCTGGACCGCCTGCGGGCGCTGCTCACGAACCTGACCGAGACGATCAACGACGACGACCGGCTCTGGAAGCTCGCTCTCTTCGGGCCGGAGTGGCTCGAAGAGAGCCGTGAGTGGCGCGAGGCGATGGAGCCGGTCGAGGAGGAGGTGCTGGCGGAGGCGCGCCGGCGCCGGGCCGAAGGGGAGGACGGCCGTCGCGACGCCGTCTCGATCCTGGTCGACGCGCGCCACGAGGACGGCTCGCCGCTGAGCGAGAAGGAGCTGCGCGACGAACTGCTGACCCTGCTCACCGACGGACCGACCTCGAGCTCGCTGGCCTGGGTCTTCGAGCGCCTCCTGCGCCACCCGGACAAGCTGGAGCGGCTGCAGGAGGAACTCCTGGCGGGAGAAGGCGACGCCTACCTCGACGCGGTGGTCAAGGAGACCCTGCGCCTGCGCCCGCCGGTCTCGGTCGTCGTGCGCCGCCTGCTGAAGCCGGCGACGCTGGGCGGCTACGACCTGCCCGGCGGGACGCTGATCGCACCCTGCGTCTACCTGATCCACCATCGGGCGGACGTCTACGAGGACCCCGGCGAGTTCGTTCCCGAGCGTTTCCTCACGCAGCGTGCCGCCGTGCCGACCTGGATTCCCTTCGGCGGCGGCGCCCGGCGTTGCCTCGCGGCCAGCTACGCCGAACAGGAGATGAAGCGAGTGGTCCGCACCGTGCTCGAAGAGGTCCAGCTGGAGCCGGTCGAGTCGGGCTCGGAGCGGATCTCCCGTGCCGCGATCGCATTCAGCCCGGCCCAGCATGGACTGGTCGTCGCCAAGCCCCGAGCCCCCGTCTACGCATGAGCGCCGACCACGATCTGATCATCGTCGGCGCCGGTGCCAAGGCCGCCGGGATCGCGACCAAGGTCCACGTGGCCAACGGGCTGGGGCTGACCCGGCTCTCGGTCAAGGTGATCGAGGGGACCGAGGTCGCCGCGTCCTGGAAGGGGCGCAACGGGATGACCTCGGGCGAGGAGCCGCTGGCCGTGACCCCGATCAAGGACGTCGGCTTCCCCTACCGCAGTCACGTCGAGTTCGGCGAGGCAGGCGAGGCGATAGACGCGGCGATGGCCCAGTTCACCTGGCAGCAGTACATGATCGCCGAGCGCCGCTACGCGCGCTGGGTCGACGCCGGCTCCCCCCAGGTGCGCCACCGTGACTACGGCGAGTACCTGAGCTGGGTGCTCTCGCGCGCGACCGACGGGATCGAGCACCTGCGCGCCCGGGTCTCCCAGGTGGCGCTCGACGAGGGGGGCGAGCGCTGGGTGGTGGAAGCCGAAGAGGACGGCGGCACCTCGCGCCACACCTGTAGCGCCCTGGTCCTCACCGGTCCGGGCATCCACCGCGCCTTTCCCCACGAGCCCGCCGTGGCCGACCGCGTCTTCCACTGCGACAGCAAGCGCGAGGAGTTCGCCCGCATCCCCGAGGGGAAGCGCTGTGACGTCGCGATCGTCGGCGGCGGGGAGAGCGCGCTGAGCGCGACGATGTTCCTGCGCGAGCTGCGACCCGATTGCCGCTTCACCATCTACACGCCGCTGCTGCCGATGAGCCGCGGCGAGAGCTTCCTCGAGAACCGGGTCTTCTCGAATCCCGATGTGGTCGAGTGGGAGTCGCTGGACGAGCAGACCCGCCGCGACTTCGTCAAGCACTCCGACCGCGGCGTATTCGACCCGCCCAGCCTGGAGAAGATCGCCTACGACGACCGGGTCGAGTTCGCCCTGGGCCGGGTGACCGACGTCGGCGCGGCCGGGGAGGGGGTGAGCCTCGAGTGCGAGTCCCCCGAAGGCGCCTTCCGCAGCGAGCACGACTACGTCGCCAACTGCACGGGCTTCGACCTGCTCGCGCAGCTGCGCACGCTCTTCCCGGCCTCGACACGGGAGGAGATCGAGCGCCGGGTGGGCGAGCTCTGGGGCCAGCCGACCCGGTCCGAAGTGCCGATCGGCCGCCAGCTCGAGCTGCGGAGAATGCAGCCGCGCCTTCACATCCCCGGCTTGGCCGGGCTGAGCCAGGGGCCGGGCTTCGCCAACCTGGGAGCGCTGGGACTGCTCTCCAACCGCGTCCTGCAGCCCTTCCTCTCCGGGGTCAATAACTCCGGCTCAGGGGAAATACTTGACACTCACAAACCGGTCGCATAGGGTCGTGCCATGACAGGCCGGCGGGGGGCGCCGAATGCGCCGAAAACCAGGGCATTCGCACTGCTTGCGGCCGCGATCGCGACCCTCGCGCTCGCCGGTTGCGGCTCATCCTCTGAGGGTGAGAGCGGCGAAGAAGCGAAGCTCACCGGCTCGGGGTTCCCCGGCATCGACGCAGCCAACACCCGGCAGGCGCAGGGAACGATCGACAGCTCCAACGTGACCGACCTCTCGCAGGTCTGGACCGCGCCGATCCCGGGCGTCGGCCCGTTCGGCAGCTACGCCTCGACCCCGGTGATCGACAAGGGGGTCATCTACTCCCAGGACCTCGGCTCCAACGTGCAGGCACTCAGCCTGGAGACCGGCGAGGTCCTCTGGACGCGGTCCTACGAACAGTCGTCCTTCGGGCCCAACGGCGTCGTCGTCGCGGACGGCAGCGTGTTCGGGACGACCCCGACCGAAGCCTTCGCCCTCGACCAGAAGACCGGCAAGCAGATCTGGTCGACCGTGCTGCCGCGCAACGAAAACGAGGGCATCGACATGGCCCCCGGCTACCGGGAGGGGCTGGTCTACGTCTCGACCGTCCCCGTCACCGCCACCGAAATCTACCAAGGCGGTGGGGCAGGCATCCTCTGGGCGCTGGACGCGCAGACCGGCAAGAAACGGTGGCATTTCGACACGGTGCCGAAAGACCTCTGGGGCAACCCGGGCGTCAACTCCGGCGGGGGCCTGTGGTACCCGCCCGCCTTCGACGAGAAGGGCGGGATGTACTTCGGCACCGGCAACCCGGCGCCGTTCCCCGGCGCCCCGGGGGCTCCCTTCGGCTCGAGCAGGCCGGGCTCGAACCTCTACACCAACTCGCTGATCAAGATGGACGCGAAGACCGGCAAGATGGACTGGTACCACCAGGTGACGCCCCACGACCTCTACGACTGGGACTTCCAGGGGCCGCCGATCCTGATGAAGATCGGCGGCAGGCAGGCCGTGGTGGCGGCCGGCAAGTCCGGGATAGTGCTCGCCGCTGACCGCGAAACGGGCAAGGTGATCTGGCAGCGGACGGTCGGAACGCACAACGGCCACGACGACGACGGGTTGCTCGCGATGCGGGGTGAAACGTCGAAGATCAAACTGGGGACGGTCTACCCGGGCACGCTCGGCGGGGTGATCGCGCCGATGTCGACCGACGGCAAGACGGTCTTCGTGCCGGTGGTGAACGGGCCGCAGGAACTCATCTCGGGCACCGAAAAGCAGGAACCGGGCACGTCGAGCGGGGAAATCGTCGCCCTCGATGCGGCGACGGGCAAGGTCAAGTGGTCCGAAGAGCTCGGCACCCCGGCCTTCGGCGCGACCACGGTGGTCAACGACCTCGTCTTCGTCACCAGCTACGAAGGGGCCGTGTCGGCGTACACGGCCGACTCCGGTCAGGTCGTCTGGCGCGAAAAACTCCCCGCCGGGAGCAACTCCGGGGTGATGGTCGACGGCGACACCCTGATCGCCCCGGCAGGTGTGGCGTCGTCCGCCGGGCAGGTGGCGAAGATCGTCGCCTTCCGGCTCGACGAGTAGGAGCGCCCCGGGGCGGTCCCTCAGCCGGCCTCGACCTCGCGCAGCCTGTGGCTGTCGACGTCGTAGACGAAGCCGCGCACGAGGTCCCGGTGAAGCAGGAAGGGGGAGAGGCGAACCCGCTGGACCGACTGGCGGACGTTCGCCTCGGCGTCGGTGAAGGACTCGATCGCAAAGCCGGGCGCGAGGCCGGTCGCCTCCTGCAGCTCGGCGCGGAAGCCGTCGTCGGTGATCTTCTCCATGCCGCAGTCGGTGTGGTGGATCAGCATCACCTCGCGGGTGCCGAGCAGGCGCTGGGAGATCGCCAGCGAGCGGATCACGTCGTCGCTGACGACGCCGCCGGCGTTGCGCAGGACGTGCGCCTCGCCGTCGCGCAGCCCGAGCGCCGAGAAGACGTCGAGCCGCGAGTCCATGCAGGTGACGATCGCCAGCTGCCGGCTCGGGCGCACGTCGAGGTGCCGGGTGGGAAGCGAGGCGGCGAATTCCTCGTTATTGGCGAACAGCTCGTCGATTGCGGTCATTGAGGAGACGCTAGAGGACGGGGGGGGCGGGACGGCGGGTGCCCTCCCCAAAACGCTCGGCGGGAGCCTCGCTGGAGTGTTTTGGGGAGGGCACCCGCCGTCCCTCTCGCTATCGGCGGTTCAGTGACCGGGGCCCTCCTCGCAGCTGCGTGAGTACCCGATCCCAGGGCCGCCGTCGCAATAGTCGGAGCCGCTGCCTCCGTAGAGCTGGTCGCTGGCCCGGCCGCCGTAGAGGCGATCGGCACCGCCGTCGCCGTGGCAGCCGTCGTGCCCCGCGCCCATGATGCAGACGTCGCGTCCCGGCCCGCCCCAGCAGCCGTCGCTGCCGTCGCGCACCCGGCAGTAGTCGTCACCGGCGTCGCCGACGCAGTCGGTGTTGATGGGCGCGGAGATGCAGACGTCGTCACCGGCGCCGCCGATGCAGCGGTTCCTCCGCGTCCCCTGCGGGTAGCAGGTGTCGGGCTCGGCATTGCCGATCAGCTTGTCGGAGCCGGCGCCGAGATAGGCGGTGAGCGGGACTGGGAGGGGGTCGAGGACCTCGACCTTGTCGCCGTTCGGGCCCATCTCGACCACGACCGCCGACGCTCCCTCCAGCGGACAGGCGGCGGCGCTGCGGCCACGGGTGAAGCGGCAGCCGACCGAGCGGGACCGGGCCATGTGCCCTTCGACGAGAAGCTGTGAGCCGCTCACCGTCAGCCGCAGGTGGGACCCGGAGGCGGCGCCGTGGATCGCGATCGGCCCGCGAGTCGACGCATCGCTGCCGACGCCGAAGAGGCAGACGGCGAGGACGCCGGCGATGGGCAGGGCTCTGCGCAAGCGGCCCCTAGGGTACTGGGCCATTCGTCGACTTTGACGCCTGGGCGAAGGGCACGACCGGGCGAAGCGGTCAGAGCTCTTGACATTTAAAAACTGGCGTGTAGCGTGAGGGAAAGCTTGTCACAGAGCTCTCTGTGGCCGGGAGCTCGATCAAGGCACATGGGTCCGGCTTTTTCGTGGCCGAGACCGGCCGGGCCCATGTGCATCACCTCTCCATCAGCTCGTCGAAGCGCAGGGCGGCGCGGGTTGCCACGACGAAATGCTCCCTGCGGTGCAGCAGCCCGGTGCCGGCTAGGTCCGCCACGGCGCGCTCGACCGCATCCCGATCGCCGCCCAGCTCGCGCAGGAGCTCCTCGAAGCTGAGGGCGGAGGGGTGAAGGGCCAGCACCAGCTGGAGGACGGCCGACTCCGTCGCCGCGTCGTCTCCCGCGGTGCTGCGGATGTTCTCCCTCTCGTCCACGGCGTGTACTTAAGCTGCCGGCGGCGAAGACTCTCCCCCTCAGGCCCCGCCGTCTCCGGCGGAGCCCCCGTGCGCCTCGAGCGCCAGCTTCACCCAGGGCGCCTCGAGGGTGGAGCGGTAGAAGTGCTGGGTCGAGCCCCGGATCTGCTTGGTTCGCACCAGCTCCAGCGCACCGCAGACGGAGAGGACCCTGACGTGGTAGCTGAGCCTGGAGAGGGGCTGCTCCAGGCTCGAGGCGAGCTCTCGCGGGCTGATCTCGCCGTCGCTGGCGAGCGCCTTGCGCAGGATCCGCCGGCGCAGTGGGTGGGCGAGGGCGATGAACAGGTCATTTGCGTCGGAGCGTGTTGTCGTCATATGCGCTCGATAATACGACAAACGAAATCTATTGTCTGCCATCCGTTTGTCTGCCTTGTCGTCTGGGTGGGGGTGGAAGGAGTCTGGCCGTCCTCCTGCCGATTGAGCACCGCGCGCAAGCGCGGTGCAACCGGGAGCGCGGCCTGCGGCAGCGCAGTCGCCGGAGAAATGATGGGCGTGGCGACTTATACGGGGAATTGTCGGGTAAGTCGCCACCCCCCACCCGGGGTTGGCATTGCGCGGCGTCGCGACAATAGCCAGGGGGGCGGCCCAGCTCCG
>CAMLQY010000005.1 GCA_946482365.1 uncultured Actinomycetes bacterium
TCCCCAAAACGCTCGGCGGGAGCCTCGCTGGAGTGTTTTGGGGAGGGGTGCCGGCGTCCCCTCGACAGCGCACTGGCTTCGGAAACTCTTTCCCTGAGGCGTTACCGGCTCCCCGAAAGCTCCACATGTTCCGAGAGGCGTTACGGGCGCCCCAAGCTCTTTTAAAAGCTTGGGGACTCTGAGGCCGGCTTCGCAGTCTGGGCCTCGCTCGGTGACGTGTGAGGAGCCTTTCGAAGCTTGTTGCGTTCGAGAGGGATGGCGGGCGCCCTTCCAAAAACACTCAAGCGAGGCTCCTGCCGAGCGTTTTGGGAAGGGCGCCCGCCATCCCACCCAACAAAAGCTCGCGGATTGCTACTCCGGCGTCACGATCGCGAAGGCGGGGTTGGGCTCGTCGAGCAGGCCGAGCAGCTCGCCCAGCTTTGCCCCGTCGCCCTCGACGCGGAGGCGGCCGCTCTCGGCCAGCTCGGCGATGTCGGCGGTTTTGAGCAGGAGCTGGTCGAGGGGCTTGCGGTCGACCACGAGAGCGGCGTCGGCGGCGGGCTCGTGCCGGCCCGGCTTGTGGCGCATGACGCCGTTGCGGACCGTGATCCTGTGCTCCTCCTCGGGGTCCGCGATCCGCCAGTCGATCCGCAGGTGCGCGTCCCAGGCGCGCGGGCCGTCGAGTCGGATCGCCATCGCGTCGAGAAGCTGGCTGACGGTGAGGTGGGCGACCACGTCGGCCGGTGCGGGTGCAGTTGGCGTGCCGGAGATCCCCTCGCGCAGCTCCTTCGCGCCCATCAGGAAGAAGTTGCGCCAGGTCGCGTTCTCGGCGCCGAAGCCGAGCTGCTCGAGCGCGTCGGCCTGCAGCTCGCGCGCCTCGCGGTTCTCCGGCTCGGCGAAGACGAGGTGGTTGACGACCTCCGCCACCCAGCGGAAGTCCCCTCGCTCGAAGCTGGCACGGGCCTTCTCCAGCAGGGCCCCGGCGCCGCCGGCGAGCTCGACGTAGCGGCGCGCCTGCTCGACCGGCGGGTGCTGCCAGAGGTGGGCCGGGTTGCCGTCGAACCAGCCCATGTAGCGCTGGTAGATGGCCTTGGTGTTGTGGCTGACCGAGCCGTAGTACTCGCGGCAGTGCCACTCCTCGGCGAGGCTGGGCGGCAGCTCGATCGTCTCGGCGATCTCCGGCCCGGTGAGGCCCTGGTTCAGCAGCCGCAGGGTCTGGTCGTGCAGGTAGGTGTAGAGGTCGCGCTGCTTCTCGAGGTACTCGACGATCTGCTCGCGGCCCCAGCAGGGCCAGTGGTGACCGGCGAAGAGCACGTCGGTCTCGGCGCCGAAGAGGTCGATCGCCTGGTCGAGGTAGTGCGCCCAGATGCGCGGGTCGCGGACCAGGGCGCCGCGCGGGGTGAGGACGTTGTGCATCGAGCGGGCGGCGTTGTCGGCGATGCAGAGCGCCCGCGTCTCGGGGAAGTGGATGTTCATCTCCGCCGGCGCCTCGGTCCCCGGGGTTAGCTGGAAGCGCATGCGCACGCCGTCCACCGTCTCCTCCTGGCCGGTCTCGGCCACGTCGAGGTTGGGGGGGAGGAGGGTGATCGTGCCCATCGAGGTGGTCTGGCCGAGGCCGGCGCCGAGCTGGCCCTCGGGGCCTCGCTCGAGCTTCGCCCCGAACATGTAGCCGGCCCGCCGCCCCATCGCCGTGCCGGCGAAAACGTTCTCGCTGACCGCGTGGTGGAGGAAGCCGGCGGGGGCGAGCACCGGGATGCCGCGGGCGTCGATCTCCTCCTGGGAGACGACGCCCTTGGCGCCGCCGAAGTGGTCGACGTGGCTGTGGGTGTAGATCAGGCCGGTGACCGGCCGCTCGCCGCGGTGCTCGCGGTAGAGGGCCAGCGCCGCCGCCGCCGTCTCGGCGGAGACGAGCGGGTCGATCACGACGATCCCGTCGGTGCCCTCGACCACGTGCATGTTGGAGAGGTCGAAGCCGCGCAGCTGGTAGAGGCCCGGCGCCAGCTCGAAGGGGCCGGCGATGCGACCGAGGCGAGCCTGCCGCCAGAGGCTCGGGTTGGCGGTCGCCGGGGGGTCGTCGTCGAGGAACTCGTAGCTCTCCAGCTCCCAGACGGTGCGCCCGTTCTCGTCCTCGACCCGCGCCGGCTCGAAGGGCGCGACCAGCCCCCGGCGCGCTTCCTCGAAGTCGTCCGTTCTCATCCCGCCGCGGCGGCGAGTCGTGGAGCCGGGCGGTAGGCCTCGCCGTGCTCCTCCCGCAGCTCTTCCAGCAGCGCCACCGCGCGCCCGGGGCCGATCAGCTCTGTCAGCTCCAGCGGCCCGCGCGGCCAGTTGAAGCCGAGCCGCATCGCCGTGTCCATGTCGGCCGGGGTGCCGACCTCCTCTTCGAGCGCGAAGGCGGCCTCGTTGGCGATCTGGGCGACGAGGCGGGGGAGGATCCACGGCGCGGCTGGGTCGATCCCGGCCAGCTCCTCGGGGTCGAGGGTCGTCTCTCCCGCTCCGCCGTTCGCCTGCCTCGCGATCTGGTGCGAAGGGGCGGTCGCGCCGGGGTTGGGCGGGTCGCCGTAGTCGTAGAAGCCCTGGCCGCTCTTGCGCCCGAGGCGGCCCGCGGCGACGAGCTCCTCCTGGATCGCGCTCGGTCGCCAGCGCTCGGGCTCGCCGCCCTGCGCGTAGAAGGAGCGGGCGACGCTGAGGTTGACGTCGAGGCCGATCAGGTCGATCAGCTCGAACGGGCCCATGCGGAAGCCGCCGCCGGCACGGCAGACGCGGTCGATCGTCTCGGCGTCGGCGACCCCCTGCTCCAGCATCCGCAGCGACTCCAGGGTGAAGGGGCGGGCGAGGCGGTTGGCGATGAAGCCGGGGCTGTCCTTGGCCCGGATCGGCGTGCGGCCCATGCGCCTGCCGACCTCCGTCGTCGTCTCCAGCGCCTCGGGGGAGGAGTCCGCGGTGGCGACGACCTCGACCAGCTTCATCAGCGCCGGCGGGTTGAAGAAGTGCATGCCGACCACGCGCTCGCGACCGGGGACGTCGGCGGCGATCGCGGTGACCGGCAGCGAGGAGGTGTTGCTGGCGAGGACCGCCCCCGGCTTGCAGGCAGCGGCCAGGGCGGCGAAGAGGTCGCGCTTCAGGCCGAGGTCCTCGGGCGCCGCCTCGATCACCATGTCGCATTCGGCCAGGTCGCCGATGCTCTGGGCGGCGCCGACGCGGGTGCCGGCGTGGTCGGCTTCCTCTGCGCTCCACATGCCCTTCGCCGCCCCCTTCGCCAGGGCCCGGTGGAGGCGGTCGTTGGCGGCTTCGAGCGCCGCGGGGACCGGGTCGTGCAGGCGGGTCTCGTAGCCGCCCAGCGCCGCGACCTGGGCGATCCCGGCGCCCATCGTGCCGGCGCCGACGACGCCGATGCAGGCGACGTCCGCGGTCACTTTCCCTCGAACTTCGGCTCGCGCTTCTCGAGGAAGGCCCGCATCCCCTCCACCCGGTCCTCGGTCGCCATCGCCAGCTCGTACAGGCGGCGCTCGTTCTCCAGGCCGGCGCTGAGCGAGGTCTCCTCGGCGGCGAGCACCGCCTGCTTGGCGAGCCTCGTCGCGATCGGCGGGCGCTCGGCGACGGTCTGGGCGAGGGCCATCGCCTCCTGCAGCCATTCGCCCTTCTTCACGACCTTGTTGACGATTCCCATCTTCAGTCCCATCTCGGCGTCGAAGCGGCGGCCGGTCAGCACGTACTCCATCGCCAGCTGCTTGCCGAGCACGCGGGCGAGGCGCTGGGTGCCGCCCCCGCCGGGGATGATCCCAAGGGTGATCTCCGGCTGGCCGAAGAGGGCCGTGTCGGAGGCGACGATCATGTCGCAGGCCAGGGCCAGCTCGCAGCCGCCGCCCAGGGCGTAGCCGGAGACGGCGGCGATCGTCGGCGTCTTGACCGCGCCGAGGCGGCGCCAGAAGGAGGCGGCCGGGTGGCGCAGCGCCTCGGCGAAGCTGCGTTCGCTCATCGCCTTGATGTCGGCGCCGGCGGCGAAGACCTTCTCGGAGCCGGCGATGACGACGCAGCGGATGTCGGGGTCGGGGTCGAAGGCCTCCAGGGCCGCGGCGATCTGTTCCATCATCTCCGGCGAGAGGGCGTTGCGCGCCTCGGGCCGGTTGAGCTGGAGAAGGGCGACGTGGCCGTCGCGCGAGATCTCGACCGGATCGGGCAAGGGCTCAGGCCTCCGTCATCGGGGTCATCGCGTTGACCCCCGTCGCGGCGCGGCCGATGATCAGCTTCTGGATCTGCGAGGTCCCCTCGTAGAGGGTGGTGACGCGGGCGTCGCGCAGGTAGCGCTCGACCGGGTAGTCGTCGACGTAGCCGGAGCCGCCGTGGACCTGGATCGCGAGGTTGGCGCACTCCACGGCCGACTCGGTCGCGTACAGCTTGGCCACCGAGGTCTCCAGCGTGTTCGGCTTTCCTTCGTCCTTGAGCGCGCCGGCGCGGTAGACGAGCATCCGCGAGGCGTCGCGCTTGAGGATCATGTCGGCGATCATCTCCTGCACCAGCTGGAAGCGGGCCAGCGGGACGCCGAACTGCTTGCGCTCCTTGGAGTAGGCGACCGACGCTTCGACGCAACCTTCGCAGATGCCGACGCAGCCGGCGGCGACGCTGTAGCGGCCGTTGTCTAGAGCGCTCATCGCGACCTTGAAGCCGTCGCCGATCTCGCCGAGCATCGCGTCGTCGCCGACCTCGACGCCGTCGAGCGAGATCTCGCCGGTGTCGGAGGAGCGCAGCCCGAGCTTGCCGTGGATCTCCTGGGTGCTGAAGCCCTCGCTGTCGGTGGGGACGAGGAAGCAGGCGAGCCCCTTGTGCTTCTTCTCGGGGTCGGTCTGGGCGAAGATCAGCGCCACCTCGGAGAAGTTGGCGAGGCTGATCCACATCTTCTGGCCGCTGATCGACCAGCCGTTGTCGGTCTTGGTCGCACGGGTGCGCAGGTTGGCGGCGTCGGAGCCGGTGTCGGGCTCGGTCAGGCCGAAGCAGCCGAGCGCCTCCCCGGTGCACATCCGCGGCAGCCACTTCTGCTTCTGCTCCTCGCTGCCCCACCTCTCGATCGAGCCGGCGACCAGCGAGGTCTGCACCGAGACGACCGTGCGGGCGGAGGAGTCGGCGCGGCCGACCTGCTCGACGATCAGCCCGTAGCCGAGGTAGTCGAGCCCGCGGCCGCCGTACTCCTCGGAGACCGGCGCGCCGAGGTAGCCGACCTCGCCCAGCTTGCTCGCCAGCTCGCGGTCGAAGCGAGCGGCGCGGTCGTTGTCCCTGACGCGCGGGATGATCTCCTTGTCGGCGAATTCGCGCGCGGTTTCGGAGATAAGCCGCTGCTCGTCGGTCAGCTGGAAGTCCATCTCACCCCTGCTTTCTCGGGTCTGGGTTCGGGTCGTACGTCATCGAAGTTCGCGTCCCAGGGTCGCGGCGAAGGCCTCTTGGGCTTCGCGGGTGCGGGGGCCGGGCGCCTCGGGAAGCTCGCTGCCGTCGATCGCCGACACCGCCTGGATCTCCCGCGTCGTCGAGGCGAGAAAGGCCTCGTGGGCGGCGCGCAGGTCGGCCACCGGCCAGGCGCCCTCCTCCACGTCGAGCGCCTTGACCAGCCTGTCGCGGGTGATCGACTCGAGCACGCCGTTGTCGAGCGCGGGCGTGCGCAGGCCGCCCTGCGGCGAGACCCAGAAGATCGAGGATGTGGGGGGCTCCAGCACCGTGCCGTCGGGCTGGACGAGGACGGCCTCGTCGGCGCTCTGGCCCTGGGCGAGCCGGGTCGCCTGCATATTTGCGGCGTAGGAAAGGGACTTGACCCCGTTGAGGATCACGCTTGGGCAGTAGGTGACGGTGGCGACGCTGATGGTCTCGGCGTGGGCCGGGATCGGCTCGGTCATCGCAAGGCGGCGGCCGCCGCGGGTGACGATCAGCCGCAGCTGCCCGTCGGCGTCGCCGAGCTCCGTCAGCAGGGCCTCGATCTCGCCTTCGAGCGCGCCGCGATCGAACTCGAGCTCGATCGCCGAGCCGGAGCGCTGGAGCCGGTCGAGGTGGTCGACGAGGGCGAACGGCTTGCCCTCATAGAGGCGGATCACCTCGAAGGCGCCGTCGCCGCGGTAGAGCCCGTCGTCCTTCAGCGGCACGGTCGCCTCGGCGGTTGCCGTGATCCGCCCGTCGACGCTAGCCAGCTCTCTCAGCTCACTCGCCATTCCGACGCGCGAGGCTACTAAGCCCCCCGTTCCGGTGCGCTTTATCCCCCTATAGAGGGGCAAAGGCGCACCGGAACGGGTTGGGTCGGATTCAGACGGCTTCGAAGACCGTCGCCAGGCCCTGGCCGACGCCGACGCACATGGTTGCGATGCCGTACTTGGCGTCGCGACGACGCAGCTCGCGGACGAGGGTGGTGGCGAGCCGGGCGCCGGAGCAGCCGAGCGGGTGGCCGAGGGCGATCGCGCCGCCGTTGACGTTGAGCTTCTCTTCGTCGATTCCCAGCTCGCGGGCGCTGGCAATGACCTGGGAGGCGAAGGCCTCGTTGATCTCGATCAGGTCGATCTGCTCGAGGCTCAGGCCCGCCGCATCCAGTGCGCGGGGAATCGCGAAGGCCGGGCCGATTCCCATGTAGGCGGGGTCGACCCCGGCGACCCCGAAGGAGACGACCCGGGCCAGCGGCTCGGCGCCGAGCTCCTTCGCGCCCGCCTCGGAGGCGATCAGCGTGCAGGCGGCGCCGTCGTTGAGGGTCGAGGCGTTGCCGGCGGTGACCGTGCCGCCCTCGCGGAACGCGGGCCGCAGCTTCGCCATCTTCTCCAGGGAGGCGTCGGGGCGCGGGCCCTCGTCGGCGTCGACCAGGACGGTCTCGCGGCCCTGGGGGGCCTCGATCGGGACGATCTCCTCGGCGAAGATCCCCGCCTCGGCGGCGGCGACCGCGCGCTGGTGGCTGCGCAGGCCGAAGGCGTCCTGGTCCTCGCGGCTGATCCCGTAGCGCTCGGCGACGTTCTCGCCGGTCTCGCCCATCGATTCGGTCGAGACGCCGAGCTCGGCCATGCGCGGGTTGACCAGGCGCCAGCCGAGGGTGGTGTCGTGCATCGTCTGCGGCCCTCGCGGAAGGCCGCGCTCGGGCTTGCCGACGACCCAGGGGGCGCGGCTCATCGACTCGACGCCGCCGCCGAGGTAGAAGTCGCCCTCGCCGAGCTTGACGGCGCGGGCGGCGCAGTTGATCGCCTCCAGGCCCGAGGCGCAGAGGCGGTTGACGGTGGCGCCCGGGATCGTGTTCGGCAGGCCGGCCAGCAGGGCCGCCATCCGGGCCACGTCGCGGTTGTCCTCGCCGGCCTGGTTGGCGGCGCCGAGGTAGACGTCGGCTATCCGCTCGGGGTCGACGCCGGTGCGCTCCACCACGGCCGCGATCGTGTGCGCGGCCATGTCGTCGGGCCGGACCCCCGAGAGCGCGCCGCGGTATCCGCCCACGGGCGTACGCACAGCGTCGACTACGTATGCCCCGGTCACCTGCGGGATTTAAGTCGACCCGCGGGCCGGGCGTATTCTTCAAGCCGTGTGGTTCGTGCTCGGAACGGTTGCGATGGTGCTGCTGATGGTCGGGGTCCTCTTCCTGATCGAGCACTTCTACACGGGCGGCAACGCCGAGCTGCTCGACTGGAAGCCGACCCGCTCGGCCGAGGTCGAGGCGCAGAACGAGATCGACGACGTGCAGCAGATGCTCGCGGCGCAGAACGAGATGCGCCGCCGGCGCGGAGCCCCGGAGCGCAGCGAGCAGGAGCTGCGCGAAGAAGTCGAAGCCGAGGAGCTGGAGCGGTTGCGCCAGCGCTCCCGGGCCTCCTAGGGCCGGCGTGGCGCGAGCGCTGATCGTCGGTTGCGGCTGTCGCGGCCGGGCCCTCGGACAGCGATTGCTGGGAGAGGGCTGGGCCGTGCGGGGGACGAGCCGCCGGCAGGAGGGCTTGGCGGCGATCGAGGCAGCGGGCCTCGACGCGTCCCTCGCCGACCCGGCGCAGCCCGGGACCCTGCTCGAGCTGGTCGCCGACGTCGCCGAGGTCTACTGGCTGCTGGGCTCCGCCGCCGGCAGCGAGGAAAACCTCGAAGCGATCCACGGCCCACGACTGGAACGCTTCCTGGAGCGCCTGGTCGAAACGCCGGTGCGTCGCTTCGTCTACGAGGCGGGCGGCTCGGTCGATCCGGAGGTCCTGGCGGGGGGATCCGCCGTCGTGCGGGCTGCCTCGGAGCGCTGGCGCATCCCGATCGAGATCGTCGACCGTCCGATCTAGCCGAGGCGCTCGAGCAGGTCGCCGAGGATCCGCGCCGTCGCCCCCCAGATCAGGTGGCCGTCGACCTCGTAGGCCGGGGTGTGGATCGGGACGCCGCGGCGGACCAGGCGGCGCATCTGGTAGCCGTCGCGCAGGCCCTGTAGGGAGAAGGCGAGGACCGTCTCCACCTCCGCGGGGTTGGGCTCGAGGCCGAGCTCCCGCGGGTCGGGGACGATCCCGACGTAGGGGTGGATCCGGTAGCCGGTGACGAAGGTCGCGGCCGGGGGGAGGGCGCCGCAGAGCTCGACCTGCCCGGGGTCGAGGCCGATCTCCTCCTGCGCCTCGCGCAGCGCGGTCGCCGTCAGGTCGGCGTCGGTGTCGTCCCTGCGGCCGCCGGGGAACGAGATCTCGCCGGCGTGCCGGCGCATGTCGGCGCGCCGCTCGGTGAAGATCAGCCCCGGCTCGTCGGGCCAGCCGTGCAGGGGCACGAGCACCGCGGCGTCGGTGCTGCCGCGCGCGTCCATCGCGTATGCCTCCTCCGGGGAGAGGAGACGATCGGCGAGTGGTCGATTGACCCCCTTATGAGGTGGTAAATGCTCCACTCGTCGTCAGATGATGACCTGCACCGTGCCGCCGTCGACCGACCAGGCGGCGCCGGCGACGTAGGAGGCCCGCTCGGAGCAGAGGAAGACGATCGCGGCCGCGATCTCCCCGGCTTTGGCGAGGCGGCCGATCGGGCGCTTGGAGCCGGCGGTCGCCAGCGCCTCCTCGCGGCTCGCCGCGCCGGACATCGCCTGGGACTGGTCGAGCAGGCCGCCCGGCTCCATCCACATCTCCGATTCGACAGGTCCGGGGCAGATCGCGTTGACGAGCACGCCATCGCTTGCATGACGGTCGGCGAAGAGCCGCGAGAGGGAGAGCTCGGCCGCCTTCGCCACCGAGTACTCGGGCATCGCCGCCGAGGGACGCTTGCCCGCGGTCGAGCAGACGTTGACGATCCGCCCCCAGCCGCGCTCGGCCATCGGCGGGATCGCGGCGCGCATCGCCCGCAGCGGCGCCATCACGTTGAGCTCGTACTGGGCGCGCCAGTCTTCGTCGGGGACGTCGTCGAGGTCGCGCCATTGCGCGGTCCCGGCGTTGTTGACCAGCACGTCGAGGGCGCCGAAGCGCTCCTCGGCGGCCGCGAGCATCCGTTCGCCGGCGTCCCCGGCGGTGACGTCGAGGGGGAGGGTCTCGGCGCGGCCGCCCGCCTCGGCCCCGGCCGCAGATGCCTCCCGCGCGGCGGCGGCCAGGCGCTCTTCGCCACGCGCCACCAGCAGCACGCTCGCCCCCTCGGCGCAGAGCAGCCGCGCGGTCTCGGCCCCGATCCCGCGGCTGGCGCCGGTGACCACGCAGGCCCGTCCCTTCAGGCCGAGGTCCATCAGGACGACTTGCGGCGGCCTTCGAACAGCGCCGGGCCCTCGACGTCGGCGAAGCGGGCCATCGCGTAGGCGAGGTCGGAGGCGCGGTTGACGAAGTGGATCACGGTCTCGCTCGCCAGCTCCCCGGCTTCGGCGAGGGCGGCGATGCGGCGCTCGGCGCGGCGGATCGCGGTGCGGGCGACGTCGAGCTGGGCCGAGAGCTGGTTGCCGCCGGGGATGACGAACTGCGGCGGCAGCTCGACCTCGGACATGTAGCGGTCGATCCGCTGCTCCAGCTCGGCGACCATCGCCTCGGTGGTGCGGCTGACGCCGTCCTCGAGCCGCTCGGCGGCCTCCGGCGCGGTCGCCAGCTCGGCGCCGGCGACGAAGAGGTCGTCCTGCAGGCGCAGGATGTCGGCGGCCAGCTCGGCCTCGCCGGCGTCGCAGAGGGCGCGGGCGACGCCGAGGTGCGAGCAGGCCTCGTCGAGCGAGCCGTAGGCCTCGGTGCGGCCGTGATGCTTGGGGACGCGGCCGCCGTACCAGAGCGAGGTCGTCCCGTCGTCGCCCTTCTTCGTGTAGATCTTCACCACGCGCTCATCCTAAGCGCGTGCCCTCAAGCAAGCGGGTTGAAGACGAGCCCGGTCAGCACCTTGGGGAAGAAGTAGGTCGACTTCGGCGGCATGTTGGCGTCGCTTTCGCAGATCGCCTTGGTCTGGTCGACCGGGATCGGGCGCAGGACGAAGGCGACGTCGTAGGTGCCGTCGTCGATCAGGCGCAGCGAGTCCTCGACGCTCTTGGCGTAGCCGATCCCGCGCTTGGCGAGGATGTCGTCCTCGCTGAGCCCGGCGATGCCCTTCAGCACCAGGGTCTCGAGGATCGCCGCGTCGAGGCGTCGGTAGGCCTCGGGCTGGCCCTCTAGCAGCCGGTCGAGCTCGGCAGTGTCCTTCAGCCGCAACCGGAAGGCGCGCTTGTGGTGGGAGTCGTAGAGGCCGAAGACGCCGACCCCGTCCTCGCCGAGCGGGTCGAGGCGGTCGACCTCGACCTCGGTCACCTCGAAGATCTCACGCAGGCCCTCGCCGAGGCGCTGCTGGCGCTCGGGGTCCCCGGCGAAGCCGGAGAGCAGGCGGTGGGTGGGGAAGATCGAGAGGCCGGGGTCGTCGAGGCCGGTCAGCGCCATCAGCGTGTAGCCGTGGTTGCCCTCGCCGCCGATCTCGTCGCGGTAGGAGATCGCGGTCTCGTAGCGGTGGTGGCCGTCGGCGATCAGCAGCTGGGCGCCGGCGAGCAGCTCGGTGACGTCGTCGTGGATCCCCGGGTCCCTGATCTTCCAGATCCGCGTGACGGTCCCGCTTGCGTCGGTCGCCTCTCCCCAGGGGTCTTCGATCTCCGTCTGCCGGGCCACGAGCGGCCACGGGTCGAGCGTGCTGAGCGAGAAGATCGGCGAGAGGTTGCAGCGGGTGGCGCGCATCAGTTCCAGGCGGTCCTGCTTGGGGCCGGGGAGCGTGCGCTCGTGGGGGAGGACCTGGCCCGTGTCGAAGTCCTCGACCCGGACGCGGGCGAGGATGCCGTGGCGCGTGTGGGCGGAGCCGCCGGGGCCGGTGTACTCCTGCTCCATCGCCCAGATCGAGGGCTCGGAGTCGGCGACGAGGGCGCCGGCCTGCTTCCAGGCCTCGATCGTCCGGGCGGCGCCGGCATAGGGGTCGCCGCCGCCCTCGGCCTGCGGCCCGGTCTCCCCGTAGGGCTTGGGCAGGTCGACGGCGACCGCGTTGTAGGGCGAGCGCTGCAGCAGCTCGGCCCGCGTCGCGGTGTCGATCACGTCGTACGGAGGAGCGACGACGTCCTGCAGCGAGCCGACCGCGTCGAGGTCGTAGTGCAGGGCTTTGAGGGGAAGGACCTCGGCCATCGGCCGAAACCTAGCGGTTCCCGCGGCCGGGACCTCGATGCGGCTGAGAGGAGTCGAACCTCCACGGAGTTTCCTCCACACGGACCTGAACCGTGCGCGTCTACCAGTTCCGCCACAGCCGCGGGGGCAGGCAATTTAGCGCTTCCCCGATCCCGACCCGGGGACCCCTGGCAAGACGGACCACCCGCCCCGCTCGCTAGAATGCCCCTTCCTCGCCGCTATCGTCTAGGGGACTAGGACGCCGGATTCTCAGTCCGGAAACCGGGGTTCGAATCCCCGTAGCGGTACCTGAATAGTAGAGCCAAAAACACCGTCCTAAGGGCGGTGTTTTTTCGTTCAGGTCAAGGCCTGGGTCAAGGCGATGCAAGCACGATGTATATGCGGGGCGGACCGGGGGCATCGGTTAGCTCACGGCAGCAGATGGAAAGCGACCTCATGCCGCGGGGGGACCGACTTGACCCGCCGACCCCTGCGCGCCTAGCGTTCGGGTCCGAGGATCTCGGTCAGATACTCGATGGTCGTCGCCGCGATCAAGACCGTCGCTCGGGCTTCGGCTTCACCGAGGTGTTTGCCCTGCCTGTGGTGGGCGGCGCTGCTCAGGTCGCTGAGCGTCTTCCAGAGGTTGTCGAGAAGGACCCTGGCGGGTGAATCAACTGGCCATCGGAGCCTTTCGCCAACGCACTCGGCGATTGACCTGCCGTCAGCGCCGAGACGATCCGCGACGGCGTCGCGCAGGTCCCGACAGGTTTGAATCGCGCCGCGATAGTCGCCTTCGTCATATCGCCGGCGCGCCGCGCCGATCGCGGCGGCTGTTTCAGGGCCGAGAGCCCGAGAAGCCTGGGGGAGGCGTACGGCGATCAGGCGAACCTCGTCAGCGCCGATGCCCGGAAGCACCTGGGTGGCCCAGTCCTCGCGACGGAGGCGGAGCTCGAGAACTTCGATCTTGGCGCCCCCCAGCGACCAGAGCTCTGATGCCAGCCCGAGCGCTGCGGCGACAGGATGCCCGGATGGGCCAGGGCGTGGAGCGTTCTCGGTTTGCCGGACCCAGGCGGTAGCTGCGTGGATGCGCAGGCCGACTCGAACCTGCTCCTCGCTCATTCGCTGAGCATGATCTTCCAGTAGCCGAACTTGCTCGCGCGCGAGCGGAAAACGAAAAGTCACCTGATGTTCGACCGGACTGGAGGGGATTGAGGACCACATGCCGCCCTGGGTCCTCATTCCGGAGACCCTCGCAGGCGCGCCAACTCCAGGGCCAAGCGCTGCATCTGAGTTGGTCGGCAAGACAAGCTCGGCCTCGATCTCGGTGATCGCTATTGCCTCGCCCTCCTGTCGTGGGTCCAGCTGGAGCGAGCCTGGGACCACCAGGGCGGGGCTGAGGCATCCGCCCTCGCCGCGAACCAAGGCCGGGTCGGCACGGAGCCAACCGACCCTGAAGTTGCCGATCGAGATGCTTGCCTGTCCGTTCACCGCTTGTAGGTTGAAGCAAGCAGCGCCGAGCTGCCGTCTACGAGCGACGCAGCGTGCCAGCGAGTCGACGATCGGCCCAGGTGAGGTGTACAAGGTGCTCGGCGAGCTCAAGGATGGGACGCCGCTCCTTCCCTTGTGGCTCTGGGTTCTCTAGCGCAAACTGGGCGAGCCGTTCTGCAAATTCAGGCTTCGAGAGGTGGAAACGCGAGTCCTTTCGCGCTGCGGCGTCGAGCACGACCGAGGCGATGGCCTTTCCCTCCTCGTGCTGCGCTGCCTCGGCGCCGGCTGTGAGCTCAGCAGGCTCCAAGGAGAAGCTCTCCAGACCAATCTCGGCTGCGAACTGCTCGGCTACCTGGCACAGCTCGCGAATCGTGAAGTTGTCAGCCTCGAAGTTGTCCTTCCAAAGAACGAACTCGGGCGCCGTGCCGGGCGCTTGGCTCAGCTCGTTGGCAGCATCCAACGCGGCTCGAAGTGCGGCCCGGCGTGCCTCCGGGTCCGTGATCTGCTTCGCCGCCCGAGCCGCCTCGTCCCGGATCGCCTTTCGCTGCTTCTCACCTGGACCCTCGATCACCTCAGCACGGACGAGCGCTTTGATCAGCTCTTCGGCCCGCCCCTCATTGTCGAAGACGAGTAGGAAGTAGTTGGCGTAGCCGCGAAAGGATCTCAGCAGCATGTCGGCGTTCTTGGGTATGTCCGAGCCGCCCATGTCCGTCACGGCGATGCCCAGCTTCTCGAAGGAAAGGCCGTAGCCCTCAGCGAGGATCACTCGCATGGCGGTGATCTCCGAGTCTCCCTCTCCGATCAGCTGTACCCGCCACGGGTAGAGCCCGTGTTCCTCCAAGAGGATCGGAAGGACTGCCCGGTTTCCTCGCACATCGAGCGTCCCATAGCGACGCAGCTTCAGCTCGGCGCTGCTCGCCCCCCCGTACTCGTCCACGTCTGGCAAGGGATCACCTCCGGTGAGTCGCTGGTGCCAGAGGCGCAAGATGCGCGCGGCATCGTAGTAGTCGAGGGCGAGCTGGGCGGCGCCCCGCAGGCGCTCCCGGCTCGACCTGTTGATCTGATCGAGAAGGTCGAACAGACCCGAGGTCGGATCGATTCGGAGGCCGATGTGGACAAGCTGACCGTAGTGCTCCTCCAGCTCGGTCGCATCGACGTCGCATTCGGCGGCGAGGGCCGCGTAGTCAAGGGTGCGCGACTGCTTGATCGTCCAATCCGCAGCGTCCTCGGTCAGTCCCGGGATCACTCCACCGAGCCATCGGCTCTGCCGCGGCCCGCCTCGCTGGCGCGGGTAGAAGACGTTCTGCACGCGCACCAACAGCAGCTCGGTCTTCCGCCACCGCTCGGCTGCGGCTTGCCAGTCCTCTCGTGGCAGAGGGTCGGGTCGAGCCGCGAGCTTTGCCCGAACCTCGAAGAAGGGGTCGAGACCTTCACCGAGCTGTCCCCAGGCTACGTGCGGTTGGAGCAGATTCTGCAGCTCAGCCAGCCAGAAGAGCTGCCAGTGGTGGTAGAGGAACTGCGGAGCGGCCTCTTGGCCATGAATGGCCTCCGCTTCCTCTCGCAGCTCAGCCCACGGACGATGGCCGACCTCCTCACGCACCATGAGGTCGCCGTCCTCAAGGCAGCCGAGCTGATCGTGTTGCCACATGCCGTGTCGCGCGTAGGCGACGGGAACGAAGATCTCCTCCCGGTCGAGCGTCTCCCAGGGGTCGGTGTCGAAGAGGCCGAGATCAGAGAGGCTCCGCGATTTCGCCTCTTTGCGGAATTTGCCGACGTCGAGCAAGGGCAGCTGGACGAAGCACCAGCTTCGGAGCGCGCGCGAAAAGTTGAAGTCACCCGACGACGGCTTCATTGGGGGAACACTTCCACCTAGGTCATGCGAACGTCAGATTGATGCTTGACTGACCGGCGTGCGGGCACCCAAGACGGAGGCAAAGGGAACGGGCGGCCAGAGCGAGGTCCGGTCCAAGTTCGAGTACCTGGGCTGGGCGGTGATGCCGAATCCAGATCACGACAACGGGACCGACCTTGTCATCTCGCCGCGTGACGAGCGCCGTTTTGAGCTCGGCATGTACATGGGCGTTCAGGTCAAGACCGGGACCTCCTACTTCAAGCGGAAAAAGAAGGACGCGAATGGTGAGGTGACCGGCTGGTGGTACGTCGATGACGATGGCACGGAGCTTGGGAGTTGGGCCCGGTTCCCGGCCCCACAACTCGTCGTCCTACACAACCCGAAGACCCACATCTCTTACTGGGAGCACGTCACCCCGTCCGCGATTCGCTCCACAGGCAAAGGGGCGAAGATCTTCGTTCCCGCCGCGCAGACGATCGACGCCGAGCATCAGGACGAGTTGCTAGCGGTCGCGGCAACCTTCGATTCCAGCCCTTCACTCGAGGGGAGCTGGGGCGGCGACATCGAGATCCCTCCGCCGGACAGGCTCCGTCACGCCCTGCTTGCACCGAGGCTGATCGCCCCTCATCCGAACCTTGGATCTGGAGAGCTGACTCCGGAGCAAGCGCTGGCGATGCTGGCGCAGATGCGGATCTCCGAGCTAGAGCGCTACGCCGAAGAGCAGGAGGAGGTACCTGGGCTCGACGACGCGCTGGAGTCCGAGTACTGGAGGTGGCGGTTTGTAGGTGCGCTTTGGCGGCGAATGTGGGAGAACGAGGCCGATCCCCTTCGGGGGGTTCTGCGAGATGCTCAGCACAGCGATGAGCGAGTGGCCGCGGCGGTCTGCCTGGCGAGTCTCGCGATCGGAGCTGGCCGCCCTGAAGACGGCCTGGAGGTTCTGGAGGAGGAGATCGCCCGCGATGAGGCCGCTACGGTCGATGATGCCTGGCTGAATGTGCAACGGGCTCGCGCCCTGGCCGAGCTCGGAAAACTGGAGGACGCAAAGGCAGCCGCGACATCCCTCAAGAATCTGCGTAGCAAGGCTCCCAACGACGTCACCGCCAGCACGATCACGGCCTCGGCGGGCACGCTGATCCTCAATATCTCCAGATGGGACGAGCCGGATCTGAAGCAGGCAATCCTGGCATCCGACACCCCAACCGGCTGGTGGCGATCGCAGACGGTAAAGAACGGCCTCAACGACGTCGTGGAACGGACTTTCGAGGACTGGGCACGGGACTCACGCATCAAGTGGACCAGCGAAGACGCCGCGCACAACCGGCTCTTTGCGGCGGCAGTTGAGGCAAGCCACAGCGCCGACCAAGGCGGCTGGCGGCGTCTCTGCGCCCTTGTCGGTCACGACGAACTGCTGCGATTGGATAGATACGTCGACCCTGATCAGGTGGCGTCGGGACTGACCACCCTGCGAGTAGCCGGCGATGACAAAGGCCTTAAGTTGTCTCTCCCCCACCTCAGGGCCGATGGCCCCTGCGATGCAATTACCGAAGCCCTTGCGGAGATTCGGCCCGAGCTCTCCACCCGTACTACTGGCCTCTCGGACCTGACCTTTGTCGAGTTTGGCGGCGATCTTGCCGACACCCAAACGGCGGAGCGGTTGTGCGGCTGGTTGCTGGAGACGATCGACGATCACCAGGAGTTCGCGCGACGGACGTCTCCTCACTACCTGGTGGATGTGCAACTTGTCTACGCCTTGGCGGGTGTCGCTCCCGCCGCTGGTCAGGCGATGCAGCGCCAGGTACTCGAGCGGGCGTTCCGACTGGAGAGGTTCGATGGAAACCAGCTGCTGGAAGATGGCTGGGCACGGGCGCTGACCGCCATCTCGACCGAGACTTGGAACGGCGATCTGGCGGAGGCGGCCCGAGAGGCGGGGGAACGACACAACCTCGGGCTCGCGAGGGTTCTCGTCGGTTTGGCAGCACGCAACGGGGACGAGCAGGCCCGCGCCCACCTCGTGGCCGAGGCTGAAGGCGGCAGCACCGATGCGCTCTGGGGTTTGGGGGCAGCCCGCGAGCTTCCGGAGGCGGTTGTAAAGGCCGCTGTGACGTCGCTCGGCGAGGAAGTGGGCCAGATGACTAAAGACGCGAGGGAGGGGTCGATCGGCATTGGTCCCGGTGATCCGGCCCAAAATCTCACCACCCTCAGTGCTTGGCATCCCGAGTTGGCCGACTGGGATCCACTGCTTGAGTTGCTTTCTGAGCCGGTGGTTCCCGCGAGGCTGAAGCGCGGCGCTTTGTTGACTTTGTCTTGGCGCAGCTCGCAGCTTCCCGATGGAGTAGCCGAGCGCCTGATTCCAATAGCGAATGCGATAAGCAGTAGTGAGGTCGAGCCCAGTCCGTTCGAACTGAGCCACGAGTCCGACCTGATGGCCTCCGGCGCGGTCCTGGCGGCCGCCCTCGGGCACTTGGAGAACGCCGACCGGCATCTGGTGAAGTTTCTCGGGGGTGATGGCCGCGAACGCCGTCACGCTGCCCTACTGGCAGCCCAGCTCGACGGCGCCCAGTACCGAGGCGTACTTGCAGCTCTTGCTCGGGACCCTGATCCCCAAGCTCGCGCCACTGCCGCAGGTGCCGTTGCTCGGCTGGTGGCTGCCGGAGAGGACGAAAGTCAGGTGGAGGTCTTTGAAGCTTGCCTTGAAGATCGCGGCAGGAGCGTGCCGCTCGCGATCGCCAGCACGCTGGTAGGGCTGGATTGGGGCAGTGATCGCATCGAGTCTGCTCTGAGTGGTCTCGCCGATCACCGCTCGGCGGCGGTGCGGGAGGCGGCCCGAGAAGCCCTGCGCGGCTAGCTTCGCCACTCGCTCGGTGGTCGCGGTTGGCTAACGATGGGGTCTTAGTAGCCGAGTCGCTTGAGGTCGCTGCAAGTGATGTAGCCGGCCTTTTCCGCAGCGGGGTTATATGCCCAGTATTGGGTTCGGACCTGAGTGAGCTGCGCGAGGCGATTGCGCACGGTGCGCAGATCGTCGAACTCAGGTTCCGCGGTGCCGCCGTCTACGTCACCGGAGGCATGAGCCATGGCGATGCCCCCACCGAGGTCTGGGACGTGATCGACCGGCTGCGTGCCGTGCGCGGCGTTCTTGCCGCGGTCGGCTTCGAAGAGGAGTCCTGAGAACGACTCCCCGGGGGTGGGCAGCTGCCCACCCCCGGGGAGTGAGTCAGTTTGAGCCAGGAGTCTCGGCTGCCCCGCTCCAAGCCTCCCGCAAGGGTTTGCGGTAGAGCAGGAACACGGGCGCGATCAGGATCAGCACGATCTCATCGACGGGACCCGGGATCGGAAGCAAGGCGATCCCAGCGGTCCAGCGAAGAGGTTTCGGAATCCGGTCGTCACGCGCGAGGGTCTTCATGGCCCGGATCAATCGCATCAGGAATCCCTTAGACCCATCGGCCGAATATAGCTCCGCCCTTCCGAGCTGCTCAGTCCAGCAGCGAGCTCGACGACGAGCCGGGCTTACGCGAGCTCGTGGTGCGCGAGTTCGGTGCGGCCGAGGCCGCAGTTCTGCTCGACCCCGGCGCGTGAGGTGGGGGAAGAGCGAGGGCGCCTCTTGGGCGCCTGGGCTGACCCGGGCGCCGGTGTGCGCCCAGTTTGGCCACCAGCTTCCAGATCGAAAGGAACGCAGATGAGAGAGTTGAGACGACGGCTTGCGCTGGTGCGCGAGCTCTGGGCGGCCAGCAAGGGTGGGCTTCGCGACGTCGCCCTCTACCCTGACCTCAGGGAAGATCAGCCCCTGGCCGCTGGCCCGTTGCGCGGGTTCGGCCCCCGTGCCGCGCGTGTTGGCGGGGTACGAGTGCCCTGGTCGGTGGTCGGGCAGGTGCTGGCTTGGCCGGATGTGCGCTGCCAGAACTGCCTGCGCGAGCACGACGCATTGGATGCCTGTTTCCTTGGAGTGATCGCCGGCGTCCTCGCCGATCGGGAGACGTTTCAAGTCCGTCCCGATCTGCTGGCGCGCGTCCACGTTGACGAGATGTGGGACCGCTACGGTGGCCCCGCCGCCGACTGGCTCGAAGGCCACCTGCGCTGGCTGGAGGCGAACGATGCAGTGTGAACACTGCGGGTCGCCGGATCTGAGCTATGAGCGAGACGCTCTTCTCGTCGCGACGCCGCTTCGCCTCGAGGGCGAAGTTCTCGTCTTGGACGTGGCACCCCGTCCGGCGCCGCTTGACGACGTCCGGGTGTGCTGTCGGAAATGCGGCCGGGAGCAGCGCGGGGTGCAGTGGGAAGAGTGGCGCCCCGAGCAAGCCCCGGCCGAGTCCGTCGTGGTCGAGGGCGAGAACGCCTTGGACATGATTGCCGCGCGCATCAACGAGCCGGGCGAATGCCAGGGTGCCGACTTCGTCGAATTCGTCTCCCAACTGCTGCCTCGAACCGGCCGCGAGATCATCGACGCCGATGTGTAGAGAAGACGCAGAGGCGCCAGAGAGCTCTAGCTCGCGATGTCCTCGAAAGCGGAGGCGCTTCCGAGTGAAGAGCATCTGGTGAGGTCAGCCTAGCCTGGCGACCGACAGGGAGTAAGCCGACGGGCTTGCTCCCTGTCGGTTAATCCGAAGCGAAATCCATCCCTCCCTTTTTTTGCCCAAAATCAGACGGGAGGTGACGCTGGGTTGCCAGCAAACTGGCTGGCGCTTCCTTAATCGCCCTGCAGTGGCATGGGTTTACGATCCTCGTCTCGGTCCTTGACCTTGGTGGCTTCTAGAAGCCCCAGAATCTCGATGTCACCGGTAGCAAGGGCAAAGTTTGGGTTTCACGTTAAAACGGTTAACCCGCCGGGCCTTCGACGGGAAGGCTGCCGCCGTGCCCCCCCGCCGTCGAGTCAAACCGCGGTCCACTGCCCACAAGGCGCTCGGCGAAGCGATTGAGGAATTGCGCAACGAGGCGGGGATGACCCATGAGGAGCTAGCCGATCGCCTTGAGATGTCGTTCCAGCGGATCAGCGAGCTGGAGCGTGGCGTCGCCAATCCGACCTTTGCCACCCTGGTTCGGGTTACCAACGGCCTTGGCGTCGAGTTGAGCGAGCTGGCGGAGCGGATGGAGAAGCTCCGCGATTCTCGACGCCCCTAGCGAAGCGGGGGTCGCCCAGTCGCGCTCAACCCGACTTCCGTCGGCTAGCCCCTGTTTGATACACGTTGGAACGTTAAACGGTATTCCGCGGGTCGTGCTGCATACGGATTGCAGGAAATGGCCCCAGGGCCAACGATGCCCCTGAATTTTTTTCTGACCAGAGCGATTCTCGTCCGATGCAAAGGAGAACTCAAGGCTGTCTGCGGAGCTTGTCTGTTGTTGGGTACGTTCCGAGTTGTCGAGCAACTGGCAGGAGGAGATCTCGATGCGCCGTTACGGACGTGAGTGCGCTTGCCTAATCACTGAGAAGCGAGGCCAAAGGCGCCACGGAGCTAACCCCCCGCTCTGCACCGGATCGTCGGCCAAGCCAGGCACACGTAGGGGTAGTTCGTGGTGCGACATACGAGATCGATCCCATTCTTGTTTCGAGATCCGCGCCCCTTTGGGGGGTACCCCGCCAATGAAAGGCGGTCGGCTTTGCCGTGACAAGGCGCAAGGACAGCAATAAAGCTTCGCAGACCATTATCCGCGCTGAGCTTGCCTCTCGGCTGCGGGGAAAGTCAGCCGAGATAGAAGGAAGGATCGTTACGCGAATCCGCGGTATGTCTGAGCCCATTGGGGACGAGGACACCTCCTATCTCGAGGGTCTTCGAGTTGCCGTTTCCGAGGCCCTTAGCTACGGCGTCGACTGCGTCGAAAAGGGGGGGAGCTGGTCGGCTCCAATTCCGCCGGGCGTGATCCAACAGGCTCACCGAGCGGCCCGAGAGAGGGTGAGACTGGACACGGTCTTGCGACGCTATGCCGCAGGGAACAAGATGCTGGAGGAGTTCATCGTGGCAGAGGCCGGTGATATCCCGCGCGAGACTCTCTGCCGAATATTGAGCGATCAGGGCCCACAGTTCGATCGACTCATGGGATCTGTCGCTGCCGAGTACGAACGTGAAATGGAGCGGGTAGGCCGCTCGTCGGCGCAAAAGCGCGTTGATTGCGTCCTCCGTTTGCTTTCAGGCGACGACCTGGAGGATGGTGCAGATCTCGATTACGACTTCGATGTCTGGCACATCGGCGTGATCTTCGCTGGCGGCAAAGCCGAGGCAACAGCGCGCCTGCTATCTGAGCGGCTGGGGTATCGGCTGCTGCATATCCAGCGCGACAGCGACATCGTTTGGGGCTGGCTTGGTAGCAAGCGGCAGCCAGCCATTGCGACTCTTGTCGACACTCTTCCCGAGAGCCTGCCTTCGGGGATTTCCATGGCGATGGGAGAGCCCCGTGAGGGTCTCGAGGGATGGCGCCTGACGCACCTTGAAGCACAGATGGCGCTGCGGGTAATGCGGCGTAAGCCCGAGAGATTGACTCGCGGTCGCGATGTCGTCCTCCTCGCCGGCATCTTGAGAGACGAGACGCTTGTCAGGTCTCTTTTGGATGCGTACCTCGTGCCACTTGAGAGGCGTGGCAGGTCGGCGACGACATTGCCCGAGACTCTGCGTGCCTATTTCTCTGTTGGCGAAAGCACCTCGGCGGCAGCAGAAGACCTTGGGGTCACTCGCCATACTGTTCGCCAGCGGATACGCACCGTTGAGGAGACCCTCGAACAGCCTCTCCACACATGCAGTGCAGAGCTGCAGGTGGCCCTACGGCTCGACGAGCTCAATAGCTCTCATCGATAAGGGGCAGCGCTGTTGATACTGGTAAGTGGGTAGAAACTAACCATAGGGTAGATATGGCGAAGGATAACTCACCAAATGGATAGCCACGGGACCTGGCTACGTTGGTTTGATTCTCGGTGAGATGGCGCATTGGCGTGGCACTACGCGTTGAGCGCATTTCCATCGGGCTACAGGGAGGTTCTACTTGCGCCTGGCGGGTATCGATCTGAATGGGCTCTGTAGCGACAACTGACCAATCGCAGTCTTCGACGGCTGCGCGAGCATCAACGCTCAGCTACGTTGCGTGGACGCCCGCTGGAGAACTCGACGCCCGCGAGTGGGCGACGGCTGGGCGCCGTATTGGTGCAGTAGGTCGAAATATTCAGTGGCTTCTCGGTGACTGGATTGCCTATGGCAATCAGAAGTTCGGTGAGCGGTATGCCAGAGCGTCAAAGATCACCGGGTACGACACCCAGACCCTGATGAACATGGTTTATGTAGCTTCACGTTTTGAAATCTCCCGACGTCGGGAGGATCTCTCATGGAGCCACCACGAGACGCTGGCGTCTCTGGAGCCCGACGAGCAAGACCGCTGGCTTGATCAAGCTATTGCTGATAGGTGGGCTGTTTCTGATCTGCGAATGATGTTGCGCGTAGCGCGTAAGGGCGATAGCGCAGGAGCAAGCGAAGAGGAGAAAGCTGAAACTCAAGAACCCGGCTCGAGCGGAGGCAGGCGCCAGCTCTCTCGACAGCCGCTTGCAGTGATGTGTCCTCATTGCGGTGAGGAGGTGCCGCTGCACGCTGCTAGTAGTTAGAAAGACCTTGCGGGTTGGCTGTAGATCTCATGAAACGCCATCGGATTCGACGGCCACGATCAGGTGTCAGCGGTAACACTCGGTTCACGGCGGGGCCGAGACAGACTGTTGCTGGCCCTGCTCACGTTGAGTATCTATTGGCAGCGCCAGAGGGCAGGGCGGTATAAGTGCTTGACCGCATTGCCGGGCTGTCGAGAGAGGTTCGCCTTGAAATTCCTAGTTGAAGATCGACGCACCCTTGAGGAGTTTCTGCCAGGCTTCGACGCGGAGATTGCATCGATTCCGTTGGCCGAAATGGAGGCGCGGGACAGCCATGTCATCGAGCTGTTCCGGGACGCAGGAGGCGCGGGCCTGGTCATTCCCCATGACTTCAAGGGTCACGGTGCCTCACCATCAGCTGCGATCCGGGTCCAGCGTGCGATCGGTTCGCGCTCACCGTCTCTGGCGGTGGCAACGACGATGCATCATTTCTCGACTGCAAGCCTGATCGAACTTCAGAGGGCCGACAGCGGCTTCGAGTGGCTACTGTTGCAGGCGATCGCCGAACAGGGCCGGCTGCTCGCTTCCGGATTCGCGGAGGGTGTCCACGGCCAGGGAGTCTTTTCACCGACGATGCGGGCCAGGTGGGTCGATGGGAAGTTCTTAGTCAGCGGTACGAAGAGGCCGTGCAGCCTGTCGCGGTCGATGGACGTACTGACGGCGTCCGTGGCAGTTATCGGCGAGGCGCCCGACGCGGAGCCGGAGTTCGCCATCGCCCTTGTGCCCGCCGGCGCACCGGGTCTGGAGGTCTCCGATTTCTGGGGATCTTCCGTCCTTGCCGGTGCCCAGAGCGAGGCGGTGACTCTGAGTGACGTCCCTGTGGATCCCGACCTGGTGGTTGGGGTCGACAACGTCGACGCAGTGCAAACCGCGAGCTTCCTGTGGTTCGAGCTCTTGATCACGGCGTCCTACATCGGCATGGCCAGCTCGCTTGTCGAGCGGGTGATCGCAGCAGAGCGTGGAGATCCCGCGCTTCGTACCGCGATGGTGGCCGACCTCGAGTCGGCGATGGCCAGCCTCGCCGCGGTCGCGTATCGGATGGAGGAGGGGGACCGCAGCGAATCACTCCTGGTGCAGTTGTTGCTCTACCGCTACTCGGCCCAGGACGCGATCAGTCGCTCGGTGACCTCGGCCGTCGAGCAGCTCGGCGGCATGGCGTTCATCGGCGGGGAAGACGTCTCCTACTTCGCATCGGCCTCGCGGGCACTCGCCTTTCACCCCCCGCAACGCCAGGGCGCTGGCTCGGACGCGATTCTCGCCGCGCTCGCCGGCGCGCCGCTGAAGATCGACTGAGGTGGCCGGGGCTGGCTCCGCGGGCTCGGTCGCAATCGGGTCTCGGCCCCGAGCGCGGGGAGTGCCGCGGTTGGCTACCTCGTTTCGTCGCCGCGAAATTTCGGGCGTTTGGGTTTCCCTACGGTATCGGCGAGCCTGTGGCCGATGACCGAACGCCGCCGCGAGCTAGGCCTGCAGATAGAGGAATTTTATGGCGTCACCCTGGAGCAGGTGCTCGGAGAAATCGAGTACCTGCGAGACGCCGGGGACACCGTGATCGCGGGGGGATCGCTCGCCTACGGGCTCGGAAACGGCCGCAGCGACCTCGACATCGTCGTCACCGGCCCCACCACGGTCGAGTCTTCCCGGGTTCCTCTGGAGCACTTTCTCGGATCGCTGCGGGTCGATGTCTGGAAGCTGTCTCAGGAGCTGATCGAAGCTTCCTTTCGGCGCGCCGAAAAGGCGCTCGCCAGCGAGGAAGAAGTTCTGGGCGACTTTGGCGACATCGACAACGAGGACGGGTTCAAGCTCCTCCACCGGATCGCCTTCGGCCTCGTCATCGACGGCCGCGAGCTTCAGTTCGAGGCGCTGGATTGCCGGGAGGTGGCGTCCGGCCTCGTCACGCGGGAGTACGCAGAGCGGATGCGCGCTTCGGCGCTGACGGCCCAGCTGACCCTGCGCGCGAGCCGGTCGATCGCCGCCGTCTTCAACGCCCGGCTTGCGGTTGAGAGCGCCCTTAACATTGCGGTCCTACGGCGCGGCTTTCCGTTCTGCAGCGAGAAGTGGTTGGGCGAGCGGCTCGATGCCGAGCTGCCTGAGCTCGCCAGCCTCTACGAGCCCTTCCGGCGACTGCCGGCGGACCCGGCTCGCGACGGCGCGGGGTTCGTCGAGGCTGCGCTCAGGGTCTGCACGGAGATGTGGGGCCTCGAGCTCGAGTTCGAGGCCCTCGCCGAGCTGGCTCGCTGGCACAACGCCGAGGACATTCGGCTGGTGGAGATCGGTGCCGACCGTTTCCTGCTGGCGCCGCGCTCCGGAGCCCTCTGGGAGTTCGACGAGAGCGACACCAATGTGTGGCGCCGGCTAACGGCGGAGACCGGCGAGCAGGATGACGGTTGGGGGCCCGCCGACTGCGATCCGGAGGGGCTGACGTTGTGCGTGCGCTTGTACGAGCACGGACTGCTGGGCCTCAGGTGGACCGAAGGCGTGCCGATCGGAATGCTCGATGCCGAGCGGAGGGTGCGGGTATGAAGGTGGTTGAGGCCGACGCGCGCCGCTATGCCTGGTGCAGAAGTCACGCCCTCTGGATCGTCGGCACGACGACCCGCAGCTTTCTCGAGGACGCTCATGGAGCGAAGCAGGCCGACCAGGGGGCCCTACTTCGCTTCGTCGCGCGGATGATCGGAGAGACCTGCGCCGTCGCCCTCAACGTCGCGCTCAACCGTGACCGACCGATTCCGAGTCCCGCCATGCGCTGCTCCTGGGCTCTGGAGCGGCTTGAAGGACATAAGCTCTGGCAGTCCTGTTGGGAGCTGATCCGGGGCATCGAAGACGTTCCAGCAGAAGAGATCGTCGAACGTTGCGAGTTGTTGGTGACGGAGGTGAGTGCCGTGGTCGGGGAGATGCCTAACCCGATCACTCCGGAGGGTCACCTGCCGGCGATCGCGCTGGCACGAGACTGGATCAAGCTGATGGACGCGGTCGGCGAGGAGCCGCCGGTGCCGTACGACTGGACCCTGCCGACCTGAGAGCCACGTGGGATCCCGTCCAGGCTTCTAGATGGTGCGCAGGGTAGCCGGCTTCGAGCTCCGGACGAGGCATAGCCCCTGTCATGCAGATCGGAACCGCTCCAGGTCTGAATCGAATTGCTCTTGCGCGGCCAAGCTGAGTGGGTGCTCTGCCATATCTCGAAGCACGTCTAGCGGAGCGGAGATCGCGCAACTTCCCTGTTCGAGCGCCTCGATGGCCTGCGCCGGAGACTTGATGCTTGCTGCAAGGATTCTTGGTGAATTATCTAGTGGATCCAGTGCGTCGGCAAGCGCTCTGACCGTCGTGGCAGACCCCGATCCGTGCCTGGCGGCACGGTCGACATAGGGGATGACCCAGTCATACCCCGCCTCGTGCGCGACCAGAGCTTGAGCCGGTGAGAAGACAGCCGTCATCGCAGTCTGAATGCCCTCGTCGTGCAAGCTCCTCGCGACAGGCAGGAAGCATCTCCTGGCCAGGAGCTTGACCACGACACGCTTTGGCTCGTGTTCGGCGAGCTTCCGTGCTTGCCGGAGGACCTCGTCAGGATCGGAGGAGAACGGCTGTACGAACACGAGGCCTGGCGCGAGCTCTATCAGCGCCCTGGCATGCGTCAGCAGCACTGGGGTGTCGTGATCGGCTCCAGTCTCCAGTCCGCGAGCGATCAGGCTTGGATTCGTGGTGAGGCTGTCGACAAGACAATCGCCCACTGCTGCGCGGACATCGGAAAGAGATCCCGAATCGAGCAGTAGAGCTGGTTCACGATTGGCCTCAAAATCGGGTGCGCTCATCAGCGATCTCCTTACCCACCAAGTTGGACTAATCCCCACATGTGCCTACTCGAGTGAAGGCTAGAGGAGGCAGGGCGTCCCCAAAAAGAGGCGCCCGCCTGGAAGGTGCGACCCGTCACCGATCCTCTCTTGCCACCAGTTGGTTTCGCTTTTTGACCGGGATGTCGCCGGCTTGTAGAACTGGCGACGGACGACATGATTCTGCATCGAGCCCACACTGAGGCGGCAAGAGGTGTCTGATGTAAAAGCTCCCCTCAGGGCTGCTGTGCTCGGGAGCGGCAACATCGCCGCTGATCTAGTGGCCAAGCTCCAGAGAACCCCGAATGTCGATTGCTGTCTTGTTGCGGGGCGCCGAAACGGGTCACATGGCCTGGACTTCGCACACAGATTGGGATTGAAGACCTCCACGTCGGGATTGGCAGCTGTACTCGAGGAACCAGACGCGTTCGATGTGGTCTTCGACACGACTTCGGCGGATGCAGCCAAAGCTAGCTGGCCAGAGTTGCGCAACGCAGGACTTAGAGCCATCGACCTGACGCCCTCGAAGCAGGGTGTGATGTGCGTGCCGGCCCTAAACATCGGTGATACTAGGACGAGTCAGAACGTCAACCTCGTAACCTGTGGCGGGCAGGCGACGCTGCCGTTTATTTTCGACATTGCAGCTCACAGTGCAATCTCGTATCTGGAGGTTGTTACGACCAACGCTTCGCGGAGTCTAGGTCCCGCGAGTCGCGAGTACGTAGATGAATACGTCGCCACCACTGAAGCAGCGATAAGCGAGTTTTCCGGAGTTGACGCTGTCAAGGCGATCCACATCGTCAACCCCGCCGAACCGCCGCAGGTGATGCAAAACACGGTTTTCGCTGAGGTTTCGACCTGCGATCTCGGCGCGATTGCTCAGGCGGTCGCCGAGCGGACCCGGCGCGTGAAGTCCTATATCCCTGGGTTTGAGATTGCTGTCGGCCCGGTTATAGATGGCGACCGTCTTTTGCTTACGAGTCGGGTTGCGGGAGCTGGGGACTATCTGCCGACTTACGCAGGCAATCTAGACATTATTACCTGCGCTGCTGTAGCGGTCGCCGAGTTTTGGGCCAACGCGGGGGTATTCTCTGGTTCTAGGGCGAAGGCTGAAGTTTCGGCATGAAAGCGAACTCTCCCGTCCAGCTACTCGACACGTCTCTTCGGGACGGGAACCACGCCGTCGGTCACAGCATCTCGTGCGATCAGATACGGCGCTATGCCCAAGCTGCCGACGCTGCCGGTATCGACATGATCGAGTGCGGCCACGGTAACGGACTCGGAGCCTCATCTCTGCAAGTAGGGCGCGCTAGGGAGACGGATCCCGAGATGCTCGCCGCAGCTCGTGAGGCGGTGACCCGCGGGAGGCTGGTCACCTTGGCGTTGGCTGGGTTTGCGACGCGTAAGCGCGACATCGCGCCGGCTCTGGCGTTGGGCGTCGACGTCGTGCGGCTGGGTGCCCACTGCACCGAGGCGGATGTCGCGGTTCCGCACATCGACTTCGTGCGGTCTCATGACTGCGAAGCCCACGGAGTTCTGATGATGGCCCATTACGCACCGGCCGAGTTCCTCTGTGAGCAGGCTCGCCTCTTGGCCGACGCAGGCGCGCAGGCGATCATCGTCATGGATTCGGCCGGAACGCTTACTCCGGGCTCCGTAGCGGATCGGATAGCTGCGCTGAGCAACATGATCGAAGTTCCGATTGGCTTTCATGCACACAACAATCTCCACCTCGCCGTCGCCAACGCGGTCGCAGCAGTGTCCGCTGGCGCGACCATCCTCGACGGATCTGCTCGCGGCTTCGGTGCGGGCGCCGGCAACGCCCCGATCGAGGTCCTCGTCACGGCGATGGACCATCTCGGCATCCCGTGGAACGGCGATACTTACGGAGTCCTCGACGCTGCCGAGTGCGCAGAGGAGCACCTCGTTCCATCGGTGCCTCACACTGATTCCCTGACCATCCTCAGCGGTTTGTCCGCTGTCTTCTCGGGATTTGTTCCGCACGTCAGACGTGCCGCAACTTGTTACTCGGTCGATCCACGGGACATTCTCGTAGAGCTCGGACGGCGGCGAGTAGTCGCCGGGCAGGAGGACGTCGTGGTTGATGTGGCACTGGCCTTGGCCGGAGAATCCACTTGATGAGGAGGTGTTGAGCAGTGGCAATTAGCGGCATTCCCGATCATGCTCTCCAAGAGGCAATGGCCCTGAACGATGCTTCTGATCGAGTCCGGAAAGCGCTCGAATGGCGTGGCCGGCCAGACGGATTGGCAGTGGCCTCTGTCAAGTTGCTCGGCAGTTCTGACCTCGCTCATGCGCTTGCGGGCGACTCGCTTGACGCCGGCGAGTGCGAACTCGCAATAGACGGATACCTGAAGGAAGTCGGAGATATCCAGCTGACCGGCGCAGATGTTGTAGCGTTGGTGTCACGCTGCCATGGCATCGATGTGGCGTTCGCGTACGGGGGCACCTCCGAGCTCGTGCTTTGCGATCGGCTGTCGCGGGTCGGAAACCTCAACCTGGTGAATAGTCGTGGCGACAAGGAGGCCGCATTCTTTGCCGCCGGCGCATCGCTGCTTAGGCCGTGGCGTGCCCTGGCGGTGATCCACGGAGCTCGTGGTCTCACCAACGCCTGTGGAGCTATTGCGGACGCCCGCAGAAGCGAGTTGGCGACGGTATGCATGGTGGGATTGCCGTCGACGGGCTCCGCTCCGTTTCTTCCTCCCCACGGTGAGGATGGCCTGCTGGGAGCCATCTCGCATTTCACCAAGGGCTGGTGGCAAGCCCCTCCGGTGAGCGACGATCCAGCCGAGCGCCGGAGCCAAGCGATCACCTTTGTGCAGTCCCTTCAGTCCGCTTTTGCCGACGCTTCGACGCACCCCCACGGGCCCCGCCTGTTCGGAATACCCCAGGACGTCGCCGAGGCTCCGTGGCTGGAGCTGGAGGCCGTCGCCGAGACGCTCGACATCGCGCCGTCACCGCCTCGACGGGAACCGGACCCCGATGCCGTCGCGGCTGCAGCGACGCTGATCAGGGGGGCGGCCAGTCCGGTGGTCATGATCGACGACTACGCCCTTCGCTATCCGGCCATTCGCCCCCTCTTGGCGAGTCTCGCGGATATAGCCGACGCTCCTGTGCTCCAGCTGAGGTACACGCGTGGCCCAATGATGCACGAGCGCCTGTCGTCGCACGACGTGCCTCGATTCCTCGGTTGGTATGACGCCGGGCGGCCTGAGCACGTTGCTGCGATGGAAGGCGCAGACCTTCTTATCACCGTCGAGGATCGCAACATGTACCCGCGCGTCGTCGGCCCGCTCCCGCCGTGTCGAAAGTTGGCTCTCACTGCGGACCTGTCTAAGGTCGAAAAGAACAAGTACCTCACCGCTGACGACCTCGCGGTCGAGGGTGATGTGGACCTTGTGCTCAGCGAGATCCTGGGCCAGCTCGGGTCACCCCACGTCCCTGGCGGTGCGCCCGTCTATGGAGATGAGAGCTCGTCGGAGCGTGCCGTAGCGATCGACCTGGGGATGGTCGACGGTGAGGACATAGCTCGCACGGTGCGGAGGAGAATCGGCCAAGCCATCGGCGAGGCGCTCGATCTGCATCGAACTCCAGTGCTCGTAGATGACAGCTCGATGTTCGGCGGGCTGATGTCCGACGAGTACGACTCCCTGCCAACCCGTACGCGCGTTCTCGGTGCTCACGGCGGCTTCATAGGGTCGTCGCTGCCGCTCGCCGCGGGGCTGGCCTTCGGCGACCCCGAGGCCAGCGTGCTGTGTTTCACGGGAGACCAGGGGTTTACGAATAGCTGCCAGGCATTGGTCGCGGCCGGAGAGTGCGGGGTGGGGCCGGTTTGCGTCGTGGCCAACAACGGAGAGGCGGTTTCGCTGCTGAAGCAGGGCACCGCACAGGACCCGACACTCTTCGACTACCAGGGATATCCCCACCTACGCAACGGCGGTGCCTTTTCCTATACGGGCGTCGCGAAGAACATGGGAGTTGACTGCACGACGATCGATCTCTCTGACCTCAGCTCGCCGGAGAAGGTTGATGGGGAACTCCGCAGGTTCAAGCACCAACTGGTCACAGGTTTGCGGGACACCGCGCCCCGGATGATCGAGCTACGTCTTCCCGGGCTGTCCGACTTCTGGTCGGGAATATGGGAGGTGGGGGGCCGTGAAGCCGTACGAGTCCCCGCCTGAGCTCCTCGCGCATGAGGGTCCGGTGCTCCGCCGCACGCGAGACCTGGCTGCCCTCAAGGCTCTGTCGTTGCCCGAGACGCGTGAGCTCGCTGACGAGCTCCGGCAGTATCTGATTGCGCTGACCGGCATCACCGGCGGCCATCTCGGGGTGAATCTCGGAGCGGTGGAGCTCAATCTCGCCGCGTATCGCGTGTTTGACTCACCCGACGACGTCCTCATCTGGGCAGGCCATGAGACCTATTGCCAGAAGCTCTTCACCGGACGGCGAGGCCAGATCGCCACGCTACGTCAGCCCGGGGGCCTGTCTGGATTCACGGAGCCGCGAGAGTCAGAGCACGACTGGACGTGTAACACTCACGTTTCGATCGGCCTGAGCTATGGCGCCGGCGCCGCACATGCGCGCGACTGCACCGGCGACGACCACCATGTTGTGGTGTGTTGCGGGGACGGCGCCCTGACCGGCGGCATGGCCCTCGAGGCTCTGGTCAATATCGGCTACAGGGGCACGCGAGTCGTTATCTTGCTCAACGATAACGGCCGCTCTTACGCGCCGACCACGAGTCGTCTGAGCCTGCAGATCAACGAGTTGGCCGGCGACCCTACCTATGTGGCTGCCACCACCGGCGGCAGTCGTGACGCCTGCCGAACCGCAGCCTCCGGTTCGCTTGCGCCGGCCGCACGAGTCCTCGGAGACAAGGACCAAGTCGATGTCGCGACTTTCTTCGAAACTCTGGGGATTCGCTATCTCGACGTCGTCGACGGCCATGATGTCGCGGCGCTCGAATCCAGCTTGCGGGAAGCCATGGAGGTGGATGGGCCTGTAGTGGTCCACGCTCTCACCGAGAAGGGGCATGGATACGAACCGGCACGGGCCGATGATGAGAAGAGGTTCCATGACGTGAAGCCGACCAACGGTAAGGACGCGCCGGCACAGGCGAAGATGGCCTTCACGGACGTCTTCGGATCCGAGCTGATGGCAATTGCACGCGACGACCCCAGAGTTCATGCCATCGTCGCAGCCATGCCGGGCTCCACCGGCCTTTTGCCGTTCGCGCGTGAGTTCCCCCGGCGGTTCGTGGACGCCGGGATCGCCGAGCAGCACGCCGTGGGGCTCGCGGCGGGGATGGCCATGAGGGGCCTGCGACCGTTCGTCGCGATCTTCTCGACTTTCCTGATGCGCGCCTTCGATCAGATCAATCTCGATGTCGGACTGCTCGAACTACCGGTCGTCTTTTGCGTCGACCGGGCTGGTATCACGGGCTCGGATGGCCCGAGTCACCAGGGTGTGCTCGATGTGTCTCTGGCGACCAGAGTGCCGGGCATGACGGTCTTCGCGCCATCGTCGGCGCTCGAGCTACGTGCGATGATGCGAACGGCGCAGACGCTGACTGGACCTTCGATGATTCGGTTCCCGAAAGCGGTGGCCCCGCAGGGGTCGGACGCTGAAGTCGGAGTCGGACTCCATGCACGGCAGGCATATGCGACGGGGAACGACGTCGCCATCATCGCTACGGGCAGGCTTTTGGGGCCAGCCCTTCAGGCAGGGCGCGATCTGGCGGAGGAAGGAATCGGCGTCGCCGTGTGGGACGCTCGATTGGTTGCGCCGCTGGATGTCGAGATGATCGAGGCTGCGGCCAGTGCCTCTCTCGTCGTCACCGTCGAGGACGGGATGGTTCCAGGGGGCCTTGAATCGGAGGTCGTCCATGCGCTTCGTTCCTGCTGGCAACATGGCCGTCCCCGCGTTGTGGGACTTGGAACCCCTCGGGCATGGATTCCACAGGGCAAGCCAGAGACGATCCTTGCCGAACTCGGCTTGGATGCCGCCGGCATCGCCTCCTCAATCAAGGCCGCCCTCCAGACGGCGACCGTCTAGATGTCTTGGGTATGCCTCTACATCTGGGCCGAGCGCTCAAAGCGGTCGTACCGTCACCTCGGAATCACCAAGCATCTGGGCCAGCAGCAATCCCCGCGCTTCGCAGTGAAGAGGCAAAGCCGTTCCCATCGCCTCCTTGATTGTGTCGGCGCTCCTTCCGTTCGAACCGCGACACACAGTCAGGTGGATACGCCAGTGCTCGTCGAGTTCATCTACGACGCTCACGGCGTCGAGGATACTGGCTCGCCATTGCATCAGCGCACTGTCCTCGTCGGGGAACAAGCAGATCGCGTCCCCGAGGGTGCCAACCGAGGCCAAGTTGTACTGGGTCCCACGGATCGCGATGCTCAGCCGACTGAGTGTCGGCAGGGGGAGAGGCACAGACAGCGTCCAAGGGCCCGCGATGGTCATGTGCGCCGGAATGCCGTGGGCACTGGACCAGTCGCCGACCTGCCGAAACGGTTTGACCAGCGTTTCGGCCTCTGCCACAGGCATCAGGATCGATTGGAACTGGGGCATCGCTCAGGTAACTCGATGTTACTGCCGGACCACGCGAGTTGACGAAGATGCCCTGCTCGCCTGAGCCGACCCCTGCCCACACTAGAGGGACCGATCACCTAGCAGCCGAACTGCTCGAAGCAGCGCGGTCTGCTCAGCCGATCCAGCCTCTGAGAACGCGCTTTCCCACGCTAACCATCGCGGACGCCTACGAAATCCAAAAGGCCATTCGCGAAGCGAGGATCCAGGACGGCGAGGCGGTAGTGGGACAAAAGATCGGGCTGACGAGCGTTGCCATGCAGAGGCAACTCGGTATCCGGCAGCCGGACTTCGGCTTCATTACGGATCGAATGCTCATGCAGTCCCCCGCGGTGCTTTCACGGCAACAGCTGATCAACCCGATGATTGAGGCAGAGATCGCATTCTTCTTCGACGAGGCGCTTCCGGCCGACATCTCGGCTTCCGAAGTGATGAGTCGCTGCTCGGCCATCGCGCCGGCGCTCGAGGTCATCGACAGTCGCATCGCCGAGTGGGACATAGGGATCGTCGACACGATCGCTGACAATGCTTCATGTGGGGCTGTGGCTTTGGGCGATCCGTGCGAGCCCCCGGAGCGCCTCGAATCGTGCGAGATGACGCTTCGGGTCGCCGATGTCTCTGCGACGGGGTCGGGCTCCGCCGTGCTCGGCCATCCTGTCCGGCCGATCGCTTGGCTGGTCCGAACGCTGGCCGCTCTCGGTGAGCAGGTTGGACCAGGAATCGTGATCTCGGGCGCCTGGACGCGGGCGCTTCCAATCGATGCCGGATCGGGCGCCGATGCAGTCTTCGAGAATGTCGGCGCGGTATCGCTGGAGGTCCGTTGAACTCGGTCATCGACCCGAGCATCTTCACGCTGTGCGACGTACGGGCCGATGACAACAGGCTCGACGAGGCCACTGCGCGAGCTCTTGGTACCGCGTTCGCCCTCCGTCTGCGCTCGGACAGCGGAGCCGTCGTTGTCGGCCGCGATGCACGGGCGGGTTCGGCCGCCCTCTCCGCCGCCGTCATCGATGGTCTCGTCTTCGGCGGCGCGAACGTCTGCGATATCGGTCTCGCGCCCACGGAGGTAGCGCACTGGTTCGCCATGCAGAATGACTGGCCCGGGGCGATCTCGGTGACCGCCTCGCACTGGCCGCCGGAGTTCCTCGGCCTGAAGTTCCTGCTTCCCGAAGGACAGGTGCTTCACGGAGTTGCCCTTTCCGCCCTCGCTCATCCCCCAGAAGGAGTCGACGTAGGTCGCGGCACCGTGGCGAGATGCTCGGTGGTCGACGAGTACGTGTCGTTTCTGACGTCACTCCATGCGCCCGTTGACCTTCGTGGAACCAGCGTCCTTGCCGACGCCGCCTGCGGAGCGATGAGCCGATATGCGGACGCGCTTTTCGCTGAGCTGGGAGTCGCTGTCGTCCGGCGCTGCTGGGGCCTCGGCGATGACAGCAAGGAGGCTTACATCGCGGATCCAGCAACGCCCGAGAGTCGCACCGAGATGTCTGCGGCAGTCCTCCGGAGCGATGTAGACATCGGAATTGCTTGGGACGGGGACGGCGATCGCTGCATAGTCACCGACAACGAAGGCCAGTCGATCGTCTCAGCGCATCTGGGTGCATTGCTCGCGATCGATGAGCTCCGCCGCGCGTCTCAGCGGGTCATTGTCCACGATGTCACCTTCGGTCCCTCGCTGACAGTGCCGGCACGAGACCTCGGCGCCCAGGTGGTCGTCACGGCTGTGGGGAATCCCTTTATGAAGTCTGCGATTCGCCGCAACTCCGCCTGTTATGCCGCAGAGGCTTCCGGTCACCACTACTTTCGCGCGCTGGGTGGAATCGACTCGGGACTCCTTTGCGCGGCGAAGGTGCTTTTGGCGTGCGCTCGCGCTCAGGTGAGCATCGCCGATCTGGTGCGGCCGTTCCGTGAGAAGTATTTCGTCGCCGAGCAGGAGACGGTGAAGACCGCCGATCCCCCAGCGGCGCTACACCGGGCCCGTACCGTGCTGGGCGAGCCGTCGAGTGAACTCGACGGATTGAGCTACACGACTGACAACTCTTATCTCACCCTGCGTGCTTCGTTGTCGGGAGGCGCCGTCCGAGTGCATGCCGAGTCCACGTTGGGGCAAGACCACCTCGAGACGCTCAGAGATCGAGCCTGCCGTTCACTCGATCCAACTGGGTCGGCAGCTTTGCGTGGTCAGCGATGATCGCCTCTGCCCTTCAAAGCGTTCTCGACGAGCGAGACAGTCTCGAGAGGTATGAACGGGACACGTATTTCCTAGAGGCCATCGCTGACTGGCCCGAGCACGAGGAGCCAGCGTCGCTTGCCCTACTGCTGGTCAAGCCAGAGGCGTTTGTTGGCGGCCGGCTCGAGGCAATTCTGGACTTCCTCGCCGAGAATCACTTCACCACTTTGGCGTGGCGGGAGGTCACGTTCACGCGCCATCTGTGCCGCGCCCTGTGGCTGCACGAGTGGTGGCATGCCAGCCTGACCCGGATGGTCCTGGTTGAAGCGCTGATGCAGGCGGGGCCGAGCGTCGTCTTGATTCTCGAAGACGCCGATGCGGCCATGAACCACAGCGGTTCGAGTCGCCTACAGGCGCTCAAGGGCCCGACCATCCCGTCACATCGCCGATCTCACCAGCTCCGCGCCCGACTCGACTCGCCGAGCATGATGCTCAACTTCGTGCACACAGCGGACGGAAGCGCCGAGCTGCTTCGTGAGGTCGCTGTGCTGTTCGCTGCCGATGAGCGCCCCGAACTGTTCTCCGACATAGCTCTCGGACGGAAACTGGGCCGGAACGCGGTCGAGGCCCCGCTTCGCAAGGAGTTTGGTGCAGACGCTTGGGCGCACCGGCGGCATGATCTCGCCTATCGACCTGCGGCGGAACGCGTGCTGCGGAGCGGAGTTGGCCAAGAGCTTCCAGACCTCGATGACGTCCTACTCCGAACGCCCCCAGAGTACTTTCCGCTCAGTGATCTAGAGCCGCTTCGGGCTGCTGTGACGGACGAGGCAAGTCAGTGGGACTGGCTCATCGTTGCGACGACAATCGCATCGCTGCGAGAGTCGGACTGACTCAAGGCCGAAGTTCTCCGGGTGAGCCCTAGATCACGTCATGCGGCGAATCTCGGGTTCGGATCGAACCGCAAATTCCGAGTCTTTCGCAGAGCATGCCGACGGCGCTGTAGTTAGGCCTGAACGTAGGGCTCTAGCTCGGGCAACGTCGCGGACAGGATCGCGAGCGCATCCGCCGCTTGGTCGGGCGAGGTCACCATCGGCGGCAGCAGTCGTACCGTGCTGGTTGAACTGAGGCATGGCGAGACCAGCAGCCCTTTTTGCGCCAGGTCGATCAGTGCCGCCCCGGCGGCCCCGGGGCTGGCGAACTCGATGCCCCAGATCAGACCGGCGCCGCGAACCTCGGCGATCACCGCAGGATGAGCGGCGGCCAGCTCATGCAGGCCGGCGGAGACGGTCTCCGCAACCGCACCGCTGTTCTCTGCCTCCGCCTCGATCGCCACCAAGGCCGCCCGGCCGGCGGCGCAGGCGAGCGGATGACCGCTGAAGGTTGCGCTGTGCCAGGTCGGATCGGCAATCAGCGGCGCCGCCAGTGCCTCGGTCGCGACCAAGGCCGAGATCGGCATCAGGCCGCCTCCCAGGGCCTTGCCAAAGAGGACCGCGTCGGGCTCGAGGCCGGCGGCGAGCGACGGAGAGAAGGGTCCGCTGCGCCGCAGGCCGACCTGAATCTCGTCGCTGATTAGGAAGGCTCCCGCCGCGCGGGCGTCGGTACCCCAGCGGGTGAGGATCGCCGGGTCGAGAACGCGGACTCCCGCCTCGCCCTGGATCGGCTCGACGACGAGGGCGGCGACGTCGCCAGCAGCAGCCTCGCGTCGCACCGCCTCGGGGTCGTTGCGCGGAAGCTCGGCGACCGGCCCCAGCAGCGACTCGAGGCCCTCGCGGAAGGCGGGGTTGCGGGTCAGGGCGAGAGCTCCGAGCGTCTTGCCGTGGAAGGCGCCCTCGACGACCAAGACTCTCATCCGGCCGCTGCTGCGGCGAGCCAGCTTCAGCGCCGCCTCGACCGCGTCGGCACCGTCGCTGCCGAGCCAGACGCGCTGCAGGGGGCTCCCACAGCGCTCGCTCAGTTCGGCGGCGAAGGCGGCCGTCACCGGGTTGGCGAGGACCCGGGTGGTGGTCGGCATCTTTGCCAAGCCGTCCGCGACCGCTGCGAGGACGGTCGGGTGACGGTGACCGAGCAGAGTCACCGCGTAGGAGCCGAAGTCGAGCAGCTCGCGGCCGTCGGAGAGGGTGACAACGGCGCCGCTCGCCGCCACCTCGACGCTGCCGCCGCCGAGGACCTTGGCGCTCAGCGCTGCTCCGGGGGAGACGTGGCGCTCGATCTGTTGCAGCGTCAGCCGTGCTTCGTCCTTTTCGAGACCCGTCGGGTCGACTCGCGGTGTCTCAGTCACTGGCGACCGAGCGCTCGAGTCCGCGCAGCATCTCCGCGCAGTTCTCTTCCAGCGACCTCTGCGCCACCGGATTCAGCATCTCGGCCAGCATCGGGATCCCGATCTCGAAATTGAGCTCGAAGTGAGCGCGGGTCTCGTTCGGGCTGAGTTCTTCGAGTGTCCAGTAGCCGTCGAAGAACTCGAGGTCGCCGCGCAGCTGCTTGAAAACGACTTTGTGGGCGTCGTGGTCGAGCTGCTCTTCCTCTTCCCACTCGAGGATTGAACCCTTCAGCAGCACGGACCATTCGACGCGGCGGGTGTGCTCGTCGTCGGGTCCGACCAGCCGGGCCCAGCGCACGTTTTCCATTGACTCCTCGTAGCTTTCGACGTCCAGCACCGAATCCCAGACGCGCTCGATCGGCGCGCGGATGTCCTGGTCGATGTTCACTCTTGGCATGGTTCGGTCACCTCTCCTCGACGGTGGTCTCGGGATTCGGGGAACGCCATGCCCGCGGCGCCAGCGCCGCAACACGGGGGTTTGCCCCGGCCCAGTAGATGGTTGACGTCCGTAGGCAGGGGAGAACCTCGCCGACCTCGAGGTCGGGCCGCAGCGGCTCAGCCAGCGCCAAGTAGGGCTCGAAGCTCTCCAGCAGCTCCATGATCAGCAGTTGACGGGGGCTGAGGTGCTGCTGGGCGAACGGGCGGTGGAAACGCCGCCAGCGCTCCGGCTCGATCAGGGGCGGGCATGCGAGCGGCTCGTGGCCACGCGCCTGCCTCCACTCGTTGAGTGAGCCGACGATGCCCGCGATCGCCTCCTCGACGCGCGGCGCTGTCTCGCCGGCGGCGATGGTCAGCACCGCCTCGTCCGCTCTGGCGCCGCCCGTCGCGAGCTCTACCAGCAGGCGGCAGAGGTCATCGACCGGGATCGCGTCAAAGCGGGCCTCGGGGTCGGCGACCACCGCCGGCACAGTGCCGATCGTCAGCCCCCGGATTAGCGTGTACATGCCCGCGAAGCGGGCGGCGCGTCCGTCGCTGCGGCGGCCGACGATCAACGGCGGTCGCACCACGGTCAGGCGGGGGAAGGCGTCGCGCGCGACCCGCTCGGCGTGCGCCTTCGACCACTCGTAAGTGTTGCGATAGTCGGCCGGATCCGCCGATTCGACATCGCCGCGCAGCCCGACCGCGTACGCGGTCGAGACATGGACGACGCGGGTCTCGGCTCCCACCAGCGGTTCCAGCGCGAGGACGCTCGCGACGTTTGCCGCCGTCGCTTCCTCCTCGCTCATCGTCCAGCGGGTGTTGGCGGCGGCGTTGACGATCACGTCCCAGCGGCGATGCAGCGGAACCGGTGCTGGCTCGCCGCTCATATCCCAGGCGATGACGTCTGGGTCATGCGGGGCGCCGCGGCGGCTGACGCCGACAACCTCGGCGTCTCCCTCGCGCAAATGCCCGACCACCTCGCTCCCAACCAGGCCGGTGGCGCCAGTGACCAGCACGGTGGAGCCCGACAACGACTGCGAAGCGCTCACCCGAGTAGCGCCCGGGCGGCCTGAGCTTCCTTGGCAATGCGTTCGAGGTCGGCGACCCGTTCGATTCCAATCAGCGCCTGCTCCTCTAGCGGCGGTAGGCCGAGTCTGGCCTCGATCACAACCAGCAGCTCGACGAGGCCGAGGGAGTCGAAGCCGAGCTCGGCGACCAGCGTGGTCTCGGGCGTCACCTCCGTGACCCCGAGCGGCGACATCTCCACGATCACCTCGCGGACCGCAGCCACGGCGCCTGCCTCGGGGTCCGAGTTCACGGCTCCTTGATAACAGCCGCGCGCCGGAATTCCGAAAACTGCGGCGGGGATGCGAGCACGCTCAGGTGGGTCCGATCTTAGGGTCGTCGACGCGGAAGCGGGAGACGGCGACGATTGCAGAGAGGAGAGAAAATCCAAGGAGCACCAGGACGGACATCAGGACGGTTTGACCGCCGAAGATCGCGTGCTTGTAACCCTGCATCGCCCAGTAGCTCGGCACCAACGGCGCGACGCTCTGCGCCCATGGCGGTAGGAGGGCGTAGGGAACGAGGGCGCCGGCGCACCCGCCCATCACGAGGGCGCCCACTGCGACCGCGGCGTTAGCCTGCATGTAGGTTCGGCAAACGCCGGTGACGGCGATCCCTGTCGTCACCAGGAAGACGGCGAACGAGCAGCCGACGGCACCCAGCCCCAGCCACGACCCCCGCACGTGCAGGCCCATCAACAGGCCGGCGAAGCCGAAGAGGAGTACGAACTGAAGCGTTATCTCTACCAGCGGCGTCACCATCTTCCCGAGCAGGATCTCGGCTGTCCCCGCCGGGCTCGCCCGGAGCCGATCCCAGGTTCTCCATGTGTGTTCTCGAAAGAACCCGCTGCAGGTGTTCATGACGAGGAAGAAGCCGAATGTGACCGCCATTCCGGGGACCACCTGCTCGGCGCCGGTAGCCCTGGGCAAGCCCGCGAAGTGGAAGGCAGCTTTGAAAGCAGGCTGCAGGAACGGCGCCACGACAAGCGGTAGCACGATGAGCGGGACCACCGCCATCGGATCGGTGCGGAGGATGCGCAGGTCCTGCCTGGCGATTGCGGCGATTCGTCCCAGGCTCACGGCGGCCCTCCGTTCGCGGCGCCAGCGGTGACCGATAGGAAGACGCTCTCGAGGCTCGGCTGCAGCAACTTGATCTCCCGCAGCTCTGCCCCGGACCGACCGAGCCCGCCGACGAGATCGGCCGCGGTGATCGCAGGCGAGTCATCGGCCGGGACCCGGAGGATATTTTCGGCGACGACGACGGCTCCCGCCGGCAGGTCGAGGCTAGCGGGGAGCTCGTCGAAGCTAAGTTCGACGAAGGAGCCGCCGAAGTTGCTGATCAGATGGGGGATTGAGCCGGTGGTGAGTACCCGGCCTTCATGCAGGATCACCACCCGGTGAGCCTCGAGCGTTTCGATCTCGTGCAGGTAGTGGGTCGAATAGACCACTGCCGAGCCTTGGTCGGCCAGCGACCTGACCAAGTCAAGGAGCTGGTTGCGGGTCTGGACGTCGACTCCGGCCGTCACCTCGTCGAGCAGGAGCAGGGGCGGGCGGTGGAGGACGATCATCGCCGTGTGCAGGCGTCTCACCTCGCCACCGGAGAGGTGTCGGGCGCGGCGATCGAGTAGGTCGCTGAGCGAGAACGCCTCGGCCACCTCATCGATCCGTCGCTTGAGCTCGTGCCTGCGCAATCCTGCGAGTTCACCGAAGAAACGCAGATTGTCGAAAACCGAGACGGTCGGGTAGATCCCCGTCTCCTGCGGGGCCAAGCCGAGTTGTCGTCGGGCCAGATCGGGATGTGTGGCCGCGTCGATCCCTTTCAGCCAGACATTGCCCCGGTCCGGTTTGCGCAGACCCGCTATGGCGGAGACCAGCGTTGACTTTCCTGCTCCGTTCTGGCCCAAGAGGGCGACAATCTCGCCCCGGTCCACGTCGAGGTCGACACCGTTTAGTGCTTTGACCGGCCCATAGCTCTTATGGACCCCCCTCACCTTCAGCACTGAGGCGACCCAGTCTGTTGGTGGGAGGTGGCCGGTGTTGTGTTCCGACCGCTCAGTCTCACTCGGATGCCGATTCCGGGGTCGCCAGCTATCTCGCGGCAGCGGTAGCGCTGGGCCTTGCCGCTGGGCGTCTTCGGAAACTGCCCACGGCTGAGGAAGACGAAGTCCTTGATCGAGAGACCGCAGGCTTCGACCGTGCGGCGGTAGAGGCGCGCGGCCAGCGCCTCGGCGTCGAGCTCTGTGTTGAGGACCTCGGCGACCAGGGTCACCTGGCGGACGCCGCCGACGTGGACGTCGACTATCGCGCAGTTGCCCTCCTGGATCGTTTCCTCCTCCGCGAGGGTGCGCTCGACGTCCTGGACGTAGACATTCCGCCCATGGGTGGTGAGAAGATCGTCGTTGCGGCCGCTGATGAACAGCTTTCCCTCATGGAGGAAGCCGATGTCGCCGGTGTAAAGCTCGCCCCCGCGGAAGCGGGCGGCGGTCAGCTCCGGGTTGCTGAAGTAGCGCGTTCCGAGCGCGGTGCTGCGGACCACGATTTCGCTGTTCTCGGGCTCGATCCTGACTGCGACGTCGCGCAGCTCGTCGCCAGTCGAGACCAGGCGGCGGGCGCTCGGATGGTCCGGCTCGACCGGCTCGACCCGGCCCGCGGCGAGGGCGGTGACGTCGACGTCGAGGTACTCGGGTGCGGTGTCAAGGTCGTCGATCGTGACCGCCAGGGTCGCCTCGGCGAGGCCGTAGGCGGGGGTCAGCGCCTCCATGGTCAGGCCGCGCGGCGCGAACGTGCGGGCCGCATCGGTCAGCGTCGGCCAGAGGATCTCCTCGGCCCCGACCAAGCAGAGACGTAGCTTCAGCGGCTTGCCGCTCGAGCGCACCCGCTCCAATCGGGTGGCGACGTCGAGGGCGAAGGGCGGCGCGGCGGTGATCGTGGCGCCGAAGTCGGAGCAGTCATCAAACCAGGAGCGGGGCGCTCCGAGGAACCGCTCGGGCGATCCGACGACGCCGGGGATCCCGTTGTACCAGCCCATCATCAGGCAGCCGAAGAAGCCCATGTCGTGCGACATCGGCAGCCACGAGCAGCCCAAGTCACGCTCCGGATCGATCCCCATCTTCTCCGAGAGGGCGCTGAGGTGGGCGTCGATGGCCCTGCCGGTGAGCTCGACCCCGCGCGGTTCGCTGGTCGTCCCCGAGGAGAACTGAATGAATAGCGTCTCGTCTTCCGGCGGTGGCGAGAGGTCCCTCGTTCCCGGAGTTTCGAGCAGGCTGCGGCAGCCGACGATGTCGACGCCGATCTCGGTGTCGGGGGGCATGAAGGCGAGGAACCGATCTTCGGCAACCAGACACTTGGCGTCGAGCAGGGAGCAGAGCCGGCGCAGCTGCGCTGTGTACTGGGCGACGTCCATTCCCCGCGCGATGATCGGCAGCGAGGCGACCCTGGCGCCGAGCATCCAGGCACCGCCGGCGGCCGGCAGGGCATCGGGGCCATTGGTCAGCACCGCGGCGACGACGTCTCCCTGTCGCACCCCGCGTTTGTATAGGCCGGCGGCCGCGTGCCTCGTTTCTGCGATGCCCTCGCCCCAGGTCCGTCGCCGGAAGGCGGATCCATCCCACTGCCACGTCTCTTGCGACAGCGCTTTCGGCAGCAGCAGCCGATCCCACAGGTTCATCGCGCCTGCCCCCCGGCGGTTGTTTGCGCTGGGGACTTCACCGTAGGCGCGCGCGCGAAGTCAAAACGCCGGCGCCGTCAGGCGTGGATTTGAACGTGGGCCGGGGTCACCGTACCGTCGGCCAGGGAGATACCGGAGAGATGATCCTCAACACGCGCAGATGGGGTGAGGAAAGGCAGGAGGGCGTCGTCTGCATCCACGGTGTCGGGCAGCACGGCGGGGTCTTCGCGGAACTCGGAGAACACCTCGCGGAGCATGGGCACGCGGTCACCGCTGTCGACCTCCGGGGTCACGGTGATTCGGGGCGCGAGCCGCCCTGGAACGTCGAGCGCCACCTGCAGGACCTGCTCGAGACCTTCGACGCCCGCGGGATCCGCCGCGCCACCCTGGTCGGCCACAGCTTTGGCGGCCGGGTTGCGGCGGCGCTCGCCGCCGCTGCCGGCGAGCGGACCGCGTGTCTGGTCCTGCTCGAGCCCGGTCTCCAGATCCCCCCTGACCGGGCGCTGCAGGGGGCTGAAATGGATCGGCTTGACTGGAGCTTCGAGACCCCCGAGGGCGCGGTCAATGCGCTGCTCGGCCGCGACGACGCGGCGGCGACCCCGCGCGAGGTGGTCGAGAGCTATGTCCGCGATGACGTCCGCCAAGGCCCCGATGGGCGCTATCGGTTCCGCTTCTGCCCCTGCGCCGCGGTCACTGCCTGGAGCGAGATGGCGCTGCCGGCACCGCCGATCGCACTGGTGCCGACCCTGATCATCCGCACCGAGGTCTCACTGGTCAGCTTCGGGGTCGAACAGCGCTACCGCGAAGAGCTGGGGGCGGGGCTGACAGTGGCCAAGGTGCCGAACGGGCACAACGTCCTCTGGGAGAGCCCGGCGGAGACGATCGCCGCGACCGCCGGCTTCCTCGAGGTCGGGGTCGAGGCCGCCGGCGGTGTCCTGGAGGGGCCGGTGCCGGGCTACTTCGAGGGCTCGGGAGCGTTCCGGCCACTGGTCTGAGGATGGAGACCGGCGCGGTGGCCCACCGCATTTCTCCCGACATCGGGAGGTCGAGTCGGGATGGTTGAGCGAGTCCTGCCGCCGCACATCGTCGCTGCGGTCAGCACCAGGAGCGAGATTCAGGTGGAGCTGGCGGCGACGGAGCTGGCGGCGATCCGACGGGCGGTGGCCCCGCGGCGCCGCGAGTTCACCACCGCTCGCGCCTGCGCCCACACCGCGCTTTCCCGGCTCGGCCTGTCGCCGGGGTCGATTCCCCCGGGCCCCGCCGGCGAGCCGCGCTGGCCGGCGGGCATCGTTGGCAGCATCACCCACTGTGAGGGCTACCGGGCGGCCGCGGTTGCGCGGGCGGCGGACCTTGGCGCGCTCGCGATCGACGCCGAGCCGAACCGTCCGCTGCCGTCCGGCGTCCTCGCTGCGATCGCCGCGCCCGAAGAGCGGTTGCGACTGCGGCGGTGCCAGGAGGGGGCGGTGGCCGTCTGCTGGGACCGACTCCTGTTCAGCGCCAAGGAGGCGGTCTTCAAGCTCTGGTTCCCGCTGACGGGCGACAAGCTCAGATTCGAGGACGCCAGCGTCGAGTTCGACCTCGCCGCTAGGACCTTTCACGCCCGCCTGAGCACCGGCCATCCCACCCTGCGGGGCCGCTGGCTGGCCGACGATGGCCTCCTCGTGACCGGAATTTGCCTCTCCCCGGGGCAGTCACTTCAATGCTCCGCGACCTCGAATCGAGCGGGAGAGCCGAATGGCAACGAAGGACAAAACGACCGATCCAGAGCGCGTTGCGGAGGCTCTGCGGGAATCGCTGAAGACGTCTGAGAGGCTGCAGCGAGAAAACGAGCGGCTGCGCTTGCGGCAGAGCGAGCCGATCGCAATCGTCGGCATGAGCTGTCGCTTTCCGGGCGGGGTGCGGAACCCGCAGGAGCTCTGGGACCTGGTTGCCGCTGAGGGCGACGCCGTATGTGAGTTCCCGACCGATCGCGGATGGCCGCTGGAGACGCTCTTTCACCCAGACCCTGAGCACCCGCGCACGGTCTACGCCCACGAGGGCGGCTTCATGCGCGAGCCCTACATGTTCGACGCCCCCTTCTTCTCGATCGGCCCGCGCGAGGCGCTGGCGATGGACCCTCAGCAGCGGGTCCTGCTGGAAACCGCCTGGGAGGCGTTCGAGAGCGCCGGCATCGACCCCGATGGCCTGCGCGGCAGCGACACCGGCGTCTTTGCCGGAATCGCGGCGACCAACTACGGCCTCTACTTCGACACCCCGGAGGAGCTTGAGGGCCACCTCCTGACCGGGACGACGACCAGCGTCGCCTCGGGCCGGGTCGCCTATGCCTTCGGGCTCGAGGGGCCGACGATCTCGATCGACACCGCCTGCTCATCCTCACTGGTCGCCCTTCATCTCGCCTGCCAGGCCCTGCGCCAGGGCGAATGCAGCCTCGCGCTCGCCGGTGGGGCGACGATCTATGCGACGCCGGAGCTGTTCATCTCCTTCTCCCGCCAGCGCGGTCTCGCCGAGGACGGGCGCTGCAAGTCCTTTGCGGCCAGCGCCGACGGCGTGGGTTGGGCCGAGGGTGCGGCGCTGCTGGCCCTGGAGCGGCTCTCCGATGCGGAAGCGAGAGGGCACCGGGTCCTGGGCCTGGTCCGCGGCACAGCGGTCAACCAGGACGGCGCCAGCAACGGGCTCAGCGCCCCCAACGGTCCGGCGCAGGAACGGGTGATCCGCGACGCGCTCGCCAATGCTGGCCTGACCGTGGCGGATGTGGAAGTGGTCGAGGCGCACGGGACGGGGACGGCGCTTGGCGACCCGATCGAGGGCCAGGCGCTGCTTGCCACCTACGGACAGGACCGTCGCGGCGGCCCGGTGAAGCTAGGCTCGGTCAAGTCCAACATCGGCCACACCGTCTGCGCGGCGGGGGCCGCCGGGATCATCAAGATGATCCTGGCGATGCGCGAGGGGTTCCTCCCGCGCACGCTGCACCTCGACGAGCCGACCCCTCACGTCGACTGGTCGAAGGGAGACGCGAAGCTGCTGAGCGAGGCGGAGCCATGGCTGCGCGGGGAGAGTCCGCGGCGGGCGGCGGTCTCCTCGTTCGGGATCAGCGGCACCAACTCACACGCGATCCTCGAAGAAGCGCCGGCCGGGCTCGCCGCCTCCGGCGCGCCCGAGCGTGAGCGCGAGGGCGGGACCGGCCCCCTCCCGTTCCTGGTCTCGGCGAAGAGCGAAGGGGCGCTGAAGGCGCAGGCCCAGCGGCTGCACACGCACCTGCAGGCGAACCCGGAGATCGACCAGGCCGACCTTGCCTTCACGCTGGCACGCGGGCGCGCTCAGCTCGAGCATCGGGCCGTGGGCCTTGCGTCCGACCGCGAGGAGCTGCTGCGGGCGCTCGACGTGATCCGGATCGGCGCTCCCAGCAGCAGCGTCGTGCGCAGCACCGTCGGCGAGGGCAAGATCGCCTTCCTGTTCACTGGCCAGGGCGCGCAGCGGGCCGGGATGGGGCAGGGTCTCTACGACGGCTTCCCGGCTTTCGCCGCCGCCCTCGACGAGGTCTGCGCCGAGCTCGATCCGCACCTCGCGCAGCCGCTGAAAGAGATGATGTTTGCCGCCGAGGGCAGCCCGGAGGCGGAGCTGCTCGACGTGACCGAGTTCGCGCAGCCGGCGCTGTTCGCGCTCGAGGTTGCGCTCTTCCGGCTGCTCGAGGACCTTGGGGTGAAGCCCGATGTGCTGATCGGCCACTCGATCGGCGAGCTCTCGGCCGCTCATGTCGCCGGTGTCCTCTCTCTGTCCGAAGCCGCGACGCTTGTCGCTGCCCGCGGGCGCCTGATGGGAGCGCTGCCTGAGGGTGGCGCGATGCTCGCGGTTGAGGCCTCCGAGGAGGAAGTGGCGAAGGCGATGGAGGAGTTTGACGGCGAGCTCGCGATCGCCGGCGTCAACGCCCCGCTGGCGAGCGTCGTCTCAGGTTCGGTGGTGGAGGTCGAGCGCTTCGAGGAAGTCTGGAAGGAGCGCGGCCGTCGCACCAACCGCCTCCGGGTCAGCCACGCTTTCCACTCGCCGCTGATGGAGCCGATGCTGGAGGAGTTTGGCGCGATCGCGGCCGGCCTCGAGTTCGGACCGGCGCGGATCCCGATCGTCTCCAACGTCAGCGGCGAGCTCGCGGGTGAGGAGCTCTCGCAGCCCGACTACTGGGTCCGCCATGTCCGCTCCACTGTCCGCTATGCCGACGGGGTTGCCGCTCTCGAACGGATCGGGGTGACGCGCTTTCTAGAGCTTGGCCCCGACGGTGTCTTGGCGGCGATGACCCAGCAGTCACTTGCCCCCGAGCTCGCAGCCGATGTCCTCGCGGTGCCGACGCTGCGCGCCAAGGACGAGGACGAGCCGGTCTCATTCATGACCTTCCTCGCCGCCCTCCACACCCACGGCATCGTGGTCGACTGGAATGCTTTCCTCGCGCCGTACGAGCCGCGCTTGGTCGAGCTTCCGACCTATGCCTTCCAGCGCGAACGCTACTGGCTCGAAGACCCGGGCATGGTCGGCGACGTCGCCCTCGTCGGCCAGGCGCCGACCGAGCACGGACTGCTCGGTGCCGCCGTGCGCCGGGCCGACGACGACGGTTGGATCCTCACCGGTCGGCTCTCGCTGAAGGACCAGCCTTGGCTCGCCGATCACGCGGTGATGGGAGTCGTGCTCCTGCCCGGCACCGGCTTCATAGAGCTGGCCCTGGCGACCGGTCGGCAGGTCGGTGCCGAGTTGGTCGAGGAACTGTCCTTCGAGGCGCCGCTGATCCTGACCGAGGACGCCGCCGTCCAGATCCAGGTAGTGGCCGACGAGCGCGAGGAGGACGGGACTCGCCGGATCGCGATCTACTCGCGTCTGCAGGACGATGGCGATGCCGCCTGGGTGCGCCACGCCAGCGGCGCCCTTTCCTCGGCCCCGGCCGAGGCCGAGGAGGAGCTGTCGGAGTGGCCCCCCGAGGGAGCGGAGCCGGTCGACATTGGGTTCCTCTATGACCGCCTGGCCGAGGCCGGCTACGACTACGGGCCCGCGTTCCAGGGGTTGCACGCCGCCTGGCACCGCGGCGAGGAGCTGTTTGCAGAAGTCGCGCTCGACGACCAACAGGCGCGGGAAGCCGAGCGCTTCTGCACTCACCCGGCGCTGTTCGACTCGGCCCTGCACGCGGCGCTGCATGCCGCCCTCGCCGAGGAGGAGGGGAAGCTGGTGGTGCCGTTCTCAGTCCGCGGCGTGCGGCTGCGCAAGCGCGGCACCACGGCGCTGCGGGTTCGGCTCACCCGCGGAGAGGACGACGCCCTGCGGCTCGAGGCTCGCGACGACGACGGCTCCTCCATACTCAGCGTCGAGGGCCTGATCGCGCGGCCGATCGACGTCAATGCCCTGCGCGGCGCCGGCGAGACGGTCCACAGCTCCCTCTACAAGGTCAACTGGGTGATCCTGGCGACGCCGGCGCCGGCCGAGGGGCCCGCCCGCCTGGCCCTCCTCGGCGACCTCGAGCTGCCCGGGATCGAGCAGTGCCATGCCGACCTCGACGCGCTCGTCGCCGCCATCGAGAGCGGCGAGCCCGCGCCCGACTTCGTCCTCGTCGCGGTCGACGCTGAGGTGGGGGACGATCCCGCGGCCGCCGTCCACAACGCAGTTCGCGAGACTCTGGCGAGGGTCCAGGCCATGGTCGGGCAGAAGCTCCTCGCCGACTCTCGCCTCGTGTTCGTCACCCGGGGAGCGGTGAAGGCGGTCGAGGGCGAGGTGCCGGAGCAGGCGCAGGCCGCGGCCCTGGGCCTGCTGCGCAGCGCCCAGTCCGAGTACCTGGGGCGAATCGTGCTGCTCGACCTCGATCCGGCGACGAGCGGCGGCGAGCTCGACCTGCAGGGTCTGCTTGCCGCCGGGGAGTCACAGCTCGCCGTCCGCCAGAGGTCGGTCTACGCCCCGCGGCTGGCGGGCGTCGAGGCCGGCTCCTTCCTCACCCCGCCGGAGGGGGAGGCCTGGAAGCTGGCGAAGGGCGAGGAGGGGACGCTGGACGCCCTCTCCCTGGTCCCCAACCCGAAGATGGCCGAGCCGCTCGAAGACAGGCAGGTGAGGGTTGCCCTCCATGCCGCCGGCCTCAACTTCCGCGACGTCCTGATCTCGCTCGGCACCTACCCTGGGGTCGCGGTGATCGGGAGCGAGGGTGCGGGGATCGTCACCGAGGCCGGTCCCGCGACCGAGAACCTGGCGGTCGGCGACCGGGTGATGGGAATGATCGGCGACGCCTTCGGCCCGGTCTCGGTTGCGGACGAGCGGTGGCTGATCAAGATGCCGGAGGGCTGGACGTTCGCGCGCGCCGCCTCGGTTCCACTCGTCTTCCTCACCGCCTTCTACGGGCTCGTCGACCTCGCCGAGCTGCAGTCCGGTGAGCGGGTCCTGATCCACGCTGGTGCCGGCGGCGTCGGCATGGCGGCGATCCAGATCGCCCACCGCCTCGGCGCCGAGGTCTTCGCGACCGCCAGCCCCGGCAAGTGGGAGGCGCTGCGGGAGATGGGGATCGACGAGGACCACATCGCCTCCTCGCGCGACCTCGGGTTCCGCGAGAAGTTGCTGGCGACGACCGGCGGCGAGGGTGTCGACGTCGTCCTCAACGCGCTCGCCGGCGATTTCATCGACGCCTCGCTCGAGCTGCTGCCGCGGGGCGGGCGGTTCATGGAGATGGGGAAGGCCGACGTCCGCGACGCCGGCACGCTCGCCACCGAGCACGCCGGTGTCACCTACCACGCCTTCGACCTGCAGGACGCCGGGATCGCCCGGATCGGAGAGATCCTCGAGGAGCTGATCGGCCTCTTCGAAGCGGGCGCCTTGACCCCGCCCCCGATCGCGACCTGGGACGTGCGGCGCGGGCGGGAGGCGTTCCGCTATCTGCGCGACGGGCGCAACGTCGGCAAGGTCGTGCTGACGATCCCGCGCCCGCCCGATCCCGAGGGTACGACCCTGATCACCGGCGGGACGGGAGCGCTGGGAGGGCTGGTCGCTCGGCGCCTGGTGGCCCAGGGCGCCCGTCGCCTGCTGCTGCTGAGTCGCAGCGGTCCCGACTCCGAGGGCGCAAGGCGCCTGGGCGCGGAGCTGGCGGAGGCGGGCTGCGACGCGCGGATCGTCGCCTGCGACACCGCCGACCGCAGCCAGCTCGAAGCGGCGCTCGCGACCGTCCCCGAGGAGTACCCGCTGACCGCGGTGGTCCATGCCGCCGGCGTCGTCGACGACGCCGCGATCGAGTCGCTCGACGCCGGGCAAATCGACCGCGTGCTGGCGCCGAAGGTCGATACCGCGCTCCACCTGCACGAGTTGACCAAGGGCCTCGACCTGAAGCGGTTCGTCCTCTTCTCCTCGGCGGCGGCGACGTTCGGCAATCCCGGCCAGGGCAACTACGCGGCGGCGAACTCGTTCCTCGACGCGCTCGCCCAGCGCCGCCAGAGCGAAGGCCTGGCCGGCCAGTCGCTGGCCTGGGGCCTCTGGCTTCTGGAGGACAGCTCCGGGATGGGGGGCGGCCTCGACGAGGCGGCACTGGCCCGGCTCGGACGACTGGGGATCATCCCGATCTCCGGCGAAGAAGGGCTGCAGCTGCTCGACGCGGCGGCGGAGATCGATGAGGCGGTGCCGGTGCCGGTCCACCTCGACCACTCCGCGCTGCGCACCATCGCCCAGGCGGGGATCCTGCCGCCGCTTCTGCGGCAGCTCGTGCGGGCGCCGGTTCGCCGTAAGCGCGCCGGCGGCCGTTCGCTGGCGCGGCGCCTGGCCAGCCTGCCGGAAGATGAGTGGGGCGAGGTCGTGCTGGAGACCGTGCGCAGCGAGGTCGCGGCGGTGCTCGGCTACGACTCGCCGGAGGCGATCGACGCCGAGGTCGCCTTCAAGGACCTCGGCTTCGACTCGCTGGCGGCGGTCGAGCTCTACAACCGCCTCTGCCAGCTGACCGGGATGAGGCTGCCGACGACGCTCGGCTTCGATTACCCGACGCCGCTCGCCGTCTCCGAATACCTCTGCGAGAAGATGGGCGGCGAGGGGAAGGAGGGGATCAAAGAGGGCGAGCAGCTCGAAGCTCAGCCCGTCGAGGTCGGCTAAGGGGGCCGACCTCCTAGGAGACTTCCTCGAGCTCGTCCCGCTGGCGCCGGCTGAGCTCGACCAGGCTGGTGAGGTCGAGCTCGTCGATCGCCTCGACGGCCTCCTCGTCCGGGCTCGGGACGGTGGGCTCGGTCGCGACCTCCTCCTCGCCGTCGAGCTCGAGCAGCAGCTTGCGGGCGACGTCCCGCGGCGTCGGGTAGTCGAAGGCGACGGTCGTGCTGAGATCGAGGCCGGTCACCTCGATCAGCTGGTTGCACAGGTCGACTGCCTTCGGCGAGTCGAAGCCGAGATCCTTGAAGGGGCGCCCGGGGTCGATCTCGGCCGCCGAGCCGAGCCCGACCGTCCGCGCCACCTCGGCGCGGACGAGGTCGAGAACGACGGCTTCCCGTTCGATCTCGGGTACGTCGGCGAGCAGCGCCGCTAGGGCAGCTCCGTCGCCGGTTGCGCCGCGCTGCGTCGGCCAGAACTCGGCCGGGATCAGCGGCTCTTCGCCGCAGATCGCCTCCCAGTCGACGTCGACGCCGCTGACGAAGAGCTCTGCTAGCGCCCGCAGCAGGTAGCCGGGGTCGGCCTGGTCGAGGGTCCCGACGACGATCGCGTCGGCACCCGCGTCGGCGATGGTTTCAGCGAGCACCTCGGCGAGGACGCGGCGCGGACCGACCTCGAGCAGCACATTGAAGCCGTCGGCGATGAGGGCGCGCAGAGCCGGCTCGAAGTAGACCCGCTGGCCCAGGTTACTGCTCCAGTAGAGCGCGTTGAGACCGGTCTGGTCGACCTCACGGCCGACGACCCCCGAGTAGAACGGGATCGTGCCGGGTCGCGGCGAGATCGAAGGCAGCTCTTCCGCGAACCACTGGTGGATCACCGTCACGGCTGGCGAATGGCCCGGTGCCGAGATTCCCATCGGTCGCCCGGCGATGCCCTCGGCGGCTAGTGCCGCGAGCAGCTCATCGACCGCCTCCTTCTCACCGGAGACTGAGGTCCAGCCGGGACCGTTGAGGGCCGAGATCCAGAGGCGCCCGCGCCAGGGCGCGACCCGCTCCTCCAGCTCGGCGGCCGGCAGCGCGATCGAGCCCATCTCCCCCTGGTTCTCGAAGCGCATCGCCGAGCGGCCCCAGGTATTGGTCACCCGCGCCGCTTCCTCGAGGGTCAGCGAGCCGCTGATCGCGGCAGCGGAAACCTCGCCGAGGCTGTGGCCGAGGACCGCCTCTGGCTGCACTCCGAACCCTTCCCAGAGCCGCCCCAGCGAAACGCACGTCGCGAACAGGGCGTGTTGGCTGACGTCGAGGCGGTAGAGGCTGGGGGTGTCGGGGCGCCCGTGCAGGACGTCATCGAGGCACCATTCGGCGAACGGCTCCAGCGCCGTTTCGCAAGCGCGCATCTGCTCACGGAAGGCGGGCGAGGCGGCGAGTAGGTCGGTCGCCATCCCCTCGAACTCGGCCCGCAGCGGCGGGAAGACGAAAGCGACCCGAGCCGGGTCGCGGGCCTCTCCGCTAACCAGGTCGTCGCCGCGGCGCCCCGCCGCGAGGTCCTCTAGGCCGTGCCGGAGGTCGTCGCGGCTACCGCCGAGCAGCACCGCGCGGTGGGCTTCGGGCGCCGCCTCGGCGGCCAGCGCGGAGGAGATCGCGGCGAGCTCGGGAGCGGGCGTCCCGTCGAGGCGCTCCAGCAGCGCACGCGCTCGCCCCCGCAGCTCCTCTGCGCTGGGGGCGGTGAGAACCCAGGGGGCCGAGAGATGGTTCGTCTTCTGCTGCATGGGTGTTCTCGTCGCGTTGCCGGAAGCGACGATATGGCGGCCGCCGAGGTGACCCAAATAACGGCCCGATTCAAGCGCCTTCGCCCGATCCCGTGACCGGCTCCGGCTCCGGCTCTTCCTCAGGCTTCACCAGGGAGCGGCTCGTGGCCGGGTCCGGCGCGGCGAAGGTCCAGTTCCAGCGCCCGAGCAGGACCATCAGTGACGGCACCAGGACCAGCCGGATTATGGTCGCGTCGAGGAACACCCCGGCGACCAGGCCCACGCCGAATTGCTGCAGGGCCACTACGCGACTGGTCGTGAAGCCGGCGAAGATCACGATCATCACCAGGGCGGAGGCGGTGACGACGCCGCTGATCCGGCGCAGGCCGACCAGGACCGCGCGGCGGTTGTTGCCGGAGCGCAGCCACTCCTCGCGCATCCGCGTCACCATGAAGATCTCGTAATCGGTGGAGATCCCGAACATCGCCGCGAACAGCAGGACGGGAACCCAGGCGACTATCCGGTCGCTGGCACCGAGGCCGAGGGCGGTTCCCCATCCAAGCTGGAAGACGAGGACGAGGACGCCGCAGGCGGCGGCGACCGAGAGCGCGCTCATCGCGATCGCCTTCAGCGGCAACACCACCGAGCCCAGCAGCGCTGCCAGCAGGCAGAACATGGCAATGACGAGCACGAGCGCGAAGGGGGGAACGCTGGCGGTGATCGCGTGGACGAAGTCGTAGTCCGCTGCTGCCACGCCGCCGACCCGGACCGCCATCCCCCCACCGAAGTCGGCCGCCGGTACGTACACCTGGCGCAGGCGCTCGACTAGGGCGTCGGCCGGCTGCGAGCCGCTTTCCTCCGAGCCGGCGATTCGGATCCGTGCGAAGCGCCCGTTTCCGTTGACGAGCCCGAGCCGCTCGGCTCGCCGCCTGACCCTGGCTCCGGGCGGGCGCGTCCGTGCCAGCTCGCTCGGTGCCTGCACCGTCGTCACCGCCGGGTCCGCCACGAGGCGCGCCACCAGGCGCCGCTCTGCCGCCAGCGTTGACGCCGCCCAGACACCGCCGGTGCGGCCGCTGTCGATCACGACTTCGGAGGGTGCCAGCGCCGCCCCCTCGCTGGCGCCCCCGGCCCCGGATGGGATGTGGGCGAGCCTGAGGAATTCACCGCTGCCGCCGGTGATGCTGAGGCCGAGCGCCGGCAGGGCGATCAGGACCATGACCGTGCCGGCGGTCAGAGCGGAGAGCAGCGGGCGCCCGATCACAACCCTCGCCAGGCGCTCGGAGAGCGGCCGGCCGCTGGAGCCGAGCCGCAGTCGGCGCGGGATCCGCACGGGCATCCGCTCGAGGTGGGGGCCGAGCAGCTCCAGCAGCGCCGGCAGCAGGGTCGCGGCGGCAAGGACGGAGGCGAGCGGGATCCCGACCGTCGCCAACCCCAGGCCGCTGAAGAAAGGAATCGGGATCAGGACCATGGGCAGGAGGCCGGCGGCGACGACCACGCCCGAGATCGTCAGCGCCCGCCCCGCGGTGCGGGTGGTCGCATACAGCGGGGGCGCCCGATCGGGCGCGCCGCCGCGGACCTCTTCGCGATAGCGGGCGACGTAGAGCATCGAGTAGTCAACGGCGAGCGCGATTCCGACCAGGGTTACGACGCTCGTCGCGTAGACCGGAATTTCGATGAAGGCGGCCTCGACCCAGACGATCCCCATCGCGACTGAGATCGTCGCCAAGGCGAACAGCAGCGGCACCGCGACGGCCGGGATCGACCCGAACAGCAGCAGCAGGATCACGGCCGTTATTGGGATCGCCACCATCTCGGCGCGGCGCAGGTCATGGGTGATGATCGAGCTCAGCTTTGCAGTGACGATCGGGAAGCCGGTTATCTCGACTCGCGCCCCTGGAACCCGCCCCGCCGCCTGCTCGATCGCCGCGGCGCGCTTGGTCGCCGCCGCCGCCGACAGCTCGGTCGGCAGCGCCGCGTAGGCCGCCCGGGGGCTGACGTTCAACAGGGGTGAGGAACGCCCGCCCGCCGCCCGCGCCGCGCGTCGCACCGAAGCCCTCACCGCCTTGACAAAGGCCGGCGAGCGCCAGCGGGTGGATGGCGCTTCGTAAAGGACCAGGAACGAGCCCGCGGCTGCTTCGCCGAAGTCGCCGCGAATGATCTCGGAGACCGTGTGCGACTCCGACTCGGGGGCTTCCCCGGCTCCGTTGAGGCGGCCGTCGAGAGCGCTCCAGGCAAACATGCCTGCCAGCGCCGCCGCTGCCCAGAGCACGAGTAGCCATCTGCTCGGTTTGAACCTGTTGGCAATGATCCAAGGACTCTTCAGCCAGCGCCGGGCACGGTCAAAAATGCCCCGAAGGGCGGACGAGCCGAAATTTGATGCCGCCGTGGGAGCCCACCTAACCTCGCCTCGGGATGGGATTAGTGCCCGGGTCCCCGGGTCGAGCGCAGGAAGCTGTTGGACTGGAGATCCTGGAAGTCGCCGTGGCAGTGGCGGCCGTTGAGTCTGTACCGCATCAGGCACAGCTGGTTGAGCATGTTGGGCCAGACGTTGAGCGGCGCTCGCGCTCGCGTCTCGCCGGCAATTTCGTAGGTCTCGCCGCCGGTGTCGAGCAGCCTGACCTCGACCCCCTTCGGCGCGGCACCGTCGTTGCCACGACTGGTCCGCATCCAGGCGGCTTCCAGGGGTCTCGTCTCGCCGTCGCGCCAGACGTATCCCCAACTCAGCTTCTCCCTCTCGAGGCACTCGCCGTCGCGGGCGGAGAAGTGGAGTGCAAGGTCGGGGCCGAATACAGCGCCCACCCAGGCCAGCGGGGCGGTCGGTCCGTCGTCCTCGAGCCGCACCGCGGACCAGCGGCGCTCACGCGTGAAGTAGTCGTCGATCTCGATCCGCTCGCCGTCGAGTACGAGCTCGCCGCGGGTGCGCATCGCCTGGGTGAAGCGGCCGCCGCCGGGCTTTCCTGCTGCCGGCATCAGCGCCTCCAGGACGAGTTCGAACCGCAGTCGGCCGCCCGGCGGGGCATAGCTCAGCTCGATCATCTCCAGGGGCTCGACGACCCGAACCCGGACGCCGCTCGGATAGACGACGTCATCGAGGTCACCCCTTGTCATCGGCATGAAGGCGTGGTGGTCGATGTAGTCGGCGAAGGCCGCGTTCTCGGCCTCGCCGCGGATCAGGACCACGCCGCCGCTGACCAGCCCGAGGACTGGGTGGAGCCAGTGGTGGATTGCGCAGTTGAGGTCACGCTCCGGGACGTTGAAGCCAAGAGAAGAGGTCTCCGCTGCGGTGGGGTCGTCTGGGACGACGAGTGGGTGCAGCAGCTCGTCGGCGGGGTCGACAGCCACCACGCCGACGCTGTCCACGAGCGGTTCTGTATCAGCCACGCGGCCAGCGTAGGACCGTCCCCGACCCAGGGGAAATCGGGGGCCTGGGTCCGCTCTCCTTCGACGCTCAGCGAAACCTCGAGGCCACTATGGGTCTGGCTAGGTCTACTCTCGAATTTGCCAGTGTCCCTCTGCTGAATCTATTCTCGGCCCGACATGAGCAGAGGCCAGAATCTGCATCTAAACTGGGAAAACATCCGACTATTGGGCGGCCGGGGATACCCGACGTGCAATCGCCGATCTCGAACTTGATGCGAGTTCTGACAGGATGCATCCTGAGCGCCATGGTGCTTGCAGGATGCGGAGCTTCGGACTCAGGAGATAGCAATACCTCGATAACGGAGCCAGTAAAGCCATCGGCCGAGGACTGTGGCCTCGCTATTGCGCCTCCCTCGGCGAAAAGCGAAAAGAAAAGGTCGTCTGGACGAGAGCCAGTTCCTACGGCCGGGATCTACCGCTATTCCACGACGGGCAGCCAAGTCGTTCCTGGAGCGGGACTTCGAGTAAAGGATCTTCCAAGCTACAGCGAGCTGCTTGTTACGCCATCGAGAAAAGTTCGAGAAGTGACGTGCTTCAGAGTGCAGAGGCGCTTTGCACCAGATATCGTCAATACCAGCACATATGTGGTGCGAGGAGAGAATGTTTACCTAGTGGGCCTGCTGATTCAAGTGCTTGGCGAATCGCAAGAAGTAAGACCAAATCCACCAGTGCTTTTTGCAAGCAATTCGGGATCAAGTTGGTCCGGCCAGTTCGGTGGCTCCACCTATGGGAGCTATGCGTTTTCAGCGCTGGGAAAACGAACTTATCAAGTGGGCACTAAACGAGTGCGCGCAGTAGGAATATCGTCATCGGTTTCATTCCAAGGAGAAGTACGCGGGACACAAGCAGCTACCGCCTGGATTTCTTTGGACGACAACGTGGTCGTAGCGGAAAAAGTGAAATCACGTCAGGATTTTGGCGTGAGCGCTCTTCAGCTACGTTCACGTAGTCATCTAATTTCGCTTCAACCGAAGAAACTGCGTGAATCATGAGTAGCGCAAAGCAACAGGCGGCTCAAAGAGATAATGATGTACTAGGTGCCTTGATTGCACTATTGGGCGCCTTGATCGTAACGCTGCTCATTGTCGCCAACGTTCAGCTTGCCAACGTCGGAGACCAGGGTGGTCCGGGAACCTCCGCCGTGGGAGCGGCTGCTATTCCTCCTCCGGTTCAAGGAACTAGCAACGACGTACTGGCCGAGGAATTGCGTGGGTTGTCAGGAGATCTAACTGCTCCGTTGAACCTGCTGCGCAGGAGGCTGGACCCGCTCTCAGGCTTGTCGACAAGTCAGCTCGCCGTCGCGGACTCCTTCCAAGATGTCGCAGGCTCGGTTCGGAAACTAGGGTCGGTTCGGAAGGAACTTTCAGCTCTGAGCTCCGGAATAGGCGATGTGGTGGGAAATACTGAAGCCCTCAATGGTGTGGGTCAGGACATAAACTCTACGGGTCGCATGACCAATGGGATGGCGAGAACCATGCGTCGGGTAGAGCAGTCAATAACGGCTACCGGCAAATCTGCGAATGAATCCATAGTGCAAATGACGGATGAAATCAGAGCCATGCGTGAATCGTTCGTAGCGACATCCACCGAAACCCAGAAAATGGGTACGTCGCTTGTCGAACTTAACTCAAACATGGAGAAGTTTTTGACTCAGTTCTGCGTTCTTCTGACGAGCGAATCTGAATGTAATTCAACAGAAGCTGCTGAATGAGGGCGTCTTGACGGCGGCGACCCTGGAAGTCCTGCCCTCCCGACGCTTGGAGAGGGGCCCCGCTGATTCAGCGCGTGTAGACGGCTCGGAGCCTCCGGACTGGGTTCAGTAACTCCCTGAAGATCTCCTCGAAGGCAGTCACTTCTAGCTCCTCGTCGGCGATCAGACGCTTGAGCTGGCTGTTCTTTCGCTCTCGAGTGCTCGCCTCTCCGCCTTCGTTGAGTGTCCTTCATCCATTGTCTTGGCTGAGAGGAGCTTCATACGGCAGTGGACGGCTTCAGGAGATTCTGGACCAACACAGGGCGGGTCGGCGGAAATTGATTCTCCAGTTGCGTAACGCTAGCTTCGGGCATCGACCGGGGCTAGACCCTGAGGTCCCTAGGGATGGGCTATTGAGCTCTGGGCTATGGGATCGGCTGGCGTGGACAAGACAAGGAAGGGCACATGAAAGACACCGCGAAGGAACCGTATGCGAGCCCAATATTTGGCATTTGCGCGATCGCCATATGGGCGCTCCTAGCTCTTGTCGTCCCGACTGCTGCTTTGGCCAAAGCACCGCTGGGAGACGTTACGTATTTTCACGAGGGCCTCAATGCCGAAGCACAGCCCAACACGCTTACCACTGGGCCAGATGGCAACGTTTGGTTTATCGACGGCGGGGCCACGCCAGCTATTGGCCGCGTTACGCCGACAGGAGCCATCACTGAGTTCAACACCCCTGTTGGTGAACCCAGTGTCATTACCGGTGGTCCAGACGGCAATGTTTGGTTCACGCTAGAAAGAGGCCAAAGCGAGACACAGACCATCAAAATCGAAGGGGAACCAGTTGGAGGCAGCTTCACCCTGACCTTCAACAAAAACACGACGGAACAGATCGCGTTTGATGCGGATGCATTGACGGTTCGCATGGCACTCGAACAGCTACCGTCGGTTGGCCCTGACAATGTCAATGTTAAAAAGACAGGGACCCTGCCGGGTCCCGTGACCTACACATTGGTATTCGTTGAAGGACTTGGTGAAACCAACGTACCGCAGACGACCTGCGCCAGCTCTCTCACCGGAGATGCCCCCAAATGCACCGCAGCTACGAGTACGTCAGGGGTGTCCAATGCGATCGGTCGCATCACGCCCGCAGGGAAAATCACTGAATTCAGCTCAGGCCTGAACTCAGCAGCACTGCCGCTCGGCATTGCCGAGGGTCCAGACGGCAACCTATGGTTTACCGACATTGGGCATACGCCCGCGATCGGTCGCATCACTCCCACCGGGGAAATCACCGAGTTCAGCACCGGCCTTGATGCCAGCGCGTTTCCGATCCTTATCGCTGCCGGCCCCGACGGCAATCTCTGGTTCACCATGTTCGGTGACCAAGGAGGGATTGGTCGCATCACTCCCACCGGGGAAATCACCAAGTTCACCTCCGGCCTCGCATCGGACGCCGTTCCCTTGACTATTGCCGCTGGCCCCGACGGCAACCTTTGGTTCACCTTCTTCCAGACGCAAGCCATCGGTCGCATCACTCCTACCGGTGAAATCTCCGAATTCAGCTCCGGCCTCAGCGAAAGCAGCGACCCGAGCACGATCATTGCCGGCGGTGACGGCAACCTGTGGTTCACAGACGCCGGAGCCGAACCGGCGATTGGTCGCATTACGCCTACAGGGCTCATCACTGAGTTTAGTCTCGGGGAAGGCATCTACCCCGGACACCTCGCCGTGGGCTCAGATGAAAACCTATGGTTCACCGTCCCCGACGGACCCGCAATAGGGCGGTTTGGTACACAGCCCATGGTCGATCTGACCCTCAACACCAATGGAACCGGTGTCGGCACGGTGCAATGCGCGGTGGAAGGGGGCCCCGTAGAAGCCTGCGCAGCTACATATCCCGAAGGAACTGACCTAACCCTTCTGGCTACCGCCAGCTCAGGCTCTGAATTTGTCGAATGGTCGGGCGACTGCGAATTCGACGGGGAGTGCGAGATGACTATGGACGATGACAAGTCAGTCGCCGCCACTTTCAACCTCGAACCGGTGAATACGTTCATCCTCGCTGTTGAAACAGACGGCAGTGGATCGGGTGTCGTGACTAGCTCACCCGGTGTGATCAGTTGCGGTGCCATTTGCACGGGCGAATTCGTGGCGGGCACTGAGGTAATTCTTACTGCCACTCCGGCTGCGGGCTCGAGCTTTAGCGGATGGTCCAGTGCGTGTTCGGGCGTCGGCACTTGCAAAGTGACGATGGCTCATTCTCACAGCGTTGGCGCGACCTTCGACAAGATCCCGCTGGGCCAGTCGGGACTGACATCAGCACGCGGAAAAGCCATTGTGTCCCGTACTGCCCAGATCAAGGCCGGCAAAGCCCTTCTTAAAGTGTCGTGTCGCGGTCAGGGACCTTGTGAAGGCCTTCTGAAGTTGGTCGCCAAGCTTAGGGTTGGCAAGAGCGGGCACAGCAGGGCCGCGACAGTCGGGAAATCATCCTTTGGGATCGCCGCCGGTGCCTCCACGATGCTCAAAGTCTCTCTCAGTCTTCAGGCCAAACAGGTGCTTAAACGCGCCGGCTCCCTGAGAGCCAGGATCACGGGCACAGGCGTCAAGGTCGGCGGCGTGGAGCTGAAGAGCTAAAGAGCGGATCTCCGTCGAAGCTGGCTGTTCCACCAGAGGAAACCAATACTCAATTTGCCAAAGAGTATCGGGTGGTTCTAGGCTCCCAATCACATGAGTATTCGTCCGTGCAAACATTTCTCGAACCGTCAATACAACGGTTTTCTCATGGGTGCCGTTGGAGCGATAGTGCTAATGCTGGCTGGCCTAGGAGCCACGCCAGCAATGGGCGCGCTTGGCGTTTTTCCCGGAACATTTAGCTACAAGCTTCACAGCACCGTTCCGCTTCTCGGCACGGGTAAAACTGAGCCTGAATTTGCCCGGGTTGCCGATTTCTATGCGCTTCGTGGCGCTCCTTTCTCGCGAGAGTCCGGATCGCACGCAGACGTCACGGCGATATACATACTGGACATCAGCAGTCAGGCAGCGGTGATCAACGGTAAAGAGATCCCGCAAGACACTCTTATCGACGCTCCACCAGGCGTGATAGGTAGCACTACTGCCGCTAGCCGCTGCAGTGGAAGCGCATTTACTAACAGCGCTGTCGGCAACCCTGTTGAAGGGTGCCCTCCTTCAAGTCAGGTTGGCGTGATGACCGCCTTTTTCGGCGGTGCTGTTCCAGATCGGACCTTTCCTATCTACCAGCTCGCTCCAGAGCCTGGTCACGTTGCGACCTTTGGATTTCCCTATCGGCTTACGGAAAGGACCAGCGTCATTGTCAACGCAGACTTGCGTACGGACGGGGACTACGGCATCACTCTCTCTTCAACCGAAACGAAACTAGCGACATTTTTCCCGGCCATCGTTATGACGTTCTGGGGGGTCCCCGCCGATCCGATCCACGATCAGGAACGCTGGAATCCCGAAACGCAAAAATGGGGCTACTCCCTCGATGAGCACCCCCAAGTACCCCTGGTCTCAAATGCCACCGGCTGCAGCTCCGGGGTATTGGAGGCCAGGCTGCGATTGCGTTACTGGCGCAATGAAGCCGATTATTGGCTGCCGAAAGACTCTGAAGACTTCGCATACCGGTCTTTTTACCCCGAGCCAATCGCGTGCGAAGAGCTGGTGTTCAAACCGCGCATCACGCTGAAGGCGTCTACTAGTAAACCTGAGTCCCCTACTGCGCTCAGTGCGCAGCTGAGCATGCCTGCTAATCATGACGTCGACGGGCCGGAAACGCCACCCATAAAACAGGCGACTCTTGCACTATCCGATGGAGTATCCATCAATCCAGCTGCCGCTCAGAAATTGACAGGCTGTAGTCCGGAAGAGATTGGACTCCAAGGTGTCGAGTTTGCCATGCCTAGTCCAATTCGCTTCGATGCAGGCGACGCTCAATGCCCCGAATCTTCAAGGATCGGCACCGGCCTCATCAACACGCAGTTGATTGAAGAGCCAATCAAAGGGAACATTTACTTGGCTACGCCATACGAAAATCCGTTTCATACACCGATTGCGCTCTATCTTGTTTTTACTGGTCATGGGTTTACGATGAAGCTTCCAGTTAAAGTCGAGGCCGATGGCGAGACGGGTCGGCTTATAGCCAGTTTGGATTCTTTGCCGCAGCTTGCCTTTGAAAAGGTGCGGCTGAAATTGTTCGGGGGCCCAGAAGCAGTCCTCGCGACGTCTTCGAACTGCAATGAGAAAGTTGCTACGGCATATCTGACGCCGTGGTCGGCCTCGGGGCCCGAGGCGCCGATCGTCGTTCAAAACCCCGACGGGTCTGAAACGGAGCCGACTGGGCCGGCGTGTGACGGTAGCTCTACGAATAGTGCCTTTGCTCCCGAAATGCACATCGGCGTCAAACATCCAGCAGACTCAACGCGCCTGGTGCTGAGCCTGCATCTCGGCCTGCCTGACGAAGGTCCAGAGGTCGACACGTTCGCTGTTACGTTGCCACCTGGTCTCACGGGAAGCATTCGAGGCGTCGCGTCTTGCAGTGAGGCCGGTATCGAGCAGGCCAGTGAAAGGGATAGGCTTGGTGACGGCGTCCTCGAGGCAACTGAACCGTCCTGCCCTGCCGACTCAAAAGTAGGTCTTCTGCGAATAGGTGTTGGGGTTGGCCCAAGGCCACTCTTCGTCGACGGCAGTGCTTATCTTGCCGGTCAATACAAAGGAGCGCCGCTGAGTCTTGTCATCGTAACCCCCGCTTTGGCGGGGGGTACGCCGATGGACCCAATCTTTGATCTTGGCACCGCTGTGAGTCGAGCTCCTCTCGATGTCGATCCACACACTGGGTCGGTCACTGCGAGGTTCGATTCGCTTCCCAGGGCTCTAAACGGGATCCCGCTGGACATGAGGGATATCCGTCTTGTCGTGGACCGGCCAGGAATCATTCGCACACCAAGCAGTTGCGAGAGCGTTCCGGTGACATTGGAGGCAATGAGCCGGGATGGGATGCAGAGAGAGTCCGGCAGTCGCTATCAACCCAGCGACTGCAAATCCTTTCGCTTTGGACCAAGGCTTGCCGCCCGACGAATGCTTGGTACCGCAGAAGGGGAGGGCCCGAAGTTGTGGCTTGCCCTGAGAGGGGGATCCAGCGATGCTGGTATCGCAAGGGCTCGCATAGACCTACCGAGCTCGGTGGTGGGGGAGCGCTGGCGTAGCGTTGCTTGTGTCGAAGGTGAGTTGTCGGGAAATGGATGCGTAGGTCATTCAGTTGTTGGGCATGCTGCGGCGTGGACTACGCAACTTGAGAGGCCGCTCAGGGGGCCAATCTATTTGCGCGCGTCAGGCCACGATCAGCGTCGGCCCGAGCTGGTGCTTGCTCTCGGTGGGCAACTTCAGATCCGCACGATTGGTCAAATAGAGATAAAGAAAGAACGAGTGCAGATAAGACTTAGGAATCTTCCTGACGTACCAATGTCGAAGCTGGTACTGACCCTGAACGCATCCAAGAAAGGATGGCCTGTTCGCAGTCATGGCTTCTGTAGGCGCTCGAACTACATCGGGGCGCACTTTGCTGCTTACAACGGAAAGATCCACAATCACCGAACTGTCATTGCTGGCGCCTGTAGCACGCATAGGGCTGCTGTTGCTCGAAGGCCCGGCACAAGGTAGATCGATAGCTGACGGGAGGAGTCATGTTCAGGCTAGTTCGTAAACATTTTGGGATCCCTGGGGTGGTCGCAATTGTCGCTCTGATTTTTGCGATGAGCGGCGGTGCATTGGCAGCTCATGATTATTTGGGCAGCCAAAGCAAGTCACACGAGCGGTACGCGAAGAAAACAATGCGCGGACCGCGTGGGCCAAGGGGGATCCAAGGTCCGCAAGGACTCCCAGGTCAAAGCATAAGAGGACCCCAAGGAGAGACGGGGCAGACCGGCCCGCGAGGACCCGAAGGAAATCCGTGGATGGCTGGTGGAACATTGCCTTCAGGAAGGACCGAGTCAGGCACATGGATCGCCGGTGTGTTTGGCCCCGAAGTAGAACCGGGTGTCAGCGAAGGTGGGAGCTCCATATCATTCGGAATGAGGCTCACTCTTCCACCGGATGTGTACTTGATTGCGAAGGGCCAAGAAGGAAATGAACATGTGGCGGAATGTCCCGGTAGCGTGGCACTGCCACAAGCCTCGAAAGGAAGCCTCTGCCTTTACACTGCCGAAGACCAAGGCTTGGAAATTGGAGAAGTCTTTCCATTTGTAAGCGGAGCTCTCCTTAAGTTTCGAGGTGAACCGAATACCGTTTCTGCTGGTACCTGGGCCGTGACGGCTCCGTAGGGCTCAAGACAGAAGAGTGGGTCCTCGGTCGCGACGGGAGGCCGTGGTCGAGTAGACCGGCTTCGTTACCAAGCAGTTCAGGCAGGCCTGCAAAGAGGTTGGACTGATGTCTCGGGGCGCTATGCGGCAAGCGAGGAGCTCATCTGGAGGCGCTCGGTGCGCTTCGTGCAAGCGCCGGGCTCGTGGCGCGACACTGGCGCAGCACCATGCGTAGTCGGCGACCTTGGCGAGCGCTTGTCTGTCTAGACCCGTGGCAAATCGTGGTGGCAGTCATACTCAGGGTGCCCGGGTTGCCAAACGTCGATGATGTCTTCAGCGGGGATGTCGGCGAAGGTGTGGATCTCAGCGCCGGCATCACGCAGGCCTAGTTTCACACCCAAGAACACCCTTGCGAGACTCGGTGCAGTGAACGGTCGACGCTCTCCAGCGCCCAGGTCAACAGCAGCCACGACAATGGCTGGCTTTCCAAGACGTTGAAGCAGGGGGTCTTTGTCGGGCCCCGGCCAACCGTTCATCGCCTCGCCACCCCATCCGCCGAGCAAAGGCGACAAGCCGTGCGCCTCTTCGTCAAGGGTCCGGCGTCCTAGGACTAGGCAAACTTGACCCTCTCGACCCGTCAGGTTGTCGATCGCGTACACGTTGCGAGCACGACAGCGATCACGCTCGTCGTCCGAGAGCAGGCCCCGAGCGTGCGCCCCGTTGATTCGGTCGTTGACGAGATCCCTCGAGAGCCGCCGCAGTCCCTCGCGCCGGATCTCAGGAACCTCGTGCTTTAGCGGTCGGGTGGCATGGAAGGCCAGGAGTTTGTGGCCATCGAGTAGCGTCCAAATCAGTCCCACGTCGTCTGGGGCGGCCGTGAGGTCGGCTGTGAACTCGGTTGAGCCCTGTAGTTCTTCAGCGTGAGCAGTGGCCCAGACTGCAAGAGCGGGCGGCCATGTCCCCTCGTCTCCAATGTCAACAAGGTCGTGAGCTGTGTTCATCGGTGGAGCTTACGTGGCCGCCAAGCAGATACTTTCACTGCTAGATCCAACAAGAGACACGAGGAGGGAGCGTGGTCTTCGTCAGCCAACATTGGCGGATTCGTTCGGGTATCTCCTGACGCCATCTACGTCCAGACCGTCAGTCCAATCCTTGTCCTTTTGCCACGAAGAGAGCGACTGGAGGCTTGAGATCACGGCTCCTAGGGTCGGGTGCGCTGTAAGAGAAGGTGCAGAAGACATGCGTCGGCGGGGGTTCAGGCGGACAGTCGCGGAGGGCGGCTGCGGTTAGGGGGTGGCGCGGGAGACCATCCAATCGTGTAGGTGGCATGGGGACGAAGCGCGATCGACCGTTGTGGCTATTCGCACGCCGCCGACATACATCGCCCGATGGGTTGTTGAGGGCATGAGATGGCCGTTGGCGTTAAGTATGAGTTTCCCGCCGAGCTAATCGAGAGGGTCGCCGAGCGGGCCGCGGAGTTGCTCAATCAGCAGACCCAGGCCGATGACGCCTGGCTAGACGTCGGCGAAGCAGCCGAATACCTTCGGTGCCCGACGTCGCGGATCTACGCCTTGACTAGTGCAGGGAAGATTCCCCATCACCATGACGGTTCTCGCTTGCTGTTCCGGCGGAGCGAGCTCGACGAATGGGTCGAGCGTGGCGGTGCTCGGCGATCCTAAGGCCGGACCTCCATATCGAAGCGGATCGAGGCTGGGCCGGCTCCGCTGGCGGGGTGGGCCGTCCCTCGATCCCACGACTGGGATCAAGGGACGGTTCTCGCCTGTGCCGACCCCTTCGCTACCCAGCGGCGCCGACCAGCTCGCGCTCGGCTTCTTCAGGGGCGGACGAAATGGAATCGATTCCGTCATCGACCTCCGTGATCCAGGCCGTGGATTCCTCCTCGGCTCCGCTTGCGCCTCCGGCTGGGTCTCGAGGTGGACCTTCGATCGCGCCATCGAAGAAGTCGGCGCCACCCACGCCGTCGTCCATGAGATGGACATAGGTGCGGAGCGTGAAGCCAGGATCCGCGTGGCCGAGCCAAACTTGCACCTGCTTGATGTTCTTGCCGTCCTGAAACAAGAGCGACGCGCAGGTATGGCGAAACGCGTGGAAGCTGACCCAGGTCAGGCCCACAGCCTCCCGTGCTGGATTCAGCACGCGTTCGGCGATCTTGCCTCGGATCAACTCGGTGCCGACCGACGAAGGGAATACGGGCGACTTCGGTCCCCGGTAGGTTTCGCGACGAAGGATCAAGAGCCGCGCTGTCATTTCCTTAGACAGCGGGATCTCGCGCCTGCCGGCGCCGCTCTTGAGCTTCCGGCGCTTGCCCCGGTAGAACTGCTCGCGCACCTTGATATGGGGGTGCTCTCCGAGCTCGACGTGTTCCCATCTCAAGCCGATGGCCTCGGAGATGCGAAGGCCGGTGTGGGTCAAGAACTCGAAGAAGAGACGCCACCTTGGGGGGATGGCCGCGAGCAAGAGCTTCAAATCGGCACGGGTCAGAGCCTTGGCCTGCTCTTCGGTTGGATCGTCGTCGGTGGCAGCTTGTGGGATGCGGACGCCCCGAACCGGATTCGAGGAGATAAGGCCGTCCTCAACGGCCGTGGCGAACAGGGCCGAGAGGGCTGCGCGCAGCTTCTTGATTGCGGACGTGCTTTTGTCTTCGCGCCGCAAGAGGCCGAACAGCTCGCGAACATCGCCAGATTCGATCTGGGTAAGCCTCCAGGTTCGCCAGCGCGGCAAGGCGTGTGCCTCGATCGGTCGACGGTACTCGGGCCGCGTCGTCTCCGAGAATCCTCGGCTGGTCAACCCGGAATAGCTCTCGATCCAGCTGGGGAAGTACTCGCCGAACCGGATTTTGGATTTAGGCCGGCTGTCGCCGGTGCTCTTGCCCGACTTCTTTTCGCACGCCTCTTTCCAGGTGGCGCAGGTCTCCTTGTGCTGCCGGCCGCGATGGCGCCAGATAACGACATAGGAGCAGTCGCAGCGCGTCTTCCCCTTGCACCCCTTGACATGCCGCCGGAAGATGCCCGGCGTTTTGGTCTTGGTCAGCTCGACCTTGGCCATGATGCCCTCCTTGTTGAGGTTTCATGGCCCTATGCACGGATGGGGAGGACCTCGCGCCACCCCCTGGTTTCCGGATTGACGATCCGGAAACCAGGGGGTTCGGAGCGCATCGGTTCGGTTCAGAGTCCGGATACCTCCCGAGCAACACAATGCGGCCCGCGGCAACAGAAAGGCAACAAGAGGGCCGCAACCAGCCGCAAAGCCCCTGTTGCCCCAGACCCGCAGAATCCGCTTGGGAGCGCGAAAATACAAAGCTGGCCGTAGACAGCCGCAAAGCGCCTTCCGGATTCTCAGTCCGGAAACCGGGGTTCGAATCCCCGTAGCGGTACTTACGCCGAGAGTCACTGCTCGCAGATACCGGTCAGCGGCCGAGCTTGCAGGATCCAGACCGTTCGGGCGCTGTCGATCGCCCACTCGATGTCTTGGGGCGAACCGTAATGGGCCTCGATGCATAGGCCGAGCTCGGCGATTCGCCTGACCTCCGCATCGCTCAGGACGGGATCGGCGGCTCGCGCGGGATGAGGTGGGCGGGCAATCGTGCCTTTGGCGCTCGCTGGGATCGCCTCGGTCTTCCTGTGGCGAATCTGGCGCCGCTCGATCGCCAGGGTTTCCTTGTCGACAAAGAAGCGGTCGGGGCGTACCGTGCCGGCAGTCACCTGCGCGCTGCCAAAGGCGGCCTCGATCACAAGCCGGTCTCTGGCGCCGGTGGCGGGATTGATCGTGAGGATTACTCCCGCTCGGGTCGTCTCGATCTGCCGCTGGACGATCACGGCAATGTCCATCTCGGCCTGGGGAAGACGCTTCGCCGCCCGATATAGGAGGGAGCGGGCATTGAAGAGGGAGGACCAGCATTGCCGGACCGCATCCAGCAGGGAGGCGGTCCCGCGTACGTCGAGCAGGGTCTCGTTCATGCCGGCGAAGGAGGCCGCGGCGGTGTCCTCTGCGGTCGCAGAGGAGCGGACGGCGACAGCTGGGTCCTCCACCCCGTCAGCCAGGCGCAGGTAGGCGTCGGATATCGCCTCCTCGAGCCGCTTCGGCATCGGCTCTCTCTCGACCATGCGACGGATCTCTTTTGCCGCGCGAGAGAGCTGCAAGGCGTCGTCGATGTCTGCGCTGGCAAGGCGTGTGGCGATTCTCTCGCGCAGGTCCGTGGCGTTGCCGAGATCCGCGAAAGCAGAGGTACCGACTACGAAGCCAGGAGGTACCGGCAGTTCGGTGGCAGTCAGCCCGGCGAGGTTCGCCCCCTTTCCACCGGCACGGGCGGCATCCGCGCGGCCCAGCTCGTCGAAGTCAATTACCGCGCAGGGAGGTTCCGGACCACCGGGGGTCTCGGCTGTGTCCCGCCACAGCGGCGCGTTCTCTTGCGGCATCGGCCAACCGTAGAGAAGCCAGCGCACCGGTTCCCCTCGGGCCGCACCTCGGTGGCCTCGGTCGGCACCATCGGTCGCATCGCTTTTCGACACAGATCGGTGTCGAGTTTCCTCGCAGCGAGGCGCGTCAGGCCGGGCGTGGTATTGCCGCCGCTCGAAAGCCGCTGCTATTCGCGCTCTCGACGACCGAGGCTGACGCTGCTTGGCCCGACTCCGAAAAGTCCCTCGGTTAGAGGGCTCGCCAGTGTGCTGACCATGCAAGGGCTGGATCGTGCAACGACAGAGGAGGAAAGGTGAAACCGCACCACCATCATCGCGACCGATGGATCGTCAACTTCGAGGGCCCGCTCTCGGCTGTGGAGTTCGGCAAGTTGCTGGAGCGCTATGGCGGTGAACTCGCGCGTTCTGGATCCCTGCGAATCGACGGCACCGCTGTGGACGCGCCGGAGAAGGTCCATGCCGTGGTCCGCCATGAGGAGGCACCCCACGGGCTCGTAGTCAAATTCGAGGCGCACTGGGGAGAGGGTGAGAGCCAGAGGGTAACCAAGCAGATCGGCGACCTGCTGCTCGAGCCCCTGCAGGGCGGTAAGTAGGCAAGAGGGGGGAGGCAAGCATGTCGACGACGACTCCCGCTGGGCTGCGCTTGCGCTGGCCGAAGATGCCGCTGCCGCACGAGAAGGACTCGGACCCTGCGCGTTCGCTCGCGAAGGAACTGCGTACGGCTGCGGCCGAATGTGGCCTCGGGGCTGACGAAGTCGTCCAGCTGCTCTGGGCGGACCCGGAGGTGAGACAGCACCTGTCCCATGCGGAACTCGCCGCCGAAACCCGGCGCATCTTCGGGGAGAGCGGCAAAGGCCGCCCCCAGGCGCTTGCCCTGATCGCCAAGCGACTGGGCGATGCGGTCGGCCGCACCTTCGACCACAAAAGGGTGGTCGGCCCGGGGCAGCGGGCGCTGTCGCGCCTCAGCACCGTTGTTGGGGGGATGATATTCCTAGTCGTCTCCTACCTGGTCATCGGCGGTCTTGCGCTGGGCGAAAGCCACCTGCTCGGAGACCAGGGAGGCGTGGTCAGCCTCGTCGCGTTTTTCGCCAGTTTGCTGGTATTGGGCCTGTTCGAGGCGCTCCACATCAGCGTCACCCAACTGAAGACCTCCGACCTGACGGGTGTCGCCCTCACCCACCCGCTGGCGCTGCGCCTCCATCGCGAGTTCCGCGACAACTTCGGGATCCAGCGGTTCCTAGCGGGGCGTCAGATCGCCGTCATCTTCACGGTTTTCCTGATCTCGGCGATCACGGCCTTCCCCGACATGGAAACTTGGCCCCTCACCGAAACCTCGCTTCCGGGGGTGGTGCGGCCACTGCTGGCGATCGGCGTCCCCGGCGCTTTCTTCACTCTCTGGTTGGCCCAGCTCGCTCCGCAGTTCATCGCCACCGAGCGTCCGCTGACGCTGATGAGCGCCCGAGTGGTGGGAGTCGCGTTCCGCATAGCGCTGGTGCTCGAGGCGATCGGCCTCGGCAAGCCCGGCTTCTGGATCAGCGACGCCTTGCCGGATGCCGAGGAGAAGCCGCCTTCCTCTCCCGGCAAACGCTGGGCTGAGTCGGCGAGCGAGGTGGAGGGTCTGGGGGTTGTCGGGATCAAGCGGTTCTGGCGAGTCGGTCCCGAGCGATCGGGACTCGAAGCGGAGACGATCACGGCCTTCTTCGGGGACGGGCGCCAGAGCTGGATAGACCGCAGCATCATGCTGCCCGGCGCTGCCGAGCACCTGGAGCTGGACATGACCCTGCGCGGGCAGAACGCGGAGTTCGGCCTGTTCCAGACAGGGCTCTCCGAGGAGCGGCTACAGAGCGGGGACCGGCGCCTGCACAAGTCGGCGATTCCGGCGGTCGGCGCCTTCGGGCCCGGCGACTCCCTCTCGACCCGCCTGAGCGCTTCCTTCGCCGGGCCGATCTCCCGTGACGTCGTCCACACGGATCGGCCGGTCCGGTACCTGCTCCTGCGGGTCGAACCGGCAAGCGAGCCCGCTCATATGCCCCCGGCCCATCTGTGGACCTACCGGGTCGGCGACGGGGTCACCGACTTGACGCCGGAGGGGGAGCCGCTGCTGATCCTCCCCAGCATGGAGGATCGGGGCCTACCGGTGATCGAGCACGTCGTCGTCTTTCCCCAGGCGAACACGCTCTACGTCTTCGAGTGGGAGATCGGGTTTTGAGACCGCGCGAAGGCCGCGATGGCGCCTACGAGATGGGAGTTCCGCGCCTCTGGCTGAGCGTCTGGAGGATGCTCGACCGCCGCGCCAAGGCGATGCTCGGGATCGCGTTCGTGGCGATGGGCGGGTCGGCGATCCTGCGGGCAGCGATTCCTCTCCTGATCGGGCTCTTGGTCGATCGCACGATCTCCACGGGCAGCATCGGCTTTTCCGACATCTGGCCCTACCTAGGCGCGATCGGGCTGCTTGTGGTGACGCAGCAGCTGCTCGAGGTCGTCCGCCGGCAGCTGGTCGAGAACGTTGGCACCGCGCTCGAGCGGGACAACCGCACTCGTGTCTGCCGGCACATGCTGCGGGTCGATCTCGATCAGCTGCACGGAACGCGCGTCGGCATGCTCTACGGGCGCGCCAATCGCAGTATTGAGGGAACCACCAAGCTGCTCAAGCTGGGAGCGATAGACCTGCTGCCTGCGGTGGTAACAGCCGTGGCGGCGCTGGCCGTGGCCCTCGCCAAGAGCCTCGAGGTCGGTCTGGTGATGGCGATGGTTGTGCCGACGAGCTTTGCGATCGTCAGGCTCCAAGTCCGCAGCCAGGCCGGCATCCGGGTTGAGGTTCGGGACCACAAGGACGAGATCGACGGCCAGATCGTCGAGCTGCTGCCGCTGCTGGACTCGGTCCGCGCGGCCGGCGCCCAGGGTTACTTCACCGAGCGCGTCGGAGCGGCCTGCGACCGGCTGCGGGCAACCGAGCTGCGCCATCACCGGGCGATGTCGCTGTTCGACGCCGGGAAGTTCCTCAACGAGGGGTTTTGGCTGCTGGCGGTCCTCTGGGCCGCGCTCGGGGTCAGCGGCTCCGCCGGCTCGGCCGGGGACGTGACGACCTACGCGCTGCTCTTCACCGGCGTATTGATGCCCCTACGAGAGCTACACCGAATCATCGACGAGACCTCCGAGAGCAGTCTGCAGGCCCGCGACCTACTCGACCTGCTGAGCGAGCCCGAGGACGAGGGCTTTGCCCGTGCGGGTGGAGGAGAGCTGCCGCGGTTGCCCGCCGCCGCGGCGCCGGCGGTCCAGCTCGACGGGCTCCGCTACACCCACCAGGGAGCCGAGTTGCCGGTGCTCGACGGGATCGACCTCGTCGTGGGGCGCGGCGAACGGGTCGGGATCGTCGGTCGCTCCGGGTGCGGTAAGTCGACGCTGTTGCAGGTCCTGCGGCGCTTCCACCACGGTTTCGACGGAAGCGTCTGGCTTTTTGGAGAGCCGCTGCGGGAGCTCGACCACGAGCTGCTCGCGGAGTGGATCGGATACGTCCCCCAGTTTCCTCACATCCTGCGGGACACCGTCGCGGGCAACATCGCCTTCGGCCATTCCGCGTGTCGTGCGGAGATCGAGGCGGCTGCGCGCCGGGCGCAGATCCACGACGACGTGGTCGTGCTGAGGGAGGGCTACGAGACCGGCATCGGCGAGCGGGGGTCGACTCTCTCGGGCGGTCAGCGGCAGCGGATCTGCATCGCTCGCAGCCTCCTGCGCGAACCGGACCTGCTTTTGCTCGACGAGCCGACCTCCTCGCTGGACTCGATGGCCGAGCGTGGCGTGCAGGCGGCGATCGACTCCCTTAGTGGGGTCACCGTGCTGATGGTGGCTCACCGCCTGCGGACGCTGCAGAACTTCGACCGGATCGTCGTGCTCAAGGACGGCGCGATCAGCGAAGAAGGCAGCTTCCACCAGCTCGCTGTGGGCGGGGGGATGTTCGAGCAGATGCTGCACGAGCAGGAGGCGGATCGCCGAGATCATCCGCTGGCGGCATGAGCTCGAGCCTCTTCGAGCGGCGTGTGCTGGGACATGGCCGCAGGTGGGGGCAGCGGGCGACACAACGCGTACCGAAATATTTACAGATAGATTTTCGCTCCGCTCAGCGCCACTCAATCGAGGGTCGGCGTGCACGGCAAAGGATCTGGTCGATGCCGGTTCTCACTGCTCCCAGTACAGACGAGCTTGTCAAAGACCTCGACAGGGTGACTCGGTATGGCCTGCCGAAGGCGCAGGAGCAGAGCCTCACGGCCCTGACGGCGATCTTGAACACCGTCCAGGAAACCCCGAAAGGGGGAGAGGTCACGTTCGAGCTGCTGCTCCGAGAGGCGGTGCACAGGGCGGGAGAGGCGGGGCCTGGAGAGAACGTGGCCCTTCTCTACGGGCTGGACGGGCTCGATCTCCCGGCCGAAGCCCGATACGTGGAGATCAGCCACAAGGTCCACCTCAGCCCCAACACCGTCGGCCGGGAGAGACGCCGGGTCTGGAACACAGCGGTGGCGGGGCATCTCCTCGATATCTTCAACGAGGCGGCGGTGGCGGCGGTGGGCAGGATTCCGGTGTCCGAAGAGACGCGCGAGCGACTGGGGAAACTCTGCGCGGTCGCTGCTCTGCAGCTTGCGGCGGCCCAGTTGCCCGACGGGTCCTGGCCCGCCCGGGTCGGCGTAGCGGGCGGCGTCGGTGACATCAGTCTCACCTCGTGGGCGGCATCGGCCCTGCACAAGGTCCTCGACCTCGACGCCGACTCGATCGCCACGACGCGCAAGTGGATTACCGATCACCACAACCCCGAGCTCGGCGGATTCGGATCCGCTGACAAGGGGGATCACCCGCCCGGCTATCGGACCGCGCACGAGATCGAGCCCTCTCCACGCGAGACCGCCTCCGCGATCAAGATCCTCAACCAACTGGATGACCGCCCGGAGCGGCGGGTCGGACGCGGAATCCACTATCTGATCCAACACGCCTCCGCCCAGGGCGGATGGCCGGGGTCGGGCGACACGAGCGCTCGTGGTCATCTCCTCACCACGGCCTACGTTCTCGACGCCCTGCTGGCGGTCACCCCGAACGTCCGTCATCTCGACGAAGTGCTGGACGAGCAGGAATACGACTTGATCGACGACCGGTTCGAGGAGAAGGTCCACAACGGCCTCGGCTGGGTCGCGCTGAAGCAGGTGGACGGAGGCTGGGGTAACAACGGCGAGCCGGAGCCATATGTGACCGCGCAGGTGATCTGCTTCCTGCACCAGCTGATCACCCAGCGCAAACACGTGCGCGAAGGCGCGATCCGCTACCTCGCCGAAAGTCTCTCCGACGGTGGCCTGCCGGCGGAGGTGGGTGGGGAGCCGGCGATCGGGCCGACTGCGATGATGGTCTTCGGGCTTCTGCGTGGCACGACCACCGGCTGTGACGAGGAGTTGCTCGCTGCGGTCAACTTCCTCGGCCGGGCCGGATCCGAACGGCCCTCGCCGCTGCTCGACGTCTACTCCGCGACCTTCGCGCTGCTGCTCGGCGGCCAGGAGTGGGGGCTCGCCGCCAGCGATTGGCGCCCGACGGCATTGAAGGCGCTCGCGTCCCACCAGGCCGCGCGCGCGAGCGGCGGCTCGCCGGAAGAGATCGCCGACGAGACGCTGGACGGGCTCCCGCCGATGTTCCAGTCCTCGCGCGACGCTCTCGTCAGGATCCTCCAGGGGAGATGCGGATGAGGCGCTTCGAGCTCTCCGGAACGGCTGCCCTTCAGGCCTCGGCCTCCGCGCCCGCCTGGATCGTCGCCGACTTCTCGGAATGGTGGGACATCCCAGCCGGCAGGATCGTGGTGGCCGACCGCGCCACGCCCGACGCGGTCCTGGTCATGGAGCGGGCGGCGGGCTTCGTCTTCGCCCGCGGCGGGATTGCTTCCCACGGGGCGATCCTCGCCCGGGAGTTCGGCCGGCCATGCCTAGTCGGGGTCGAAGGTGCGGTCGAGGCGATCCCGGCCGGGGCGATGGTCGAGATCGACGCGGCGCGGGAGGTGGCTCGTGTATCCGCGTGACTCCTCCGACTGGATCCTCGCCGAGCTAGGCCGCTACGCGAAAGGCATCGAGTGGGTCCTGGCGCGGAAGGACTTCAACGACTTCTGGCCGATCGGCCTGCCGGAGGCGGGCTTCGCGGTCGACGGGACGCTGGTCGAGGCGGTTGAGCTGGCGCTCGCCTCTCGCGAGCGAAGCGCGGTTCCCAACCCAACCTCCACGCTGCTGTTGTTCTTCTTCTCGATCTACGGTATGCGGGCGAGCGGCTGGTCCCGCGACCGGAGGCTGGCCTACGCGCGGGAGTTGTTGGGTGTCATCTCCGAGAGCAAGTCCGGTCCCCTTTTCAGCGGCGACGGCAGCCACCTGCTCGCCCAGCCTCTGCTGGCACCGGTTGACGGCCAGTTGGTGGACGCCGAAGGAGACCCCGACCTGGTTCCGACGCTGAGTGCCTTCTGCTCGACCCTCTGGGCATGCTCGGAGGCCCTCTACTTCTGCAACCACCGGCTGGGGACCGAGCGGCACGGTCCCTATCCGAGCGCGAGTGCCGGGCGACGTCTTGTCGTCCGCTCCGCCTTTGAGCTCCAGCCTCGGCGCTTCTGGCCGGAGCTGGAGAGGTGGCCGGACCTGCCGCCTCGCATCGACGTCGTCTTCGAGTGCGGCGCGGGGGCGGACGTGCGCTTCGACCTCTTTGCCAACCCCCTCTTCCGGCAACCGGCCGCGGAGGTGACGCACCGGGTGGCGGTTTGCGCGCGCGACCGTGACGGGGAGATCACCTGGCCCGAAATTGGGCTTATTGCTCGGTGGACCGAGGAACTGCAGCGGACGATCGCCGAGGTGATGCCTCTGGTCCGGGCGATGAGCCCGACCGACCGGGCGCTGCGCTTGCACCGGATCATGCTCGAGGCCGCTGCCGTCGCCGGCGGCGATCGCGAGGTCCTGGACGCCGCCTGGGACCCGAGCATCGACAGCGGACGGCGGTTGCCGGGCGAGGCAAGGGACCTTCTGCCCTTCTACGATGTCCGCCAGGAGTGGCCCGATGGCCGCTGACCGGACGGTCTACGTGATTGGGGCGGGCATCGGGATGCTCGTGGCCTGCGAACTGGCGAAGCGCGGGTACACGGTGAAGATCCTCGACGAGCAACCCCGCCCGCTGGCCGGGGCCAGCGGGCGGCATGGGCGCCGGCTGCACCTGGGCGAGCACTACAGCGGCGACCCATTCGTCGACGGGTCGCTCAACACCGCCCAGCGCTGCATGCTGGGCGCGCTGGCGCTGCTCCAACGCTGGCCGGGAGTCGCCAGCATCCCGGGTCGTTGGTGGCAGTTCATCACCACCGACTCGATGACCTCCGGGGAGGAATACCTGGCGTTTGCCGAGCAGCTGCGCGAGTTCCACCAGGAGCTGGTCGAGGAGGGGATCGACTCCTCGCTGCCCTTCGGCCCCTCCGCGGAGCGGCACCGTCGCATCTCCCGTCCCGAGTACGAGGATCTGGTGGATGCCTCGCGGGTCGCGCTTGCCCTCGAGTCCCGCGAGCCGGTGATCGACGCCACGGCGCTCAACGCCGCGATCCGGGGCGAGTTGGCCGCGGCGGACGGAGTCGAGGTCCTCAGTCGTCACCGCGTTCGCTCGATCGAGGAGCGCTCCGGCTCCTACCGGCTTGACGTCGTCGCTCCTGACGGTGAGTGTGAGCTTGAGGCCCAGTACGTCGTCAACGTCGCCTGGCACGGGCTCGGCCGGCTCGGAATGGAGCTCGACGACGAGCGTCAGCCGAACACCGCCCGGTTGCGGATGATGGCGGAAGTGAGCCTACCGCCGGCGCTGTCGGAGGCCCCCTCGATGTACTTCCACCGCGGCGTTTTCGGCAACCACACGAACCTGGGCACCGGCTATGCGCTGGTCCTGGCGGAGACCGTCTGCAACCTCGCCTTCCACCCGGCGCACGAGTGCCCAGAGGCGTGGGTCGAGCTGGTCCGGGCGGACCTCGCGGAGGACGAGTGGGCGGAGCCGCTGGCGGCGGTGGCGGCTGATCTGAGCGCGTCCCCGGAGATGGACGTAGCCGCTCTGGCGATGGTCGAGAGGTTGGGGGAGATCTGTGCCGAGAATGGCGACGACAGCGCCCTCTGCTCCGAGGAGCTGCGCCGGGAGATCGGCGAGCGGATCATCGCCGAGTACCGCGACCTGGTTCCCCTCTTCGGCGAGGCCGACGCACGGGTGAAGCGCCTGATCCCCAACATCGTGGTCGCTCCCGGCGACGCCGTGCTCTCGGACCCGGCCAGCGCGGTTCATCGTCGCGACGCCGTCGTCCGCGAGCCGCGGCCCGGCTACTTCGAGGTCTTGACGGGCAAGCTCACCTACGCGGTGCTGGTCGCCCAGGAGGCGACCGCCCTAGTCCTCGGCCGGACACGAGAGATCGACCTCGAAGCAGCCAGGGACCAGATCATGTCCCCGACCGTGAGACGGGCTTGGGCGGGTTGACGTGAACCGAGGGGGAAACGAGGAGCTGGGACGCCTGGTTTTCCAGGGGACCATCTTCGACGTCTACCACCGGCCGATCAAACTGCCGTCCGGTGGCACGATCGAGTACGAGACCGTCTCCTGCCCCGACGCAGTGCGGGTCTACCCGGTAACTGCCGAGCTGCAGTTGGCGATGATCGACGAGTGGCGACCGGAGGTCGGGGAACGGGTGCTCCGGGTCGTCGCCGGCCGGGTCGAGGACGGCGAGAAGCCGTTGGAGGCGGCGGCGCGGGAGCTGCGGGAGGAGCTTGGGTACAGGGCGGGCCATCTCGAGGTCTTCGCCACCTCTACGCCGATGCTGAAGGTGCGCCACGTCGTCCACCACGTGCTCGCTACGGACCTCCAGGCGGGTTCGGCGGAAGCCGATGAGCTGGAGGACACCCGGGAGCGGGGTGTCTCCGTAGGGGAGCTCGAGGGACTCGTCTGGGAGGGCGCCGTCCGCGAGGATGCGATCGCCCTCAACCTGCTCAGACTGCGGTACCACCTGGGGGAGAAGGGATCCGGCGATGGCCTCTGAGCCGAGTCGTCTGCTGATCACGATGACTAGGCGCCAGGCGACCGCCGCTCTGGTGCGGCGGCTGGCGGAGGAAGGTTGTGCCGGCGTCAGGCTGATCGCAAAGGGCTATAAGCCGGCTGAGTACCGCGACAACTTCGAAGAACTGGGGGAGGCGGCCCGGATGGTCAGGGAGGACTTCCGGATCATCGTCGACCTTCCCGGCGGCAAGCCGCGAATCAGCAACTACGCGCACGACTTCCCGGTTGAGCGGGGTGACCAGCTCCTGCTCCGTTTCGACGATGGCGGTCTCTGCGAGAAGAGCGGCAACACCAGCGTCGGCACCGTCGGGTTGGCCTCTTTCATTACCGACCTCCATCCCGGGCATCGCGTCCTCGTCTGCGACGGGGAACTGGAGTTGCGGGTGGAGCAGAAGGACGAGGACGGCTTCTGGGTCGAGGTGATCTCAGAGGCGGGCACGATCACCGCTTCGCGCTCCATCAACCTCCCCGACTCCGACGTCCTCTACCGGTCGCGGGGAGACGACGACGGCGTCCTCGTCAGCTTCGAGCCCGATAGCGAGGTCGAGGTGGCTGTCTCGATGGCCGCCAAGGCGACCGACGTGGAGAGGGTGCGGGCAATGCTTCCCGACGCAAGGGTGCTGGCCAAGGTGGAGTCCCAGATGGGCTTGGACAACCTCGTGGAGATCACCGAACGCGCCGACGAACTGCTGATCGCTCGCGGCGACCTCAGCATCGAGGTTGGGCCACGCGACCTCATGGCCGCCACGCAGCAGATCATCACTTGCGGTTGCGAACACGGCAAGGAGGTGATCCTCGCGGCGGGGCTGCTGGTCTCGCTGGAGCGGGCCGAGAAACCCTCCATCGCCGAGATCTCCGACCTCTGGCACTTCCACCGGATGGGGGTTAGGCAGTTCCTGCTCTCCGGCACGGTCTGCATCAGCCAGCCGCTGGAGGCGGTGCGCTGGGGGCGGAAGCTGCTCGCCGCCTGGGACGAGACGACGACGGCATCGTGAGCGCTCTCGTCCTGATCCTCGCCCTATTGCTGGTCATCGCCGTCGTCTGGCTGTTCCTGACCCTCGGGGAACTGCGAGGCCGAGAGAGGACGCGGGAGGTCGAGGAGCTCCCCGAGGGTCCGACGACCGCGATGCGGCGGGCACCCCCTGCTCGTGAAGTCCCTCCGATGGATCGCCCGGATCCGCCGCCGGAGCTGCGCGAGGCGCTGCGCGGGGGTGAGTGCGTCCTCTTCCTCGGTGCCGACCTCGGCTTGATCCCGGACGCTCCGTCTCCGAGAAGCGTGCTCTTGTCCCTGCTGGAGGGCCATCGCGACCGCTTCACACTGCCTCAGCACGTGCTGCTGCAAAATGCGCTTGCCAAGGGCGAGTTCGAACTGGCGGCCCAATTGCTCGCGCCGTATGCGGTGACTCCCGAGATTGCCATGGCAACCCGCGGGGCCGAGGCGGTGGAATCGTCCGCCGTGGCGACGCGCGTCTCGAGGCAGCTCGGGAGCCTTCCCTTCGCCGGTGTCCTGACCGACGCCTGGGGGGGAGTCGAGCCGATGTTCGCGAGCCGGGACACGACCCTCCTGGTCCCCTACGAAGACGATGGCCTCAGTCTCCAGCGCCTCTTCCGTACCGACGATTTCTTCCTCGCCCACCTCAAGGGGACGCTCGATCGGCCTGACAGCCTGCGCCTCGACTGGGGTCAGTTTCGGGCCGCACTCCATGACAGTCGGGATTTCGAGCGTTTCTTGGCGACTCTCCACTCCTCGCGCACGCTGTTGTTCATGGGGGCGCAGATGGGAACGATTGAACGCTACTTCGAAGCCCTGCCGCCCCTGCCCGGACGCCAGCTCCACTGGGCGCTGGTGCCGTGGGGGCCGGAGGACTTCTCGCTGCGGGCTCGGAGCATGGTTGAGCGCTTCGGCGTTCACCTGATCCCGTACCGAAGCGGCGACAGCGACCTGGAGCGGTTCGTCAACGAGCTTCACGATGCGGAGACGAGCGAGGGGGCGGTCGCGCTCCGGCCGGGGCCGGCCAGGCCCCCTGTCGCCCGGGGCCTGCGCCTGCGCGACGTGGGCCCGTTCCGCTCCCTGGACCTGTCGTTCGGCCCGAACGCGACGGTGCTGCTCGGCGACAACGGGTCCGGCAAGTCGACGGTGCTCCGGGCGATCGCCCTTGCGCTGGCGGGGGAAGGCCCGGAAGTCGACCGCGCGGCCGAGGGTCTGCTGCGGGCTGGAGCGAAGAGCGGAAGCGTCGAGCTGGCGCTGGAAGGGGAGATTGTGAGGACCGTCCTCACCCGTTCCCGAGGGCGCGAGGTGTCGGTCCGAGCTGACGCCATGTCGCCGGTTGCCGAAGGTTTCTGGTTGGCGCTCGGGATTCCACCACTGCGCGGCGCTCGGGCCGAGCGGTTGGGGGGCCCGGGGGCTGAACCCGACCCGGACCCTTCGGCAGACGACGTGCTGCCCTTGGCGGGCAACTGGCTCGACCGCCGCATCGGCGATCTCCAGCAGTGGATCCTCAACGCCGCTGTCAGCTCGGATGCCCTGTCCGTCCACGGCCAGCGCTCCCGGCGGACGCTCGAGACCTTCTTCTCGATCGTCGCCGACCTGACTCCGGGGGTCGAGTTCGAATTCGCCGGCTACGACCCAGACACCTGGCAGGTCCTCGTGCGGACGGAGGACGGCGTTCTCTCGCTGGACCAGCTCTCTCGCGGAATGACGGCGATGCTCGGCTGGGTCGGGATTCTGCTCCGCCGCCTTTTCCAGATCTACGGTGAGGACGTCGACGCTCCGAATGAGCTGCAGGCGATGGTGCTGGTCGACGAGATCGATCTGCATCTCCATCCGGCATGGCAACGAATGGTGATCCCCCTGGTCAGGCAGCACTTCCCCAACGTCCAGCTGATCGCCTCGACCCACTCGCCTCTGGTGGTGGGCAGCATGGTCGACGGTTGCCTGATCCAGCTGCAGCGCGAGGGCGGTGAGATCGTCCCGGATGTGATCGAGGACGATTTCACCGGTTGGCGCTCGGACCAGATCCTCACCGGGCCAGCGTTCGAGATGACGACGACGCGGGACTCTCTCAGCGAGCAACGGCTGGCGGAGTACCGGGGCCTGTTGGCGAAGGGGCTCTCCGACCCGAGCGACCGCGAGCGCGCGGAAAAGCTGGCGGCGAAGCTGCGCGAGGATCTCCCGCGGCCGCAGGAGACCGAGGCCGGACGGGAGGGGGCGAGGCTCGTGCGCGAGGCGGTCGACCAGCGGCTCGAGGAGATTCCACCCGAGCGGAGGGACGAGGTCTACCGGGAAGCCGACCTCTATCTGCGGCGGATGCAGGGAGGAGGTGAGGCTCGATGAGAAGGCTGCGCTTCGACCCTGCCGCGCTGAGGGGCGAGGAGGCCGCGTGGTGGGAAGCCTGGGAAGAGCGGGCGGGGGACGCCCTGGAGGAGCTGAAGCGGCGCCGGGTCGCCGGCGAGCCCGTCGATTTTGACGAGCAGATCTGGAAGGACCTGAAGGAGTGGCTCTACGTAGAGGTCTTCGGGAGGCGTTGCGCCTACTGCGAGGGGAGGTTCAGAGGGCAATCCTTCGTGCGGGGCGAGCATTGGCGACCGAAAGGTGGGCTGAAGGAGGCCACCGACGGAGTCGCGCACCCAGGCTACTGGTGGCTCGCCTACGAGTGGAGCAATCTCCTTCCCTCCTGCGAGCGCTGCAACCAGGTGAAGGCGACCCAGTTTCCGATAGCCGCCGAACGGGTCTTCGAGCCCAGGGAGGACGAAACCGTCAGCGTCCTCGACCAGCGCGAGCAGCCGCTACTGCTCCACCCGCTGCGCGGCGAGGACCCGGCAGAGCATCTCGGCTTTGACGAGTTCGGCGGGATCTACGGAGTCGACGAAAGCCGGCTCGGGGCGGAAACGATCCGAGTCCTCGGGCTCGACCGCGAGGATCTCGACGACGAACGCCGCCTGGCCCAGGATCTGGCCCTCGCGGCGGTCGACAAGGCGGCCGCCGAGGCGGTGCTGAACGGCAAGACTTTCGAGGAAGCGATCGGCGACCAGCTCGAGTCGACGCCCTTTGCAGCCGCCGTCGGAGCGATGGTCCAGCGGCGCCGGGCCGAGCATCGGGGGCGCTTCTAGCTTGGGTGCGCGGGGGTAGGCGGCTGAATACCACGAGTACCTGAGGGAATCGGCCAGCATCGCTTCGGGCGCACGCGAAGCTCACACTACTCCGCGACAGTGCCTTCGATGACTCTTCGCTATACCCACACCGTGGATAGGGTGGACACCGAGTGAACGTCCTAGTCGCCGCGGACATGGAGGGGATCGCCGGGATCGACGATTCCGGCGACTGCCTGCCGTCGCATCCCTCCGCCTACGCGCGGGGCCGCCGGCTGATGACCGACGAGGTGCTGACCGTCGCCGGCGCGCTGCGCGAGGGTGGCGCCGGGCGGATCTCGGTCGGCGACTGGCACATGGTGGGGACGAACATCGAACGCGAGCGGATGCCCGAGGGGGTCGAGGTCCGGCCGATCGCCGACCTGGCCCTCGCCGAGGAAGAGCCGTCGATGGCCAAGGCGAACGGCGGCCCGCTCGACGCCGTGGTGATGATCGGCCACCACGCGAGCACCCCCAACCCCCGCGCCTTCTGCTCGCACACCTTCATCTGGGAGATGGAGGTCCTGCTCGACGGAGAGTCGCTGAACGAGGTCCAGGTCTACGCCCAGGCGCTTGCCGCGGAGGGGATCCCGGTCCTCGCCGTCTCCGGCGACCGCTGGATGCTCGAGGAGCTCGGCGAGGGGGAGATGGGCAGCGCCCGGCTGGTCGAAGCCAAGGAGGGCCTGGGCCGGGGCCGCGCTCGCTCGCGCGACGTCGAAGCCGTGCGCGCGGAGCTGAGCGAGGCGATCGCCGCCGCGCTCGCCGCGCCGATGCAGCCGCCCCCGCCGCGCCGCTACCCGGCGGAGCTGCGGATCACGGCCGAGGGCAGCGAGATCGCGAAGACGACGGTTGCGACCTCCGCCGACCTGCTGAACGAGATCGCCACGGCCTTCCGCGGCAGCCAGGTCTCGCGCGAGTACCGCCAGCTCGCCAAGCTGCTGCCGGTCGGGAACGACTCCCGGCTGCGCAGCGCCCAGCGCCGCCTCGGCAGCATCCTCGCCACGCCCGTGATGCGCTCCAAGGAGCGCCGCTGGCTCGCCTCGGCGCAGCGCCCGGCCTGAGATAAAATTTTCTCTTCCATTAGGCGATGGGCAGAGGGGGTACCCGATGACGATTCAGCCAAGCTCGCCGGTCGTTCCACTGCTGTCAACGACCAAGAGCCGATGAAAAGCTCGAGGGCATAGGACTCGGCTGACAGCCGCCGTCCCGCCGAGGCTCACCGGTTGAAGGAGGTGACCGCGATGACGATCCAGCGCTGTTCGACAGTCGTTCCGCTGTTGTCGACGACCAAGGTGCGTTGAAGGCCGAGCGCGCTCCTATCTGCAAGCGAGCGTCATCAATGATCCGGCTATCGGCTCGCGACCGCCCGGCGTTCGGCCCGAGCCTCGGGGCTCGGCGGGGGAGGGTCGGGCAACTGCAGGCGGCGCCGCGCGCGGGTGACCGCGGCGGCTGAGGTCCGGCAGGCGCGCGCGATCGTCCCATCGGTCTCCTCCGGCGTGCGGTTGACCTCGAACTCGATCAGGGCGGTGCGGCGGAGCTTGGCGCGGGCCTCCGCCGGGCTGTCGCTGGGCGCCGCGTCGAGGGCGGCATCGGCGGCCCGGCGGCGCCGGCAGACCAGGCAGAAGCAGCCCTCGGCCGACTCCTCCCAGGCGTTGGGGAGGGGAACAGGCTCGCGGTCCATGCGGCCGGCCGAGACGCCGCAGCCGTCGCAGGCCCACTTCGTCGCCAGGCTCGGTTCGCTCATGCGGACACCTTCCGGCGCCGGGGGCGCCGGCGTCCGGCCCCAGGCTTCGAGGCGGCCCCCTGCCCGACCGGGGCGACGTGGCCGAGGCTCTGCTCGAACTCGCGGCTGAGGCCGAGGTCGCGGGCGATCCGCCGCATCTCGGCGGCCTGGTCGGAGAGGACGAAGCTGGTGCCGGTGCCGAAGCGGCCGGCACGCCCGGTGCGGCCGACCCGGTGCACGTAGGCGTCGCGGTCGCCGGGCGCGTCGAAGTTGACCACGTGGGCGACATCGGCGACGTCGATGCCGCGGGCGGCGACGTCGGTGGCGACGAGCACTTCGACGTCTCCGCGCTCGAAGCGGGCGAGCGCCCGTTCGCGCTGGCCCTGGCTTTTGTCGCCATGCATCGCGACGGCCTCGAGTTCGCGGCTGCGAAGCCGCTTCACCAACCGGTCTGCGCCGCGCTTGGTGCGCACGAAGACCAGGGTACGCCCGCCGTCGGGCCCCTGCAGGTGTCCGGCCAGGTGGTCGAGCTTGGCGCTCTGAGAGTCGACGTGGACGAAGCGGTGTTCGATCTCGGCCTTGCTGTGCTCCGGCGCCGCGTGGGTGTGGTGGCGCGGCTGGCGCGTGTAGGCGGCGGCGAGCTTGCCGGTGGCCCCCTCGAGCGTCGCGGAGAAGAAGAGGGTCTGCCGCTTCTCCGGCGTCTGGCGGACGATCCGGTCGACGGCCGGCTTGAAGCCCATGTCGAGCATGCGGTCGGCCTCGTCGAGGACGAGGATGCGGACCCTCTCGAGGGAGATCGCGCCGCGCGCGATCAGGTCCTCGAGCCGTCCGGGGGTCGCGACGAGGATCTCGGCGCGCTGCGCGGCCCTGATTTGCGGGCCGAAGCCGACGCCGCCGTAGACGGCGGCGACGTGCAGCTTGCGCGAGCGTGCGATCGACTCGAGCTCGTCGACGATCTGGCCGGCGAGCTCGCGCGTCGGCGCCAGCACCAGGGCCGCGGGCCCCTTGGCGCCGGGCTCGACCCGGTCGACCAGCGGGATCCCGAAGGCCAGGGTCTTGCCCGAGCCGGTCGGGGACTGGACCAGCAGGTCGTGGCCGGCGAGCGTGTCGCGGATGACCAGCTGCTGGACGGGGAAAGGTTGGATGATGTCGCGCTCGGCGAGCGCGCGCACCACGGCTTTTGAGCTGCCGAGGTCGGCAAACGACACGATTCGTTACTCCTTCTTATCAGCGATTCGGGGAGATCCAGCGACCCCAAAACGCTCAGCAGCGCGAGGAGGAACGGAACCTCTCGGGTGGCGTCGCGCCAAGCCCGACCCATCCACCGTAGCAGCCCGGAGGTGAAAAGCCCCTGGTGCTGAAGCGATATGCACGTACACTCATCACGTTCGGCTGGCCACTCGAGGAGGGTTGGATGTACGACTACGTCATCGTCGGAGCGGGATCGGCCGGCTGTGTCCTCGCGGCGCGGCTCTCCGAGGACCCCGACACCAGCGTCCTCCTGCTCGAGGCCGGCCCACCCGACACCAACCAGAACATCCACGTCCCGCTCGGCTACCTCTCGCTCGCCCGCACCGAGATCGACTGGGGCTACAGCTCGGCACCGGAGCCGAACTGCGGCGGCCGTCGCATCACGCTGCCCCGGGGCAAGGTCCTCGGCGGCTCCTCCTCGGTCAACGCGATGGTCTACATCCGCGGCAACCGCCGCGACTACGACGGGTGGGGCGTCGACGGCTGGGCCTGGGACGACCTCTTCCCCTACTTCCTCAAGGCCGAGGACAACGAGCGCGGCGCCTCGAAGTGGCACGCGGTCGGCGGGCCGCTGCCGGTCTCCGACCAGCGCTCGGGCAACAAGATCACGCCCGCCTTCGTCGAGGCCGGGGTCGAGGCCGGGCTGGCTCGCAACGAGGACTTCAACGGCGAGGAGCAGGACGGCGTCGGCATGTACCAGCTGACCCAGCGCGGCGGGATGAGGGCGAGCGCCTCCGTCGCCTACCTGCACCCGGCGATGGAGCGCCCGAATTTGACCGTGATGCCCTACATGCGGGTCGACCGGGTGCTCTTCGAGGGCACCCGCGCGGTCGGGGTCGAGGCGAGCCGGCTGGGCGAGTCGCAGGAGCTGCGCGCCGAGCGTGAGGTGATCCTCTGCGGCGGCGCCTACAACTCGCCGCAGCTGCTGATGCTCTCCGGCGTCGGCCCGGCCGAGCACCTGGCGATGCGCGAAGTCGAGGTGGTGCTGGACCAGCCGGCGGTGGGGGAGAACCTCAGCGACCACCCGGCCGCCTTCGGCGTCTGGACCACGCCCGAGCCCGAGAGCCTGCTGCTGGCGCGCGAGCCCGCGGCGATGGCCGAGTTCGAGGCCTCCCAGACCGGCCCCTTCGCCTCCAACCTCGCCGAGTCGGGCGGCTTCGCCCGGGTCGGGGCCGGCGCCGAGGCGCCCGACGTGCAGTTCCACGTCGCCCCGATCCAGATCGTCGAAGAGGGGATGGGCGACCCCGAGGGTCACGGGGTCTGGGTCTCCCCCTGCCTGCTTACGCCGGAGAGCCGCGGCTCGGTCCGGCTCGCCTCCAACGACCCCAGCGCGCACCCGGTCGTTCGCAATGCCTTCTACGAGGCCGGGCCCGACATGGCTCGGATGATCGAGGCGATGCGCCTGACGATGGAGATCTGCGCCCAGCCGGCCCTGCGGCCGTACTGCGCCGACCCCTTCACGGTTCCCGACGGCGATTCCGACGACGCCCTGCGCGCGCACGTCGCCGCGACCACCTTCGCGGTCTACCACCCGGTCGGCACCTGCGCGATCGGCTCGGTCGTCGACGCGGAGTTGCAGGTGCAGGGGACGGAGGCGCTGCGCGTCGTCGACGCCTCGGTGATGCCGACGGTCCCGCGCGGCAACACCAACGCGCCGACGATCGCGATCGCAGAGCGGGCGGCGGACTTGATCCGCCACGGCAGGGCACTCGCTACTGCTGACGTTGCTGCTCAGGCTTGAGGTGAGGGGTGGTAGTAGGGGACGCCGGGTGCCCCTACCAAAAAGCTACGCACGGGCCACGCGTGGGGGGTTTGGGTGGGGCCCCCCGCGGCCCATAGACACCCCACAAACCTCGAAAAACTCCGTTCAGAAGCGCCGATGCGAGAGTTGACCCCCCTATAGGTGGGTCAACTCTCCACCGGCTCCCCGAAAGCTCCACATGACCTGGTGCCGTTACGGGCGCCCCAAGCTTTTTTAAAAAGCTTGGGGACCCTGGTATCGGGTTCGCAAGCCGGGCGTAACTCGGTGACGTGTTGAGAGGAGCCTGGCCGTCCTCCAGGCGAATGTCGCGAAGCGGCGGAAATGCAATCCGATGTCTGCGCGGCCGCTTAGGCCGCGCTCCTGGTTGCACCGCGCTAACGCGCGGTGCTCAATTCGACTGGAGGACGGCCGGGCTCCTCCTACCCCGAGCGCAGAGCCTGGGGGATAACGGCTAGCCCGGGTCGGCTACCGGCACCGGGGGCTCGACGCCGTCCTCGGGCATGACGAGGATCGCGCCCTCGCCCGTGACGTAGGCCTCCTCGCCGTGGTACGTGACGTCCATGCCGACCGCCTCGTCGTGCTCGCTGGCGCGCAGCGGCGTCACCGCGCCGATCAGCTTGAGCAGGGCGAAGGTCACGACGAAGGCGTAGGCCGGGGCGGCGATCGCCGCCAGGGCCTGGTCGAGCAGCTGGTCCGCGTTGCCGTAGAGGAGGCCGTCGGCGAGGCCGTTCCAGCCGACCTGGGCGACGAGGCCGATGAAGAGGATGCCGGTGAAGCCGGCGATGCCGTGGGCGGCGAGCACGTCGAGCGTCTCGTCGACCCGGGTGCGCGGCCGCCAGGCGATCACCGCGTAGCAGGGCAGGGCGCCGAGGAAGCCGAGCACCATCGCCCAGCCCGGGCTGATGAAGCCGCCGGCCGGCGTGATCAGCACGCAGCCGACGATGATCGCCGTCGCGGCACCGACCGCCGTCACCTTGCGGCTGCGGATCAGGTCGAGGACGAACCAGGTGATCAGGGCGCAGGCCGGCGTGAGCAGCGTGTTGGTGAAGGCGAGCACGCTGTTGGCGCCGGTGTTGAAGCCGCTGCCGCCGTTGAAGCCGAACCAGCCGAACCACAGCAGGCCGGCGCCGAGCAGGACGAAGAGCGCGTTGTGCGGGAGCAGCGCCAGGCGGCCGTAGTCTTTGCGCGAGCCCACGACCAGCGCCGCCGCGAGGGCGGAGAAGCCGGAGGCCATCTCGACCGGGACGCCGCCGGCGAAGTCGAGCGTGCCTCGCTCGGCCAGCCAGCCGCCGCCGAAAGCCCAGTGGGCGAGCACCGCGTAGACGAGCACCGACCAGAGCGCGGCGAAGACGAGGAAGGCGCCGAAGCGCATCCGCTCGACCACGGCACCGGAGATCAGGGCCACGGTGATGATGCAGAAGGTGGCCTGGAAGGCCATGAAGAGCAGGTGGGGGATGGTCGATTCTTCGTTGCGCGGTTCCAGGTCGACGCCCTCGAGGCCAACGTAGCCGAGGCCGCCGATCAGGTCGCCGGTGCCGTCGAAGGCGAGCGAGTAGCCGACCACGGCCCAGGTGACCATCGCGACCGCGATCGCCGCGACGCACATCATGAAGGTGTTGAGCGTGTTCTTCGCGCGCACCAGGCCGGCGTAGAAGAGGCCCAGGGCCGGGGTCATCAGCAACACCAGCGCGGTGGCGGCCAGCATCCAGGCGGTGTCCCCAGTGTCGATCGCGGCGATGAGAGGCAGCGCGCTCATCGCTTCTCCACCGGCGTCACTGCGCCGTGGTCGGTCTCACCGGTGCGGATGCGCACGGCGCGGTCGAGGGGCAGGACGAAGATCTTGCCGTCGCCGACGTGGCCGGTGCGCGCGCCCTCGCAGAGCGCGTCGATCGTCGGCTGCACGAAGTCGTCGGAGACGGCGATCTCGAAGCGGACCTTCTCGGAGAGCCCCATCTGCACGGTCGTGCCGCGGTAGGTCTCGACCCGCTCGAGCTCGCCGCCGTGCCCCTGCACGCGGCTCATCGAGACGCCGCGCACCTCGGCGCGGAAGAGGGCCTCGAGCACGTCGTTCGCCTTCTCCGGGCGCACGATCCCGACCACGAGTTTCACGCGTCCTCCCTTGCCATCGGGCGCGAGCCTATAGACATTTGCCGCGAGGGGTCAAGCTGGGCCGAGTGGCCTCCTACACTTGACCGATGCCAAAGTCGCAGGCCGATTCCACCTTCACCCTGTACCGGCGCGGGATCGAGCTGCTCGAGGAGGAGGACTTCGAGGAGGCGGCGGCGCCGCTCGAGGAGGCGGCGCGGCGAGCGCCGGAGAAGTCCTCGATCCGCGAGGCGCTCGGTCGCGCCTACTTCCGCTCCGGCCGCTTCGCCGCCGCCGCGGTCGAGTTCAAAGCCGTCGTCGAGCGCCACCAGGTGAACGACTACGCGCACTTCTGCCTCGGCCGCGCCCTGGCCAAGACCGGGGAGACCGAGCGCGCCCGCCACCACCTCGCGCTCGCCTCCAACCTTCGCCCGGACAGAAGCGACTACAGCTTCTATCGAGCGATGCTCGGCGCCTGAGCGCCCGAGTCGGCGCACGCCGTTGTCCTCGGTCGCTCGCGTGCAGAGCACGCCACGCTCCCTGCGTCCTAGGCCTGCTTGACTCGGACGCTCAGGCCACTTTTGCGTTCTCGCCGTCCTCGCCGCGCAGCCGGGTTGGCAGCTCGGCGACGATCGTGGTGCCTTCGCCCGGCGCGCTCTCCAGGCTCAGAGTGCCGCCCGCGAGCTTCACCCGTTCGCGCATGCCGACCAGGCCGAAGCCGTCGGTCCTGCCGTCGAGGTCGAAGCCGCAGCCGCTGTCGGAGACGCGCACCCGCAGGGCTTCGTCGCTCTCGACCACTTCGACCATGGCGCGGTCGGTCTCCCCGTGCTGCGCCACGTTGTTTAGCGCCTCCTGCACCAGCCGGTAGACGGCGTCCTCGATCTCGCTGACCAGGCGGCGCTGCCTCTTCCCGGCGGGAAAGTCGAGGTCGAGGCTCATCTCGACCTCGATCGCTTCGCTGGCGCTGAGGCGTTCGGCGAGCGCTTCCAGAGCCGCCCCGAGCCCGAGCTCGTCGAGCGTCGTCGGCCTGAGGTCGGAGATCAGGCGGCGCATCTCGGCGATCGCGTCGTCGACCTGCTCGATCCCCCGGGAGAGCAGTCGCTCGGCCTCCTCGGGGTCGCTGCGCCTGGCGGCGGAGAGCAGCACGCGCAGCCCGGCGAGGCTCTGCAGGGACTCGTCGTGCAGCTCCCGCGCCCAGCGGCCGCGCTCGCGCTCGGTCGCGGCGATGCTTTCGCGGGTGCGGTCCTCGGCGACCGTCTGGGCGGTGGCGACCGCGGTCGCCGCGCTGGCGGCGAAGGAGACGAGGACCTGCTCGTCCTCGTCGCTGAAGCCTGCGACTCGCCCCAGCGGGTCGAGCGCGACCAGCACCCCGAGGGCCTGACCGCGGAAGACGAGGGGCACGAGCAGCGCCGTGACGCCGGTCTCCGGGTTGCCGGGCCGCGCCATCAGGCTGGGGTCGAGGTCCTGGATGCGTCGTGGCTCCCGCGCCTCCAGGACCTGGCCGGGGATCGAGCCGCCGATCGGGATGCGCGACTCGGCGGAGCCCTCCGCGTGCTCGCCGGCGACCGAGGCCGGGACGAGGTCGTCGCCTTCGTGCAGCAGGATCAGCAGCGTGCGCGCCTCGACCAGTGCCCTGGCGCGCTTGACCGCGATCTCGAGGATCCGCTCGAGGTCGGTCTCGCCGCCGACCGCGCGGGTGATCTCGGTCGTCGCTTCAAGCCGGTGCACGGCGCGCTCCATCTCGTCGCGCTGGCTCTCGACGCTGTGGTATAGGCGCGCGTTCTCGACCGCGACCGCCGTCCACTCGGCGAGGATCATCGCCGAGTGCTCGTCGGCGTCGTCGAACTCGCCCTCGTCCTTCTCGGTCAGGTAGAGGTTGCCCCAGGCGCGCCCCCGGACCATCACCGGAACGCCGAGAAAGGTGGTCATCGCGGGGTGCGCCGGGGGGAAGCCGTAGGAGCGTGCGTGGTGGCCGACGTCGCTGAGGCGCAGCGGCCGCGGCTGCTCGATCAGCAGGCCGAGCACGCCGCGCCCGCGCGGCAGGTTGCCGATCGCACGCCGCGTCTCCTCGTCGATGCCGTAGGTGATGAAGCGCTCCAGCTCGTGACGGTCCTCATCGAGCACGCCGAGCGCGGCGTAGCGGGCGCCGGTCAGCTCGCAGGCGACCTCGAGCACACGGCGGAAGACGACCTCGGGGTCGAGCTCGGCCACGAGGCTGCGGCCCACGTCGATCAGCTCGCGAAGTCGCGGCTCGTCGAGCGCGCTGCTGTCGTAACCATGTGCCATCTCAGCCCTTCCCCAGTCGAGCCTTTTCGGCCAATTGATCCTACCGCCTGGGCCAATATGGTCAAAGCGAACTGACCTCAAGCCGAAGTTCGCGGTAAAACACCGATGCCGGGCGGGCTCGCGAAGGGTTAGATGGTGGAAGTCATGGGCTCAGCCGAGAGAGACGCCGGCGCAGGTAACGTCGCAACCGTGCACGCGAACGCAGCGACGGAGGCGAAGGAGATCGTGGAGACGACGATCGTCCTCGCCGACGACCACACGGTGATGCGCAGCGCCCTGCGGATGCTGCTCGACGCCGAGCCGGGCTTCGAGGTGGTGGCGGAGGCCGGCGACGCCGACACCGCGGTCCGTTACGTTCGCGGCCACAAGCCGGCGGTCCTGATCCTCGACCTCAACATGCCGGGACGCTCCAGCCTCGACGCGGTGCCCGACATCCAGGAGGCCTCGCCGGGCACCGAGATCGTCGTGCTGACGATGCAGAACGAGCCCGCCTTCGCCCGCCGCGCCCTGCAGGCCGGGGTTCGCGGCTACGTCCTGAAGGAGGCCGCGGACGCCGAGCTGGTCCAGGCCGTGCGCAGCGCCGCCGCCGGGGACACCTACCTGCAGCCGGCCCTGGGAGCGCGGTTGGCTGCCGGTGCGGATGCGCGGCAGGCCGACGAGCTGAGCGACCGCGAGCGCGACGTGTTGCGATTGATCGCTTTGGGGCATACGAATGCTGAGGTGGCCGAGCAGCTCTTCATCAGCATTCGTACGGTGGAGAGCCATCGGGCGCATATTCAGCAGAAGTTGAGGCTTTCGAGTCGGGCTGAGTTGGTTCGTTATGCGTTGGAGCGTGGGTTGGTTGAAACCTGAGTTGTTCGAAGGGTTGTAGGGCCTGCCCCGGCAGGGGTTCCACTTAACTTTTTCGAGTGGCGGCGCTGGCGATGCCGGTGGGTGCTGACGAAAAAGTACAAGACGTTCCACCCCTGCCGGGGCAGGCCTTGGTCACACTCAACACGTGCTCAGGCTAGGAGCGGAATCACGCAGCGGAATTTGTGTGAGCTTGTTGAGGCCGCGAACGAGATTTCGCCCGAAGCTGACACGGTGACGACTCCATACAGGCCGGGTGAAGAGACCACTGGGATGTCGTTGCTCCACTCGTCTTTGCTGTCTAGGTTTATGCCGGGTTTTTGGGCGTAGGCGGCTAGTTGTAGGGCGTCGGGGAGGGTGCCGCCTTGGGTGGCGCAGGAGGCTGCTGCTGCGGGGGCGGTTATTGCGGTTTCGCTGGAGGAGGTCTGCCAGCAGGCTCCGGCGAAGAGCTGGGTGCCGGGGAGGCAGCCGGCGGAGTAGCCGTTCACTTTGCTTGCGGTGACGGCGTTGACCGCGTTGAGGGCGGTCTCGGCATCGACGGCGCTCTGGGCGGTGTCCGCCGTTTCCGCGTGGGCGGCGTTCGGCACCTGGCCGAGGCTGAGCTCGTTGATTTCGGCGCCGGTGATCGGGCCGGAGTGCCGGTCGAGCGCCGAGAGCAACCCCGGCGCCAGCCGGCTCGCCGCCACCGAGCCGGGCTTCAGGCGGTTGCCCGGCAGCGACTTGACCTTGATCGCGCGGCCGTTGAGCTTGGCCTTCTGGGCGGCGTAGACGCTGCCCCCGAGCGCGACGAACAGCGCCACGGCCGCGATCGCCAGGGCCGGCGACGGCAACCTCATCCCTCTTCTCATCGCTTCCCTCCCTTGCTGAGCAATCTGCGCCGAGCCTAGGCCGGGGTGGGGGGAAGGGCCAAGAACCGTGGACGAACGTCCAAGCTTGCGACCCGCAGGCCGGCGTCGCGACCGGCCTGCGGGCCAAGGCCACGCCACAAAGATTAACTCTTTTTGAACGCTTGCGACAAAATGGATAATGAGACGCCCCAGAATGGGGATTTCCGCGGCCTCCCGAAGGCGTCGTGCCGACCGCACCGGCTGCCGTCCGCAGAGCGGATAGACTCGCCCGCGTAAATACGGCCGGTGGTCAAGGGAAGTCCGGTGAGAAGCCGGCGCGGTCCCGCCACTGTGACCGGGTGAGGACGTCGCAGGCGCTCTGCGCCAGCCACTGGGGAGGACACCGATTCCCCGGGAAGGTGCGGCGGCCCAAACCCCGGAAGCCAGGAGACCTGTCCCCGGCCAGCCATGACAACCCTCGAGGAAAGGGTGGCTTAAATGCCAAGACTCATTCCAATTCGGCTGGCCGCTGCGTGCGCGCTGGCTCTAGCTCTCGCACTGTCGAGCACTGCCCTGGCTTTCGCCAAGGGGCCGATCGCCGACCTGCGCGTGGTCGGCAGCGGCGGCAAGGCGCTCGCCGAAAAGTCGTTCGGCGTGGGCGGTGAGGTCTCCGTCAAGACAAGCCCCAAGGCGACCTGCTTCGGCCCCGGCACCGGCGGCAGCGGCAAGTCGGTGACAGTCAAGGGCGCCACCGCGCTTGGCATGCTGGCGCAGGGTGCCAAGTTCATCGCCGCGCTGAAGCCGCTCGCGCTCACCGACAGCTTCATCGACGAATTCGGCCTCGGCCTCTGCGGTATCGGCGGGATCGAAGGCAAGGGCAAGAACAGCTGGTACCTCAAGGTCAACCACAAGAGCCCCTCGGTCGGCGGCGAAGCGGTCAAAGTCGGCAAGGGCGACGACGTGCTCTGGGCCTACGGCTCCTACCCCTACCCGGACGAGCTGGTGCTGAGCGCGCCGGACCAGGTGCAGGCCGGCGTCCCGTTCGGCGTCCGCGTCTTCGCCTATGACGAAAAAGGCAAGAAGACGCCCGCCTCCGGGGCCACCGTGAGCGGCGCCTCTGGGCCGACCGACTCCCAGGGCCGCGCGATGGTGACTCTCTCCGGCCCGGCGCGGCTGATCGCCCGCCACGGCAAGGACACGCCCTCAAACCGCGAGGCGGTGTGCGTGGGCGGGAAGTGCCCGGCCAGCCAAGGTAAGTGACCGTCCGCCGCGGCTCGGCGGCTGCGATCGCGCTGCTGCTTGCAGCGGCGCTCGCAGCTGCCGGCTGCGGCTTCGGCCCGGGTGAGGAGGTCGGCGAAGTCGAGCTGACCGTGACGCGGGACTACGGCGCCGTCGCCATGCTCGACCGCGAGCTCGGCGAGGTGACCGAGTCCGACACGGTGATGCGGGTGCTCGAAGCCAACGCCGAGGTCTCGACCCGCTTCGGCGGCGGCTTCGTGCAGGCGATCGACGGGATCGAAGCGCAGCAGCGCTTCGGCCGCTCGCGGGACTGGTTCTTCTACGTCAACGGGGTCGAGTCGACCGTCGGCGCCGCCGACTACGCGCTGCGCGGCGGCGAGGCGATCTGGTGGGACTACCGCGACTGGGGCGCGGCGATGCGGGTCCCGGCCGTGGTCGGCTCCTGGCCACAGCCGTTTCTCGACGGCTATGCGGGGCAGCGCAAGCCGGTCGCGGTCGGGTGCCTGGGCGGGGGAGAGGCGTGCGCGACCGTGCGCGAGCGGCTCGAGGCAGAGGGCGTGGCCGTCGCCCAGGGGGCGCCCGAGGGCGCGATCCGGGTGCTCGTCGGTCCCTGGGGACGGGTGCGGAGCGATCCGGCGGCGGCGCAGATCGAGGACGGCCCGCGCACCAGCGGCGTCTTCGCCGACTTCGAGCCCAGCCCCGGTGGCGAGCGGCTGCTGGGCCTCGACGAAACCGGTGAGCCGGGCCGGACGTTCGGGCCGGACGCGGGGCTCCTCGCTGCGGTGCGCCGCTTCGACTCGCCGCCGGTCTGGGTGGTGAGCGGGACGAGCGCGGCCGGGGTCGAGGCGGCCGCCGGGCTGCTCGACCGCGACAGCCTGCGCCACCATTACGCGGTCGCCGTCGAAGGCGGGGAGGAGGAACCGCTGCCGCTCCGATGAGATCGCCGTTCGCCTACACGCCGAGGCCGGGGCCGCTGCAGGCGGCATCGCCCGCCGCCGCGGTCGCCTACCTCGGCTCGCTGGCGGCCGTCGCCTTCGCCTACTCGAGCCCGGTCGTCCTCCTCGCCGCCGGAGCCGCGCTGGTTCTCGCCGGCCGTCTGGCCGGGGCGCACGTGGCCGTCAGGGCGGCGCTCTGGATGGGGCTGACGCTGGCCCTGCTGATCGTCGCCGTCAACGCCCTCGTGGTCAGCCGCGGCGAGACGGTGCTCGTGCGCCTGGGCGAGTGGCCGCTGCTCGGCCGGGTCGACGTGACCGCGGAGGCGATCGCCGCCGGCGCCGTGATCGGCCTGCGGGCGGCGGTCGTGATGGTCGCCTTCGCCGTCTACTCGGCCTGCGTCGACCCCGACCGGGTGCTGCGGGCGCTCCGGCCCCTCGCCCGCCGCTCGGCCCTGACCGCGACCCTGGTCTCGCGCCTCGTCCCGGTCGCGGCGGCCGACGCCGCCCGGCTGCGCGACGCCGCCCGGCTGCGCGGCCCCGGCGCGGCCCCGGTGGGCCGGGCGCCCCTCGCCCGCCGCCTCCTGGCCGGTTCCCTGGACCGAGCAGTCGACGTCGCCGCGACTCTGGAGCTCCGTGGCTACTCGCTCGACCCTCCCCAACCCACCGCCGGTGCAACGCGTTTGACGTCATATGGGCCGCGAACGCGTTACACCAGCGGTGGGGCTCGCTCACGGTCGCGTTACGACCGGCGGTTTTATGCGGTTGGCACTGCCGTGCTGATTGCGGCGATCACCGGCAAGGCGCTCGGGGCTGACGCCTTTTCCGAATACCCATCGATCGAGGTCGGCGCCGGCCTGGCGACGCTCGCACTCTCGGCCCTGCTCGTCCTCAGCGGCTTCGCGCCGCTGCGGCGGAAGGCCCGCCGTGCCTGAGCTGGCGGCGTCGGCCCGCGCCGTCCCCGCCCTCGCGATCGAGGGCCTCTCCTACGGCTACCCCAACGCTGCCGCTCCCGCCCTGCGCGACGTCTCGCTCCGGCTCGCCCCGGGCGAGCTGGTCCTCCTCGCCGGCCGCTCCGCCTGCGGCAAGTCGACCCTCCTGCGCGCCGCCTGCGGCCTCGTCCCGCACTTCCACGGCGGCGAGATCGAGGGCCGCATAGAGGTCGCCGGCATCGACGCCCTCGCCACCGGCCCCGGAGAGCTTGCGGCTGTAGTTGGGTATGTGGCTCAAGACCCGGAGACGCAAGTCGTCTCGACGACGGTTGCAGCCGAGATCGAGCTGCCGCTAGAGCTGCGAAGGGACCAACCAAGCTCTCGCGCGAGAGCGGTCGAGGAGGTCGCGCTCGCGCTGGCGATTCCACACCTGCTAGATCGCGCCGTGGACACGCTGTCGGGCGGGGAGCTGCAGCGGGTTGCTCTAGCCGCAGCTCTCGTTACCCGACCCCGCCTGGTTCTGCTGGACGAGCCCACATCCCAGCTCGACCCGGTCGCCGGCGACGAGTTGATCTGGCTCCTCCGCCGCCTCAACGAGGAGTGGGGCGTGACGATCCTCCTAGCTGAGCACCGCTTGGAGCGCTGTCTCGCAGCCGCTGACCGCGTCGTCGCGATGAGCTCCGGCTCCATCGCCTTCGATGGCGATCCCGGCAGCTTCCTCGCTTGGGCCCAGGATGCAGACACCGCTCTCGAGACTCCAGCCGCCCGCCTTTTCTCCCTGGCCGGAATCGAGCCCCTGCCCGTCGGAGTCCGCGCCGCGCGCCGAACCCTCGCGTCAATCGGGGCTGCCGACAGAGGGCAGGGGGACCCCCTCCGAACGGCTTGTACTTTTTCGTCAACCCGATCGGGAGTGACTGACCCCGCCTCACCGAAAAAGTTGAGAGAGGAGGGGGTCCCCCTGCCCTCCAACGCCACGTTCACGTCTCGCGACCTCTGGATCGAGCTGGCCTCGGGAGACACACCCCGCGACATCCTCAAAGGCATCGACCTGGAGGTCAAGAGCGGCGAACGCGTTGCCCTCATGGGCCGCAACGGCGCCGGCAAGAGCACCCTGCTGAAGACCGCCGCCGGCTTGATCGACCCCGTTCGCGGCAAGCTGGACCTGCCAGCTGGGATCGCCCTGCTGATGCAGAACCCGGGCGACTATCTCGTTCGCGAGCGGGTTGGCGACGAGCTCCCCGGTGACGCGGGCATGGCGGCTCTGCGGGTCGTTGGCTTGGAGCACGCGGTCGATTCAGACCCACGCGACCTATCCGGGGGCGAGCGTCAAAGGCTCGCCCTCGGGATCGCATTGGCCGGGCGTATGGAAGGCGATGAGCTCCCCGGCCTCGTCGCTCTCGACGAGCCCACACGCGGTATGGACCGGGCCCGCAAGGACGACCTCGTCCACCTGATCGGGGAGCTTGCAGACCGCGGTGCGGGTGTCCTCGTCGCCACCCACGACGTCGAGTTCGCCGCGGCTTTCGCCGAGCGCGTCGTCCTGCTCGGCGACGGGGTCGTTATCGCCGACGGCCCGGCGGCCGAGATCCTCTCCGGGGGCTGGTACTTCGCCACCGAGGTCGCCCGCGTCCTCGACCTCCCCGGTGTCGTCACGCCGGAGCAGGGCGTCGCCGCCCTCCGTTCGCCGGGCGAGTCACGAGCGGGGGGGCAGGGCTGATGTCCTGGCAGCTCGTCTCCTTCCTGATCCTCGGCGCGGTCCTGCTCGGCGGCTTCGCCTGGTACGAGCGCTCGCGGCCGCCCTCGCAGGTGGTGGCGCTGGTCGCGGCGCTGGCGGCGCTGGCGATCGCGGGGCGCATCGCCTTCGCCGCTTTCCCCAATGTCAAGCCGCTGACGACCGACATCGTCGTCTTCGCCGGCTACGCCCTCGGCCCCGCGCCGGGCTTCGCCGTCGGCGCCCTCACCGGCCTCGTCTCCAACTTCTGGTTCGGCCAGGGGCCGTGGACGCCTTGGCAGATGGTGGGATGGGGGTTGTGCGGGATGCTCGGCGCCGCGCTGGCGCTCGGCGTGCGCAACGCCGGTCGCCTCACTCTCGCCGCGACCTGCGGTTTCGCCGGAATCGCCTACGGTGTGTTGCAGAACTTTTCGATCATGACCTACGGTGAGGACTTCTCGATTCAGAGCTTCCTGGTGCTGGAGGCCCGCGCCATCCCGTTCGACGCCGCCCACGCGATCGGCAACGTCGCCTTCGCCCTGCTCGCCGGCCCGGCGATGGTGCGGATGCTGACCCGCTTCCGCGAGCGCTTCCAGTGGCGAGCTCCGGCCGTCGTCACGGCGCTGCTGCTCGCCCTCGCGCTTCCCGCCGCCGTATCCACCACCCCGGCCGGCGCCGCGGGGACGGGCAGTGGGGCCGATTGGCTCGAGTCGGCGCAGAACGCCGACGGCGGGTTCGGCACCTCGCCCGGAAGCGCCTCGAGCGCCGCGATCACCGGCTGGGCGATGCTGGGCCTGGAGGCCGCCGGCCGCCATCCCCTCGACGTCACCCGGAATGGGCGCTCTCCCATCGACTTCCTGCGTGCCAACCTCGACCAGCTGACCAGCGCCGGCGACCTCGCGCGCACGATCCTCGCCCTGGAGGGGGCGGGCCTCGACCCGCGCGACTTCGGCGGGCGCAATCTCGTCATCGAGCTGGAGAAGCGCCGGGCGAGCAACGGCTCCTACGTGGGCTGGCCCGGATCGACCGCGTACGCGGTGATCGCCCTGCGCACCGCCGGTGCCACCGGCAGCCTCCAGAAGTCCCTCTCCTGGCTGGGCAACGTCCAGAACGGCGACGGTGGCTGGGGCGACGTCCCCGGCCAGCCGAGCAACGCCGATGTGACCGGTGCCGTGATGCAGGCGATGCCGAGCTCGAACGCCGCGGCGCACGGCCTCACCTACCTCCGCCGGCACCAGCGCTCCAGCGGCGGCTTCGCCGGGGGAAGCGGCGAAGTCAACTCTCAGTCGACCTCGTGGGCGGTGCAGGGGATGATCGCCTTCGGTGCCGACCCGGCCGACGTCGAATCGGGGGGCAAGAGCGCCCTCGACTACCTCGCTGAGAGGCAGGCTTCCGACGGGCACTACAGCTACTCGGCGAGCAGCAACCAGACCCCCGTCTGGGTCACGGCCGAAGTCCTGGTCGCGGCCTCGAGGAGCTCGCTGCCCGTCTCGCCGCCATCGCGGCAGGCGAAGCCTGCATCGCCGCCCCAGGCGACCGTTCCCCCGGTCGAAGAAACATCACCGGCCCCGGTGACGCCGGCTCCCGAACCGCCCACGAGCACGGCCCCCGCCCCAACCGGCGGCGGCTCCAGCGGCGGCTCGGTCGCACCACCGCTGGTCCCCGAAGGCACCACCCCGGCGCCGGAAGCCGGCGGCGAGCTGCCGGAAACCGGCGTGACACCGTCGGAGTCCGAGTCGCCTGCGCCGGCTGCCAGCGACGACACGCCCCCGTCGGCCGAGAGCGCCATCGGCATCGGCCTGGCCGGCACAGCCCTCGCCATCGGCTTCCCCTGGTGGCTGGGCCGGCGCAACGGCTGGTAGCCCGAGCCCCGTTCGCCGTCGCATGGACGTAGAAGGGGGGTCGCACGGTCGCCCGGCTATGTTGCAGGCGTGGACGTCGAGACCGCGATCAGGACGCGTCGCACGCACAAGGCCTTCGGGGCCGAGCCGCTCGGGCGCGCGGAGATCCTCGAGCTGCTCGAGCTGGCTCGCTGGGCGCCGAACCACCACCTGACCGCGCCCTGGCGCTTTCGCGTCCTCGGGCCGCAGGCCCTCGGTCGCCTGAAGGAGGCCGCGGGCCCCGAGGGCGCGGCGAAGCTCGACCGCGCCCCGACCCTGATCGTCGTCTCCTGCGCGCTCGGGGAAGACCCGATCCAAAACGAGGAGGACCTGCACGCGACCGCCGTCGCCTCCTACATCGTCCTGCTCGGCGCCCACGCCCGGGGCCTGGCCGGCTACTGGCGCACGCCAGGCCTGCTGCGCTCGACCGGCGGTCGCGGCGCCGTCGGCCTGCCCGACGCCGAGCGCTTCGTCGGCCTCCTCCATCTCGGCCGCCCGCGCCAGGAGAAGGCGCCGCCCGAGCGCCCCCCGGTCGAGCAGACGACGGTCTTCCTCGACTGATGCTCTCGCGCGCGACAGCCATCGAGGAGATCGCCGGCCGGCACTTCGAGGTCGTCGTGGTCGGCGGCGGCATCACCGGCGCCGGCGTCGCCCTCGACGCCGCCTCGCGCGGCTACTCGGTGGCGCTGCTCGAGCGCGGGGACTACGCCGAAGGCACCTCCAGCCGCTCCTCGAAGATGGTCCACGGCGGCCTTCGCTACCTGCAGAACCTCGACCTGGGGCTGGTGCGCGAGGCCCTGCTGGAGCGGCAGCTGCTCGTCCAGCTGGCGCCCCACCTCGTCTACCCGACGCCGTTCCTCGTCGCTGACTTCCCCGACCGCCGCCGCGACCGCCGCCTCGGGATCGCGCTCAACATGTACGACGTGATGGCGACCACGCGAGTCGGTCGCGGCCGCGGCGAGATGCGCTCGGCCAAGGAGGGTGACGAGGACTTCTACTGGTCGCCGGACCGCCACCGGATGATCGACCGCGACGAGGTGCTCGGGCTGGTGCCCGCGCTGGAGGCGCGCGACCCCAAGAACGCCTACCTCTTCTACGACTGCCAGACCGACGACGTGCGCATGGTCCTCACCGTGCTCGGCGAGGCCGAGCGCTACGGCGCGACGATGCTGAACGGCGCCGAGGTGACCGAGGTGAAGCTCGGCGCCGACGGCCGCGCTTGCGGCGTCGCCTTCGTCGAGGCGGAGTCGGGCGAGCGGATGGAGGTCGGGGCCGACAACGTCGTCAACGCCACCGGCGTCTTCGCCGACCGCATCCGCCCCGAGGAGCTGGCTGAGGAGGAGGACGTGCCGCGGATCTCCCCCAGCCGGGGGACGCATCTGCTGATCGACCGCGACGTCCTCTCCACCGGCGAGGCGGCCTGCATCGTGCCGGCGGGCGAGGGCCGGGCGATCTTCGCCCTGCCCTGGTACGGGCGCACCCTCGTCGGCACCACCGACAACGACTTCGACGGCGACGTCGACCATCCGCGCCCCGGGGCCGAGGACGTCGAGTACCTGCTCGACGCCGTCAACGAGTTCTTCGGCACCTCGCTGGGCGAGCGGGACCTGGTCGGCGCCTACGCCGGCGTCCGCCCCCTGATCGCCACCGGCGATCCGAAGAAGTCGGTCGACATCTCGCGCAAGGCCGAGCTGTACGAGACCTCCTCGGGGATGCTGACGATCACCGGCGG
>CAMLQY010000006.1 GCA_946482365.1 uncultured Actinomycetes bacterium
CCACCCCACCGGCGCCGGTGTAGTTGACGGCCATGCCGCCGACGCCGCCGAGCTGGACTTCTTCGGAGAATTTTTCTTCGGCGACCGGGGTGGCCGAGCCGGCGAAGGTGCCGACCTGTTCGTAGGCGGCGGGGGCACTAGCGCAGAAGAGCAACGCTGAAAGGGCCGCCGCTGTCGCGATGCCCCTCCTCATCGCCTACCTCCCCGCTTGTTGCTGGCTTTGCCCTTGACGACCTTCTTCCCTTTGCACTTCACCTTCAAGGCGGGCCTTGCCGTGTAGGTCTTGCCGTTCTGCCCGGCGAAGCCGGCGACGGCCCGGTATTTCTTGGCGCAGAGGTTGCGACTGTTGACGAAGAGGCCCTTCTTGCCGCCGGCCATCTCCAGGTCGAAGGAGGTGACCGGGGCATCGGGGGAGGCGGCGAAGGTGTTTCTGAGGCGGCCTTTGACTGCGTCGACGAAGCCGACGAGGTTGAAGTCGACCTGGGAGTTGCTGAGAGCCACGACGAGGTCGGGCAGGTCGCGCTCGCCGCCGTTGGCGCGCAGGAAGACCGGGCCTTCCAGCGGCTCGGAGAGCAATGGGGTGATCGCCCTGGCCTTGCCGTAGATCGATCCCGCTGGGCAGCTGGCTCCGTTGCCTGCCCCTTCCTTGAACTGCACGCGGGTGCAGATCGTCTTGAAGTGGGCCTGTTCGACGAAGGCCGAGCGGGGCAGGGTGACCTGGGCCTGGGCGATCCCCGCTTCGCCGATCCCGTTCATCTCCAGGTGTGCCTTGAAGGCGGGGAAGGCGCCTCGTTTGGTGCCGCCGATCAGGCGGATGCCGAGCTTGGGCTTGAAGGGCAAGGAGGCGCAGTCGGCGGCCTGGAAGGGGCTGGTGGCCGTGAAGGGGTTGTCGTCTGCCGCGGAGGTGAAGTCAAGGCCACTTCCGAGCACCGTGGAGGCCGTAGAGGTTCTCGTGCAGTCGGTCGGGTTGAGGACGAAGTCGGGGCGCTCGACGTAGGCCCTTATGTCCCTGAGGTGGACCGGGATGCCCTTGATGATGTGGGGGAGCGGATCGGAGCCCGCCCCGTCGATCAGGACCTCGGCGCTCTCGGGGTCGATCTTCAGGGCCTCCCTGATCACCACGGTGCCGATGTCGAAGGGACCGACGACTCCGGCGGTGATCGCCACGATCGAGAGCTTGGAGCCGTTGTAGGGGCCGGCCAGGTAGGCCTTGCCGGGGGCGTAGGAGAGCGATGGGCCGACTCCGGCTCCGGCCAGGGTGCGGCCCAGCTCAGATGCCGCCGGGCAGGATGGAGCGTCGAGCTCTTCCTGTCCGCCGTGGGGGCCGGTGCGTTCCTTGGCGGCCTCGATCGCCGCGTCGGGGCAGTAGGGGATCCCGGTGAGCTTGCCGGTCAGCCCCGGGGGCAGCTTGACCGAGAAGTGGGTGATCTCCTGCTCGGGGTCGGTGCGGGTAAGGCGCAGGTAGTAGGGAGAGAAGGAACCGGCGGCGTTGCTCAGGGTGCCGGCGAGCAGGTTCGGGTGGAAGGGCGCTGGGCCACCCGCGGGGCAGGTGCCGCCCTCTGCCCCCTGGTCGATCTGGAAGGAGGCTTTGCGTTCGATCTCCTCTGCGGAAGAGAAGGGGGTGAAGCGGGCTACGGTCTCGTATTTCCCGCAGGCGGGTGGAGTTACCAGCGGCGCCCTGGGGCCTTCGCGCAAGTGAACCTCGAAGGAGGAGTAGGGCAGCGGCGGCAGGTCCTCGAAGGTCGAGACGATCTGACCGGTATCTGGGTCGAACTCGACTTTCCCCGCCTGCTTGACCAAGACGCCGCGTTCGGGCGCCCTGGCCACCAGGTACAGGGCGGCGAGGGTGCCGAAGGGGTTCCCATAGGGCTCGGCGAGGTAGACGGCTCCCTCGACCGGTTCCTCGAGCAGCGGGGAGTGGGCGCTCAGGCTGCCGAGCTTCGATGCCTGCGGGCAGCCCTCCCCCGCTTCGGTGTCGATCTGCTCGGCTTTGTATTGGGCCTCTGAGCAGACGGCGGCTCCTTCGGCGAAGGAAGGGTTGACGCTCACCCCCTCGGGCAAGGTGACCACGGTCTTCTTCGGCTGGGTTTCGACTACAGCGCCCTCTTTGGGGTTGAGCAGGCCTTTGTTGGGGAGCTGCAGCTCGAAGTCGAGACCCGAGGGGCTGGAGGCCCGCTCGGTGCTCGGGGAGGCGGCGATCGTCGGGTCGAAGGGCACCGCCTCGCAGCCGGTCAGCACCTGGGGATTGCCGCCTTTGTCGCGCAGCGGCGCGGTTTCCTCAGCGAAGACGCCGGGGTTGAGCTTTGAGTCGGCGCGCAGGGTCAACTCCGGCGGGGCATCGCAGGAGGTGGGCAGGGTGAGGAAGGGGATCAGGGGGGCGTCTGTGGAGGAGCCGAGGGTTCCCTGTTCGGCCACGCCGCGTTCGGGGTCGTGGTCCTCATCGGCCGGGGTGCCCCAGATCCTCGCCGTCGCCGAGGTCGCTTCCAGCGGCAGGTTCAGCGAGGTGACCCGGGCGCCGTAGCCTTCTTCGGTGCGCACCGAGCCCCCACCCATCAGAGTGAAGCCGAGGGTCGAGAAGCCGACCTGGGCCGCGACCCCCGGTGGGGGGTTGAGGTTGTAGAGGGGGCCTACGGCGAGGCCGACTCCGGGGAGGACCGTTTCCAGGACCCCGATCTGGGTGCCCACCGAACACTTCTGGGCCTCGAAGTCCTGGCGGGTGCAGGTCGGGACCGCCTGGGGGTTTGCCACCAGGCCGCGGGGCAGGTCGGTGATCAGGTTGCGCATCGCCCCGCCTTCGGTCACTCCGCCCTGGGTCTTCAGCGCGAAGGAGAGGGTAAAGGCGTAGGGGTGAGAGCCTGCCTGGGTGGCGAGGGTGCCGTCCTCGTTCTCGGCACTCAGGGTGGTCGAGCCGGGCGCGAAGCCGAAGTCGGCCTGCGCGGCCGATGGCGCCGCCAGCGAAACCAGCAGAGCGAGAGCCAGGGCTGTGCGGGCGCGGATCATCGGCTCTTCCTCCCGTTGCGGTGCGCAGCTCGCCTGTGGTGGCGGTGCCTGGGGACGCAGCGGCCACGCCGTTTGACCTTGCCTTTGGCGCAGGGTTTGCGCGCAGCCGATGACGTTTTCTCCTGCGCGTTGCCGGCGCCCTGGAAGCCCCAGGAGCTCGGGAGGGGATCGTCGAGGGCAAAGGCCGGCGGCTGGCAGGCTTCGCCCTGGCATTCGGGTTTCGTCGTCTCGCTTTCCGCCGCGATGCCACCGCCTTCGCGGGCCACGTAGAGGTCGATCAGCTCGTCTTTGTCCTTGGGCGAGAGCCGCTCGCGGGTGGTGAAGAAGACGTTCGCCCCGCTCGGGTCGGCGGCGAGGAAGTTGGAGTCGGTGTCCTCGCGGCCGCCTGAGAGCAGGAAGATGCAGCCACTTTCCCGCTCGCAGCTCCCCACCCCCTCGGGCTCCCACTCATAGACGTCTTCGGCCCCTTCGTTGGTGTCGGCGGGGACCAGCGCGTCCTGGCTGTCGAAGAAGAGGCGACCGCTGTCGGTCAGGTAGCGGGGCTGGGGCAGGTAGGACGGCCCCAGGATCAGCCGCAGCGCGTTCCAGCCCAGTGGCCGCGTCCCGCTCGGGTTGCACGAAGCACAGCTGAGCTCCCCGCTCACCGAGTCATAGACGAAGGCCTCCGGGCAGGGGGTCTGGCGGAATGTCCCGGTCCCCGATTCTTCTTCACACGGCCCGGCGTTCTCATAGCCGGTCAGCTGCGCCTGGGAGAGGAAGGCGACGAATCGCCCGTTGGGGCTCGCCTCGGCCGTGCGGCTCGCCGGCGCAGATTCCCAGTCCCCTATCCCGACCTTGCCCCCACCCCCACTGCCGGCATTGTCGACCGCCAAGAGCGTCGCCACGAAGCGAATCGTGCCTTCGCTCCAGGCGTAGAGGTTGAATTTGCCCGCCTGCGCTTTGTCGCCCTCGCTGTTCTCTTCTTCGCCGCTGAGCACGGCTGTGTCGACGAAGTAGACGTGGGAGAGATCGTCGCTTTGGCCGACTATGCCCTCAAAGCCGCCTTGGCCCCCGGTCAGATCGGTGCATTCCTCAGTTGCCATCGCATAGAGGCAGCCGTTCTGCAGCAGCACCAGCGAGCCGTCGGTCGAGGCGCTGAGGTATTTGCCGGGGGCTTCGATCTCGAGGGTTTCGGTGCCGTCGATCCGCGCGTAGACCTGGCCCGCGTCATCTGACCAGAAGACGGTGGTGCCGTCGGCGGAGATTGCGTTGCCGTTGACGGCCGGCCCGCCGCCGAAGGCGGCCCCCGCCGGCGCTTCGGCATTGCCCGGCTTGACGTTGACCAGCGACAGCTGGCCATCGGACCATTCGTAGAGGTTGTATTTGGCAGCGCCACCGTCCTCGGCAGCGGGAGCAAGAGGCGTTTCTTCGGTAAGCGCGTCGTTTGCTCGAAAGAAGATCCGCGAGCCGTCGGTCGAGGCGCCGGCGTAGCGGATTTCGAAGCCCCCGGCGCCTTCCGGTGGGCGGTTGGGCGGCGCCTGCTTCACGAACGGCTCCAGCTCGAGCGGTTCGGCCACCGGCTGGGCGTAGAGGTTTTCGTATCCGGGTGGGGCTTTGGGGCTGAGCGAGGGGCTCGGCTGTCCGATCACCGCATCCTCCAGGTTGGCGGAGAGCGAGCGGTAGCCGCTCTGGCTGGCGCCCAGGAGAAGCGGCGGGGTGGGGTTCACCGTCTCCCAACCGGTATCGGTGCGGCGCGAGACGTACTGGTTTTCGGCCAGCGCGCCTCCCGTGCCGAAGGCCGTGCCCTCATAGGCGACCGCGTTGCCGTTGGGGGCGCTCTGCATCGGGAAGTGCTGGTAGGTGGCTCCGGGCTTGCATTGGACGTTGGCGCAGGAGCTGATCCGCGGGTCCGCCGGCAGCACCTGGCCGCCCTGCTTTTGCGCCGGGGAGACCAGCTCCCAGGCGCGGTCGTCGGGCAGGCCGGGGTCTTGCGGAGGGAAGGTGCGGAAGGCACGGGCTTCGCCCGGGACCTGGCAGAGGCGTTCCGGTTCGGCGGGGGCGCAGTGGCTCTCGGCCAGCGCCCGGTAGCGGTAGGCGGTGTCGGGTTCGAGGCCCGATATCGAGGCTAGGGCGCTGAGCGTCGCTTTGCCGCCGCCGAGCAGGGCGCCGCCCTGGGGCGCCTCGTCGGCTCCCGCGAAGCGTTCTTCGGGCGGGTTCGCCTCGTATGCGGCCTCACTCAGGTACTGGAATCGGTAGCTCGTATCGAAGCCGGCGGGATCTATCTGCGCCCGCAGCTGCGCCGTCGTCTGGGTCACGTGGGAGACCGACTGCGCCTCGATCGCCGGTGGGCTTTCCTGCGATTCGGACTGGGCGAAGAGGTAGCCCAGCGAGGACTGGCCCGGTTCGCCTTTGCCGATGGAAGGCACTGGGTGCGGCGCCCCTGCGTAGAGGACGCCAGGTGGGCGACCCGGCAGTTCGCGCTCGGGGTCGAGGGCGAGGCCCCAGAGGTCGCCGCGTTCGGGGCTGACTTCGAAGCGAGCGGTGATCTCTTCGCCTTTGGGCCCTTCGAACTTGCCCGTTCCGGGGTTGCAGGGGCCGAGCGAGCGCACCCACTTCTTCGTTTCTTCTTTCTTATAGTTGCCGAAGAAGGGCTCGCCCGTTAGCGGGTGGACCGTGAGCGCGGTGATCCCGCCTTTTTCGAAGCTGAAACTGCAGGCGACTTTCGCCGGTTTGCCCGGGTAGGCCTGCGGCACTTCCGGCTCATACATCTCTACGTAGTCGTCGCCGGCGACGTAGACGTTGCCGGCGGCGTCGGTGACCGGCCGGGTGGGGAGTTCGCCTTCCCCGAGCGCTCCCGCCGCCACTTCTCCCGCGTATTCGTACTCGGAGTAGTCGCCCGGGGTTTTCGGGCGGAAGACCATCAGCCGGTGGTATGCGCTGACCAGGGTGGTTTGGTCATAGACGTAGACTTCCCCGTCCCCGTTCACCGCCAGGCCCCCCGGGTAGGGTGATGAGTGCACCTTCCCCGGGCTCGCCGCCACCGTCTCCCCACTGGGAGCCATTTCCCCGAAGCGGGTGATTTCTTCGCCGCCGTCAGGGGTGTATGCGACCACGACTTTCGGGATCGGATTGGCGAACGAGAGCACGTAGACGTTGCCCGTGCTCTGGTCGACGTCGATGTCGAGCTGACCCGGCGATCCTTTTACCTGCAGCGGGCAGTTCGGATGGGGGTCAGTGTCGCCGTTTGGCAGTTCTCCGGGTGGCCCACAGACTTCATACGGGCCTTCAGTTTCTGTCACCACCCAGCCCTCGACGAATTTCAGGCCACCGGCGGTTGGCTCGAACATGGCCACTCGCGCATTGAGCGAGATGAAGGTCACCGCGTAGACCGTCCCCGGCTCCACCCCACCGGCGCCGGTGTAGTTGACGGCCATGCCGCCGATTCCGCCCAGCTGGACTTCTTCAGTGAATTTTTCTTCGGCAACCGGGGTGGCCGAGCCGGCGAAGGCGCCGACCTGTTCGTAGGTGGCTTGGGCGGGAGGGGTGAGGAGGCAGAGTACGAGCGCAAGGGCACCGAGCATCGCCGGCGCTGTCCCGCGTCCTCTGGCCTTCTCGTGTCCCATTCTCAACCGCCTCTCCCTGTAGGCACTTCAAGTCTTTGTCTCTCGCCTCTCCCCAAGAGGCGGTACCGCTGCGGCGGGGCCGCCGCCCCGGGAGCCCGTGGCTCCCGGGGCTTTGGCTTTGCCGTTGTTGCTTGCTACTCGTGCTGGGTGCTCCTATTTGAATTCCGCAGTGACGGATTTGGCCGCCGACATCGTCACCGTGCAGGTGCCGGTGCCAGAGCAGCCACCGCCTGACCAGCCACCGAATGAGGAGCCTTTGCCCGGGGTGGCGGTCAGTTCGACCACCGTGCCCTGGAAGTAGGCCGCTGCCTGTGAGAGGCAGGTGGCGCCGCAGTTGATCCCGGCCTGGGCGGCCTTGACGGTGCCGTTGCCACCGCCTGACTTGCTCAGCGACAGGTTGTGCTGGGCGACGGCGGTGAATTTGGCGCCAACCGTCTTGTTGGCGCTGAGCGTGCTCAGCGAGCAGGTGCCCGAGCCCGAGCAGTCACCGGTCCATTCGGTGAAGACGTAGTTTTTGGACGGGGTCGCGGTCAGGGTGACCGAGGTGCTTTCTTTGAAGGCGGCTTTGGTCGAGGCGCAGTTGGCCAGGCAGAGGATCCCGCTGGGGGCGCTCTGCACCTTGCCGAGGCCTGTGCCGACCCTGTTGACGGTTACGTCATAGGCCAAGGCGAACTTGGCGTTGACGGTCTTTGCTTTGTCCATCGTCACCGTGCACTGGCGACCGATGGCGCCGCCTTTTTCGCAGCCTTTCCAGCTGACGAAGGTGGAGCCGGCTGAGGGTGAGGCGGTGAGGGTGACTTTGGTGTTTTCTTCGAACTGGGCACTGCAGGTCCCGCCGCATTCGATCCCCGCGGGGGAGCTGACGACGGTGCCGGTGCCGGTGCCTTCAGGGGTGACGGTAAGTTCGGGGCCGGCCGCTACTTCTTTGGTGAAGGTGGCCTGAAGTTCAGATACTTCGAATTCTTCTATAAAGGTGAAGTATTCACATATCAGGGGGTTTTTTTCCGAAGGGCAGGAACCTGGCGTGAGTGTGCTTGCTCCTTTGAGAAGCGTCCAGCCGGCAAATTCTGAGCCGGGTGTCGGTTTGGCTTGCAGCTTGACCGCGTAGAAGCCCGATTCTTCTTCGAATTCGAACGGATCGGTCGAGCAGATTCCAGTAGCGGGTCCCGGCGAGGTGTACGAGCAGGCGATCGGCGGTTCGCCCGCCAATTCTTCCCCTATGCCGACGACTTCGCCGCTGCCGGTCCCGGTGCCTTTGATGAATACGAGGTCTTCTGCGAACGCCTGCGTCGCCGGCACCAGCATCAAAGCCGCCAGCGCGGCGAGCAAGATTGTCAGTCGTCTCACTTAGATCTCTCCTTGTGCGTTGAGCCCCTGCCGGGCCGCTTCCCGGCGGCCCTAGGCGACTCGGTTTCCCTGTTTCCCAGCCGCCCCTTAGGGCCAGCTTCGAACTGTTTCGTACATCATTCAGGCTTGAGTAAAACAGGGACTGTTTGGGACGTCAAGGAAAATTCCGTGTCTCCAGAGTCGAGAAAAACGCTCGAAGGGGCGCGGAAAGGGCTCTGGAATGGGAACCCGCTTAGGTACCCGCGCGTTATCCAGCGTCGCCGGTCGGGTCAGCCATGGCGCAGGCCCAGCGGGATCGAACCCGCGGCCCTCGGCTCGAAGGACGAAGGTCAGGTACCTGAATCGTCTTCCGATTCGGCCACTTGCTCGACGCTGATGGCGAACTCGCGCAGGTCGTCGAGGTGCCCGAGGGCTACCCACACCTTGTCGTCGTCTACCTCCAGATAGACGTGCACCAGGACGTTGCGCATCCCGGCGGCCGCGGAAAGCCCCTCGACCAACTCCGGGGTGAGACCAAGCGGCTCCCGCAGAACAGCAAAGACACCCTTGTAGTCGTCGGGCATCCTCAGCGCCAGCTCCGCGATCAGGTGAGCGCCGATGTCAACACAGATCTGGATCGCCAACTGGATCGCATGCTGCGCGGCAAGCCGATCGCGAAAGGAGGCGTCGTACGCTGCGCGGCCACTGGCCCGTATCCGCTCCGACTCCGCAAGCAGCTCGGCTAGATGCTCAAGCCGGGCGTCAATGCTTTTGGGGTCGACCAAAACGCCCCTCTCTGATCCGTTCACGCAGGCCCCTCGACATCTCGGCCCTCAGCGGCTCGGTGTCGAGATAGTCGAGTAGGGCTCGCGCATTAAGCCGAATGCGTGCGACCGGATCGCGCTCTACGAGCAACTTGGCATCTCGAATCGCCCGATGCCGCAGCAGCGGCGGCGCTTGATTGAGCAAGACGATGTCGACTTCGTTCGTGCGAAGGGTCTCTCCGGCGAGACGAGCAAGTTCGAGCTGCAGTCGAAGCCGGCCGGCCGGATCAAGCCCCGGCTCGTGCCACACAGCGATATCAACGTCCGAAAGCGGCCCTGGCGTCCCACGCGCCTGCGAGCCGATCAACATCGCCGCAATGACTCCCTCGCAGTCAAGCACATGCCCGAGCCGCTCCAGCGCAGCCTCGTCAAGCGGCGGGACTCGTTCTTTCTCATCGATGACGACCATGGCTACATCGTCGCGGATCGACCGGATCGAGTCCAGGCGGACCGGAAATGCGCCCGGAGAGAATCGAACTCTCGACCTCCGGCTTGAAAGACCGGCGCTCTTTGGGGCTCGTTAAAACCCCGTTGACCACTGAGCTACGGGCGCTCTCACTTCCTGCCCCCGGGAGTATGCCGAGGTCAGAGCCCGAACGTCTTGGCGATGATGTTGCGCTGGATCTCGGAGGTGCCGCCGTAGATGGTCGAGACCAGGGTGCTGCGGACGAGGCGCTCCATGTCGTACTCGGAGGCGTAGCCGTAGCCGCCCATCATCTGCATGCCGCTGAGGGCCGCGCGCCGGGCGGCCTCGGTGACGTCGCCATGTGGGCGATGCGGTGTTGCAGCGCCTGGAAGGAGCCGATCGGCTTGCCGAACTGCTCCCTTCCTTGACGTAGACGATGACGTCGTCGAAGACGCGCTGGGCGATGCCGAGCTGGGTGGCGGCGAGGATCAGCCGCTCGACGTTGAGGCTCGCGCTCGCCAAAGAGCGGTCGAGGTCAAGGGCATGGCCCCTTTCGGCGCTTTCTCTCTCGTGCGAAATCGACCGATATACTATTGCGAAATGGAAGGGTAACTAGCTGCGAAATGGAGGGTCAATCGTTGCCTTACACGCCCCGCATCCTCGACTCGGAGCTTGACGAGATCCTCGCATCCCTACCCGCGCTTGCGATCGAGGGGCCAAAGGGAGTGGGTAAGACGGAGACGGCATCGCGCCGCGCCGCAACGATCAACCAGCTCGACGACCCGGCGCGGCTCGCCCTCGCGGAATCCGACCCCAGCCTCCTGCTCAGCGCCGAGAAGCCGATCCTGCTCGACGAGTGGCAACGGCTTCCCGAGACCTGGGACCTCGTCCGTCGAGCGGTCGATAAAGGTGCGGCCCCGGAAAGCTTCCTCCTCACCGGTTCGGCCTCGCCCGATGGCGCCGGCCGCCACTCCGGCGCCGGGCGGATCCCGACGATCCGGATGCGGCCCCTGACGCTAGCCGAGCGCCTCGACGATCCGCCCTCGGTGAGCTTGGCCGAGCTGCTCGAGGGTGGCCGACCAAGCCTCCGCGGCGAGACCTCGATCGGGCTCGAAGACTACGTCGACGAGATCCTCGCTTCCGGCCTTCCTGGCCTGCGCGGGCTCTCCGATCGGGTCCTGCGCCTGCAGCTCGACAGCTACATCGAGCGCATCGTCGACCGTGACTTCCCCGAGCTCGGCCACGCGGTCCGAAATCCCGGCGGCCTGCGCCGCTGGATGGCGGCCTATGCCGCCGCCACCGCCACAACGACCTCCTTCGAGAAGATCCGGGCGGCGGCGACCGGCGACGAGGGAGAGCAACTCTCGAAGGACGCGGCCCGTCCCTACCGCGCCGTCCTCGAGCGCCTCTGGCTGCTCGACCCCGTTCCCGCCTGGCAACCGACCCGGCGGCACCTCTCGCGCCTCACAGCCGCTTCGAAGCACCATCTCGCCGACCCGGCCCTCGCAGCCCGCCTGCTGGGCGCAACCCGAGCGGCCCTGCTCGAAAACGCCGACCTGGGCCCCCCACTCCCCCGCGACGGCACCCTCCTCGGAGCGCTCTTCGAGTCGCTGGCGACCCTCTGCATCCGGGTCTACGCCCAGCGCGCCGAGGCAAGAACCGGCCATCTGCGCACCTTCAGCGGCAATCGCGAGATCGATCTCATAGTCGAGGCCCACGACAAGCGCGTCATCGCGATCGAGGTGAAGCTGAAGCGCACGATCAAAGATGACGACACCCGCAACCTCCGTTGGCTTATGGAGACGATCGGCGACGAACTGCTCGACGCGATCATCGTCAGCACCGGCGAAGCCGCCTACCGCCGCTCCGATGGAATTGGAGTCGTGCCGGCGGCACTGCTGGGCCCCTGAAGGACGAGGTCCCTGAGGCATGGGCGCCTGAAACCCAGCGGAATACGGCCGGAGAGAATCGAACTCTCGACCTCCGGCTTAGGTCAAAGCCCGAACGTCTTGGCGATGATGTTGCGCTGGATCTCGGAGGTGCCGCCGTAGATGGTCGAGACCAGGGTGCTGCGGACGAGGCGCTCCATGTCGTACTCGGAGGCGTAGCCGTAGCCGCCCATCATCTGCATGCCGCTGAGGGCCGCGCGCCTGGCGGCCTCGGTGACGAAGAGCTTCACCATCGAGGCCTCGCGGGGCAGCATCTTGTCGGGATCCTCGTCGGTGAGGGTGGCGACCCAGCGGGTCATCAGGCGGGCGGCCTCGATGTCGGTCGCCATGTCGGCGATGCGGTGCTGCAGCGCCTGGAAGGAGCCGATCGGCTTGCCGAACTGCTCCCTTTCCTTGACGTAGACGATGACGTCGTCGAAGACGCGCTGGGCGATGCCGAGCTGGGTGGCGGCGAGGATCAGCCGCTCGACGTTGAGGCCGGCCATCAGCTGGGTCCAGGCCTGGTCGACCTCGCCGAGGACCGCGTCGGCGGGCGCCTCGACGTCGGTGAAGTAGAGGTGGTTGGTGTCGCGGCCGCCCATCGTGTCGATCGGGACCACCTCGAGCCCGTCGGCGTCGCGGGGCACCCAGATCATCGTCATGCCGTCGTGCTTGGACGCCGAGCGAGTGGTGCGGCAGACGACGAGGACGTGGTCGGCGATGTGGGCGTTGGAGCAGAAGACCTTCTGCCCGTTGATGACGTAGCCGCCGTCGACCGCTTCGGCGGAGGTGGAGAGGGCGCCGACGTCGGAGCCGGCCTCGGGCTCGGTCATCGCGATCGCCTCGACCGCGCCCTCGGCGATGCCGCCGAGGATCTCCTGCTTCTGCTCCTCGCTGCCGAAGCGGTTGGTGGCGCCGGCGACGATCAGCGTCGTCGCGTAGCCGCCGATCGGGGCCAGCGCGCGAGAGGTCTCCTCCATGAAGATGCAGGCGTCGAGCATCGTCCCGCCGGAGCCGCCGTACTCCTCCGGGATCGTGATCCCCGTCCAGCCGAGCTCGGCCATCTCCCGGTAGATCGTCTCGTTGTGGTGCTCCGTGTAGCCCTCGGTAAGGCGCTCTCGCTGGTCCGGCGTGCCGCACTCGTGGTCGCAGTAGCGCCGGATCGCGTCGACGAAGTCCTCCTGCTCGTCGGTGAGAGCGAAGTCCACGAAGCGGCAGCCTACCGGTCAACGACAACAAACTGGCTGCTGGGAGCAAGCTTTCAGGCTGCGGCGAAGCCCAGGACGAGACTCGAACTCGTGACCCCTTCCTTACCATGGAAGTGCTCTACCAACTGAGCTACCTGGGCGAAGGCCCGATGGTACTGAGGCCACACGCCCGCTGCTCACGGGGGAGAAAATCGACTCGCTGAACCCTTGACCACCGTATGGGTGGGTCAATCGACCAATCGCTGGATGATCACCAGGGTCGGGACGCAGAGATTTGGGCCCTGGTGAACCGTCAGCACGGTGTGGTGGCGCGGCGGCAGCTGCTGAAGATGGGGCTCGGGGCGCGCCAAATCGAGCGGCGGATCGCCGCCGGGCGGCTGCACCCGGTCTGGCGAGGGGTATACGCCGTCGGCAGGCCGCAGCTGGGCAGGCTGGGACGGTGGATGGCAGCAACGCTCGCCTGCGGCCCCGAGTCCGCCCTAAGCCACGGCAGCGCTGCGGCCCTGTGGGGTTTCGGCGAGGAGTCACAGGGATTGATCGAAGTCTCGGTGCCTGCCGCGATCCGCCGCCGCCACGCCGGGATCCGCGTGCACCGGCGCACTGCCCTGCTGCCGGAGGAGCTGACCGCCCACGAGGGCATACCGGTGACCGACCCGATCCGCACGCTGATCGACGAGGCCACCCGGCTGCGACCGATGCAGCTTGAGCGCGCGGTCAACGAGGCCGACAAGCTCGACCGGGTCGACCCCGAGACGCTGCGCGAAACGCTCGAGCGCCACGGCGGCCAACCAGGTGTCGCTCCGCTTCGCGCCATCCTCGACCGCCGCACGTTCCGCTTCAGCGACTCCGACCTGGAGCTCTACTTCCGGCCCCTGGCACGGGCCGCCGGGTTTCCGGAGCCCCAGACGAAAGCTTGGGTCAACGGTTTCGAAGTCGACTTCAGCTGGCCGGAGCTCGGCATCGTCGTCGAGGCCGACGGGTTGCGCTATCACCGCACCCCGTCCCAGCAGGACCGTGCGCTGCTGAGAGACCAGACCCACCTCGCCGCCGGGCTGCTTCCCCTGCGCTTCTCGCACTCGCAGATCCGCTTCGAACCCCGCCATGTCCGCAGCACGCTGAGGCGAACGGCGGCCCTGGCCCGCGAACGGCTCCGCGACTGAACGATTGACCCCCCTATACGTGGGTCAATCGTTCAATGAACGGCTGGACCGGACCCGGCCTAGGTGAACTTGGACGGTTCGAAGCGGCAGTAGCGGAATTCGAAGCCGAGCACCACGTTGTTGGCGAGGTTGGCGTTGTGTTCGAGCTTGATCACCATCGCCAGAGCTCCGTTCTTGTCCCCGGCGTTGAGCTTCTTGGCGGTCCTCTGGAAGAGGTTCGCCTCGATCTCGACGTATTTCAGCCACTTGGCGAGCTTGGTCTGGTCGGCCGGGGGCTGGGGAACGGCCTTCAGTTCCCTGTGCGTTTTGCGCAGGGCGGTGGCTGCGCGCGAGAACTGGCCGGCCGCCGCCTTCAGCTTGCCCGCTTTGACCTTGCCGCGAACCCCCTTGAGGATCCGTTCGTTGGCCTGCGTGTTGGCCTTGCAGATCGGCTCGACGGCTTCTTTGTAGGCCTCGCGTTCCGCGTCGTCCGCTCGGGCGACCGGCAGCGCCAGCATCGCCATGGCCAGGACAACCGCGCTCAACAGGCCGAAGCTCTTCTTCCCCACCGCGCATCTCCCTCTGTTCGCTTTCCGTCCCACGCACCCATCGTTTCAAACACGACGGTGCCTTGAGAGGTTCGCCGTTTATCGGCCAGTTAAGAAGCTGCCGGGGGGAGAGTCGCCACCCCTCAGCCCTTAAGGGTCGGTGCCCACGATCAGCCGCTTCTTCGGGATCTCGATCGTAATGTTCGACAACCTGGAGGTCATGGACAGCAGCCTCGGTCGCCGGCAGCTGCGATTCGTCCTAGCCTGGGCAGAGCTCCATCAGTATGAGCTGGAGGAGAACTGGCGCCGAGCCCGTGCCGGTGAGACACTTCTGGATATCGAGCCCCTGAAATGAACGGCCTAACTCCCGATATCACCGCAGCAGAGGTCGTCCGCCATGGCGTCCTTCGGCTGACTTTTGCCGACGGACTGAGCGGCGAGGTCAACGTACTCGACCGCATGCGCGGCCCGGTCTTTGAAGCTGCCCGGACTCCCACGGGCTTTACAGAGATCGAGGTCGACGCGGCAATGGGAACGGTCGTCTGGCCCGGCGGCGCTGACCTTGCCCCCGACACGCTCTACGAGCGTGTCCGCTCCGGCAGCTGGCCCGAGTCTCACGCAGCCGCCTGACAGGCCTGATCCGTTCCCTTCCCGTGCAGCGGCGTGGAGCACCTGCAACGACGCAGCGAAGGCCCTACAAAACGGAGGGGGTGGGATTCGAACCCACGAGCGCCTTGCGACGCCAACAGTTTTCGAGACTGCCCCGTTCAACCACTCCGGCACCCCTCCGGGGCTCTAACAAGCCAAACCCTAGCGAGCAGCGAAGCCGAGCAGGCCGTCGCGCCGCTCGCTAGGTTGCGATCGGCGTCGCGATTGCCAGGTAGACCGCGATCGAGAGCAGGTCCTGGACGATGGTCGCCAGCGGCCCGGAGCCGAAGGCGGGGTCGCTGCCGAGCCTGGTCAGCAGCCGGGGCAGGACCGTGGCGACCGTGGTGGCGATCGAGCAGCTCGCGGTCAGGGCAAGCGCGACCGCCAGGGCCACGTCCGCGTCGCCCCAGCCGATCAGGGCGAAGGGGAAGAACGCGAGCCCGATCAGGACGCCGATCAGGACCCCGGTGACGAGCTCCCGCCGGATCACCTTCCCGACGTCGATGCTCGCGCTCATCCCCCTGATCAGCAGCGTCTCGGTCTGCGTCCCCACCGCGTCGGCCATGTAGACGACGGCGGGGAGGAAGAAGGCGAGGAGCACCTTCTCGTCGAGCTGCGCCTCGAAGGAGCCGACGAGCACGGCCGAGGCCATCGCCCCCGCGAGGCCGGCCAGCAGCCACGGGAGCCTGTGCCAGAGCCTGCGGCTGATCGACTCTTCTGCCGCCAGGCGCGCCCGGCCGGTGCTGGCCAGGTAGCCGCCCAGCCGGGCGGCGTCCTCGTCGTGCTCCGCAAGCAGCCGGCCGATCAAGCGGTGCGACGGCACCAGCCCGACGAACGCGCCGTCCGAGTCGACCACCGCCAGGTTGCTCTGCTCGCGCCGCACCATCCGCCACGCGGCGGCCTCCTCGGATTCACCCGGCCCCATCACCGCGGGATCGGGGTCGGCCAGGTCTCCGAGCAGGGCGTCGTCGGGAGCCTCGAGCAGCCGGGTCAGCGTCACGAGACCGACCAACCTACCGCCGTCGAGCACCACGATCTCGTCGACGAAATCGAACGACTTGCCAACCATGTAGCGGCGCGCTTCGGCAGCGGACTGCGCCGGCGAGGTGACCGGGACGCGAGCGGTCGAGTGAGCCCCGATCTCCCCCGCCGGCACCGCGCGTGGCTCGTCGTCCATCCATCCATTCTTCCGCCGGCCACGGTCGGCAATCTCCGCCCTGCGGGAGCGGCTGACGTTGCGGGCGCCCGCAACTCAAGGGGGCGGCGGAACGGGTCGATGCCCCCTCATGCGAGGCAGCGAACAGACGCGGCTCGGGCGCTTCTTCGACCGGCGCCCCGCCCTGCTGCGCCTGCTCGCCATCGCGGCGCTGCTCTGGGGGATCGGCTATCTGACCTGGCGGATCGGCTGGAGCAGCGAAGGGGTCAGCCCGGTCGCCTTCGCGATGCTGCTGGCGACCGAGGTCTACGGCCTCTGGGCGCTGGCGACGCTGACCTGGTTCTCCTGGTCACGGCGACCGGCCGTGCGGCCGGCGGCGACGGCGGGGCGTTCGGTCGACGTCTATGTCTGTACCTATGACGAGCCGGTCGAGGTGGTGGCGGCGACGCTGGCCGGCTGCGGGGCGCTCACCTACCCCCACACCACCTACCTGCTCGACGACGGCCGGCGGCCCGAGATGGAGGAGCTGGCGCGGACGGCGGGTGCCCGCTACCTGACCCGGCCCGACAACTCGCACGCCAAGGCCGGCAACATCAACGCGGCGCTGGGCCGCACCAGGGGCGAGCTGGTGCTGATGCTCGACGCCGACCACGTGCCGATGCCGGACGCGCTCGACGCGCTCGTCGGCTACTTCGACGACGAGCGGATGGGGCTGGTGCAGACCCCGCACGACTTCTTCAACCACGACTCGGTCCAGCACTACGTCGTCGGCCGGCACGAGCAATCCCTCTTCTACCGGGTCGTCTGCCCCGGCAAGGACCGCCACGGCGCGGCCTACTGGTGCGGCTCGGCGGCGCTGATCCGCCGCCAGGCGCTGCTCGAGATCGGCGGCGTCGCCACGGAGACGATCGCCGAGGACTTCCACACGACGATCCGCATGCAGCGCGACGGCTGGCGCAGCCGCTATCACGACGAGGTGCTGGTGCAGGGCCTGGCGCCGCACGACCTCGACGGCTACCTGCTGCAGCGCGACCGCTGGGCGCGCGGCAATCTCGCCGTCTTCACCCTCCCCGAGTCCCCCCTGCGCGCTCGCGAGCTGCGCCCGCTGCAGCGGCTCTCCTACTTCGTCAGCCTCGCCGCCTACCTGGCTCCGCCGATGCGGCTGCTGCTGCTGGCGACGCTGGGGCTGGTGCTGTGGACCGGCGCGCTGCCGATGAAGGTCAGCGTCCTCGCCCTGGCGGCGCTCTGGCTGCCGGCGGTGACGCTCAACCTCTGCGCCGGCTCGGCCCTGGCGCGCGGCTACATGAAGATCGGCGAGACCGCCCACTACGAGCTGCTGACGATGGAGATCTACACGCGGGCGCTGCGCTGCATCGTGCGCCCCGGCCGCACCGCCTTCAAGGTGACCCCGAAGCAGGGGACGGACGGGGGCGGGATCGAGGCCGTGCGCAAGCTGCACTTCGTCCTCGCCTGCGCCGTCCTGCTGGGCGCCGGCACCGCGATGCGCCTGCTCGACCTCGCCGGCGCCGGACCGCTGCCGGACCTGCCGGGCGTGGCCGCGGTGATCGTGCCGGCGCTGGGGCTAATCGAGCTGCGCAGGATCGCCCGCACGCTGCTGGCGGTAGGGCGGCGCCGGCAGCGCCGCCTCGTCTACCGCTTCGAGGGCGACGCCCCCGCCGACTGCTACTCCGAGGACGGGCACGTCCCGGGCCGCCTGGTCGACGCAAGCTCCGCCGGCGTCGGCCTGGTGACGGAGGCGCCGCTGGCGGTCGGCGCGCATCCCGTCGTCCTGCTCGAGCTGCGCGACGCGGCCGGCGCGACCCACGAGGTCGCGGCCCAGGTCGAGGTCCGCTCCTGCCGCGAGGCGGACGGCCGCTGGCTGGTAGGCGCGACGATCGCCGACATCGACCCCGAGGCACGCATGCGCCTGATGGAGTGGTGCTACGTCGTCTGCAGCCACGAGCGCCTGCGCGGCCACCGCCCCTCGGCGCCGACCCCCGAGCGCGACGCGATCGTCGTGCCGCTGCCGGCGCCGCAGCCGGTGCGGGCTGCGGCGTAGCAGGGGACGCCCCCAGCTGGTTTCCCGCCAGAGCGCGAGGCCGGGAGCCCCTCGTCAAAGGTCAAGCAACGATGCCAAAGTGCCGATCGGGGGACGGTGGCTAGAGCGCACGACACCGGCTGCGACGCCCACGCGCTCCTGATCGTCCGCCTGAAATCCGATCGGCCGGTCGCGGGAGATCTCTGCTGGCACCCGTGGCAAGAGGCCAGACGGGGGACCCCTCATGGGTTGCCGGAGGATCCAGGCACACCGCAGGAACCCGAGGAGCCGTTCAAGAGCCTGCCGGACGAAAGCGACCGCGCCTACTTCAACGCGCACGTCGAGCGCCTGCTCTTTCCGGGTGAAAAAGATGCCGGCGCCCGCTGGATCTGCCGGCCGGACGAGCTGTATCTGGACCTCGAACCAGCCAAGGGCTCGCTACGCACGACCCAGGTCGATCTCCTCGAGCGCCTGTACCTCTCGCACGACGGAGGCTGCGCGTTTGGCTTGATCCACCTCTCGCTGCTGCCTGCCGATACGGACGACTGCCCCGACACGCTCTGGTGGGCGAGGGCAATCTCATCGACTTACCGCCGCAAGTACGAGTGGTTCTCCTATTCGCTTAGCGATGGCGAGCGCTGCGTGGACTTGACCGATGGCCGTCCCGTTCGCGCTCTGGTCACCGAGCTCTTCGGCGACCCAGACGACGCGTTGGAGAGAAGTCTCTACAGCGTCTTCGTGGCGTCCTGCCCAGAGGAGCTCGTCGGCGACCCAGCCGGCCAGCGCAGGTGGCGGAGAGCCCTGGCCAAGCGTTTGCCCCGAGCCGATCTCGACACCCCGAACGGCACCGACATAGAGCGCGAAGACCGGCAAACCCTGCGGCTTGCCGAAGCCCAGGCGCTGGTCTTGGGAGAAGGCGCTGCGCTCACGCTAGAGCGCTCGATCGGCACTTCCTACGTTCGAAACCTGCGTTCCTTCTGGGCCGAAAGCCTTCTCTTCGGCCTTCTTCAGCAGTACTCGCTGGAGGAGTTCCAGCGGCGGCTGGCCGACTTCGGCGACCCTTTGAACACGGGCGTGGAACAGCTCCGCCGCGATTTGCTCCGGTTCCGCAACATCCTCTGGTGGTCACAGCTTTCCAACGGCAGCGAGATTCCCCAAGAGCTCCTCTCTCGACTGCGGAACGAGCACGGAACCGAGCGGCTCTTCACCGACCTCGAGGGAGACCTCGCTACGTACAGCGATTACCAGCACCAGGATGCCGAAGACAGGCAGGCCCGGGCGCTGCGCAACGTCCAGACCTTCGGCTCGGGATTCCTCGTTGCAGAGACCTTTCTGACGGGAGTGGGGGTTGCCGGCGTCAGCGGATGCCTGCTCTGGGTCCTGCTGCTCGCAGCGGTGCTCCTCGGCGTCGGCGTCGCCGTCCTGGTGGACTGGCTGCTCCACGAAAAGCCGCCGTTCTGGCCCTACCTCAAGGATCTAGCTCGCGGTGGAAACGGAGAGGGTGGGATTCGAACCCACGAGGCGGGTTAACCCCGCCCACGCGATTTCCAGTCGCGCTCCTTAAGCCACTCGGACACCTCTCCGGGGCTCCAAGGGTATTGACTCAGCGACGTGCGGCGAAGAACTCCGAGAGGAGCGAAGCGCACTCGGGCCCGAGCACGCCGCCGAGGACCTCGGGGCGGTGGTTTAGGGCGGGCTCGGCGAGGACGTCGAGGACGCTGCCGGCGGCGCCGGCCTTGGGGTCGGGGGCGCCGTAGACGACGGTCGGGATGCGGGCGAGGACGATCGCGCCGGCGCACATCGCGCAGGGCTCGAGGGTTACGTAGAGCGTCGTGCCGGGGAGGCGCCAGCCGCCCAGGGCCTCGGCGGCGGCGCGGATCGCGAGGATCTCGGCGTGGGCGGTGGGGTCGCGGCGCAGCTCGCGCTCGTTGCCGGCGGCGGCCAGCGGCTCGCCGTCGCGGGCGACGACGGCGCCGATCGGCACGTCGCCGTGGCCCTCGGCTTCGCGGGCACGCTCGATCGCGAGGGCCATCAGCCGCTCGTGCTCACCGGGTGAGGCGTAACCCCCCATACATACGAAAGTATGTGGGACCAACAACTTCGCCGACGAGCGGGTGTTAGGGGATAGCTCGCCGAATGCAGGGATTCCGCGAGCAGAGCAAGATGAACCGACGCCTTCCGATCGCCGCCACCGTGACCCTGCTCGCGACGCTCTCCTTCGCGGGCTCAAAGGCACACGCGGCGATCGGCGTCGGCTCGGCGCACGGGTTCGCCCCTCGCCAGGTGATCGTCAAGCTGAGCGGCAGCCCCACGGCGTACACGCTCCCCGTGAAGCCAGCCGTCAGCGTCCCCGCGGTTGCCGCGGCGCTGCGCGAGGACCCGCGAGTCGAGTACGCGGCGCCCAACTACATCGCCACGGCCTCGGTGACGCCGCCCAGCGGCGAACCGAAGGTCCCCAACGACCCCGGCCCGATCATCGGCCCCCCCGGGCCGCCGGGCGGGTGGGTGTCGAAACAGTGGAACTTCCTGCCCTGGCAAGGCGAACCGACCCCCCTGCTGCCGGTCTCCCCCGGCGGCATCGACGCGACCGGCGCCTGGGAAAACCTGGCAGCCGCCGGGCGCCCGGGCGCGCAGGGCGTCACCGTCGCCGTCCTCGACACGGGAATCGCCTACCGGACGCTGTCGCCTCGCTTCCTGCGCAGCCCGGACTTCGCCTCCGGCCAGTTCGTCAGGGGCTATGACTTTGTCGACGACGACACCCTGCCGCTCGACGAAAACGGGCACGGCACCCACGTCGCCGGCACCATCGCCGAGAAGACCAACAACGGAATCGGCCTCACGGGGCTTGCCTTCCGGGCGAAGCTGATGCCGGTGCGCGTCCTCGACGAGTTCGGCCGCGGCCGCGCGAACGAGATCGCCAAGGGCATCCGCTTCGCCACCGCCCACGGCGCCGACGTGATCAACATGAGCTTCAACTTCGGCTGCGAAAGGCAGGTGCCGGGAGTCGACGAAGCGCTGCGCCAGGCCTACCAGCGCGGTGTCGTCACAGTCGCGTCGGTGGGCAACGTCGGCTCGGAGGCATGCGTCTCCCCGCCCTCCACCGGACCGCACGCGATCGGCGTGGGCGGCAGCACCCAGGGCGGCTGCATCGGCAGCTACTCGCTGGCGGGCAAGGGCGTCGACGTGCTCGCGCCCGGAGGGGGCGCGCCGGCGATCGGCTGCCTCTCGGTCTCAGCCGACTCGATCTACCAGGTGACGCTGAAAGACAGGGTCACCAACGTGTTCAACGAGCCGAGCAACTACGTGGGCACCTCGATGGCCGCGGCTCACGTCTCCGGAGTCGCGGCGATGGTCCTTGCCAGCGGCGTGATCGACCGCAAGGCGAAGAAGAAGGGGAAGGTCGGAGCGGTGACGAAGCGCCTGCGCCAGACCGCCCGCGACCTCGGCCTGCCCGCGACGCGCCAGGGCGCTGGCCTGATCGACGCGGCCGCCGCCACTGCGCCCGGCCCCTGACGGCTCAGGTAGTGCGGGCGATCATCACGCTGCAGGGCGCGTGATGGGAGACGTTGTTGGGGACGCTGCCGAGGAGGAAGCGGCGCGCCCCCGTCATGCCCTTGTTGCCGACGATGATCAGGTCGGCCTTGGTCTCTTCGGCGGCGGTGAGGATCGCTTCTGCGGGTTCTCCCTCGACGGGATGCGTCTGCACCTCCACGCCCTCCTTGCGAGCCGACGCCGCTGCCGCGTCGAGGACGAGGTTGACGTCCTCGCGCGGGCCGATCTCGTGCTGGACGTCTGCGGGCGCGCCCTCTTTCTCCGCCTCGACCTGGCGTTTGGAGAGGGGTTCGTAGGCGCTGACGATGCTGAGCTGAGCACCCGACAGCTTGGCCAGGTCGATCGCCTGGCGCACCGCCTCGGCGGCGGTATCGGACCCGTCGGTTCCAACCACGATGCGAGTGAACACGCCGCCTCCTAGCTCGGTCGCTGAACGGGAGCTGATACTAACGGCGCTCGTCGGCGCGAACGGGCAGGCCGCGGAAGCCGTCGCCGAGGATCTCGGTCGGCGTCGTGGCGAGGCGGAAGATCGCGATCGCCATCGATGCCAGCAGGCAGGCGATCAGCACCGCCATCCCGGCTTTCCAGAACATGGGCATTAGGCTGATCTCATCATGGAGATGGTTGCCGATGGGGTCTGGTTGCTGCGCGGGGACGTCAAAAAGGCGATGAACGTCTACTTCCTCGAGGACGAGGGGGGCGTTGTCCAGTTCGACGCCGGGACCAAGTCGATGACGAAGAAGGCGCGAGCCGCAGCCGAACGGCTGGGAGGGCTGAAGCGAATCGTGCTCGGTCACGCGCACGCCGACCATCGCGGCACCGCGGCGCGGCTGGAGGCGCCGGTCCACTGCCACCCCGACGACGTCGCCGACGCCGAAAGCGACGCTCCGATCACCCCTTACATGGAAATCTCGCAACTGCCGTCTGTGCTGGCCCGCCGCGCCTACCCGCTGCTGATGCGGCGCTGGGACGGCGGGGCCGTGAAGATCGACGGGACCGTCGTCGAGGGCGACGAGGTCGCGGGCTTCCGGGTCCTCCACTTCCCCGGGCACGCGCCGGGGCTGATCGGCCTCTGGCGCGAGCGCGACCGGCTCGCCCTCGTCAGCGACGTGGTCTACCTGGCCGACTCGGTGCGGATGGGGCGGCCGCTGCCGCCCGGCGAGGCCAGCGTCCCCCACCCCGCCTGGAACTGGGACCACGCCAAGGCGAAGGAGTCGGTGCGCAAGCTGGCAGCGCTGGAACCGGCGACCGTCTGCGCCGGGCACGAGGAGCCGCTGCGCGGCGAGAACCTGCGCGAGGCGCTGGAGCGGGCGGCGGAGAAGTACTGAGCGAGGCGGCGGCCGCATGCGCCGCTGCCATAGTTTCCGCCCCTGATGATCGGGACCTACGCCGCGGCGGCGCTGATCTGCGCCGCCTCAATGCTGGTGGGACGCGCAATCCTCAGCCCCGCGGGGGGCGATGGTTCGCGCAGCTGGCTGGCGCCCGCGGTCGGCTTCGGGGCGGTGATCACCGTCACCGGCTTCCTCGCCCGGGCCCCAGGGCGCGCGACCAGCGCCGCTCTCGGTGCGGTCGTCCTCCTCGGCGCCGCGGCCCTCGTGCTCTGGCGGCGCCCCGGGCGCGCCGAGGCCCCGATCTGGCTGGGAGCGCTCGTCGCCGTCTTCGTCGCCCTGATCCTCTCGATCCCCTTTGCGGTCAGCGGGCGCTGGGGGCTGCTCGGGGTCGGCTTCAACAACGACCTCGGCCTGCACCTGGCCTGGGCGGAGTGGCTGCGCAGCGGCCTCGGGCCGACGCCGGAAGCGGGCTACCCGCTGGGGCCTCACGCGCTCGCCGACACGATCGCCGTGCTGCCGGGGATAGGCCTCGGCCAGGCATTCGTCGGTCAGATCCTGGCGATCGGGATCCTCACCGCGCTGACCGCGCTGGTGGCCCTCGGCGACCTCCGGCCAGGACGGCAGATCGCCGCCGCGACGCTGGTGGCGATCACCTACCTCGGCGCCTCCTTCTACGCCCAGGGCACCTTCAAGGAGACCGCCGAGGCCCTCTTCGTCCTCGCCTTCGCCGTCTACCTCTTCGACCTCGACCGCCGACGGGCCGATACGTCAACGCATACGCGACGTATCGGCCCGTCGGCGGGGTCGTGGTGGTGGGTGCTGGTGCCGCTGGCGCTCGCGGGGGGGATCTTCTTCTCCTACAGCTTCGCCGGGCTCGCCTGGCCGGTTGCGATCGTCGTCTTCTGGGCGGCGACGGTGCCCGAGATCCGCGCTGAGCTGAGACCCTCCAGGCTGAGGCAGACCGTCCTGCGGCCGAAGCCGCTGCTGGCGATCGTCGTGCTCGGCGGCCTGACGGCGACGGCGATGCTGGTCGGGCCCTTCGCCTTCGTCAACGGCTTCAACCGCGTCGCCGGCACCAACACCTACGGGCCGGTCTCGCCGTTCGAGGCGCTTGGTGTGTGGCCTTCGTCGAACTACCGGCTGAGCGCGGCAGGGGGAGCGCACCTGACCGGCCTGGCGGCCACGATCGGCGTGCTCGCCGTCGTCCTCGGCACCGCCTGGTGGCTGCGGCGGCGCGAGCTCGCCGTCCCGGTCGCGCTCGCCGCCTGCACGGTCCTCTACCTCGCCTCGCTCGCCACCAGCGGCGAGTACTCCCAGGCCAAGGCGCTGATGATCGCCGCCCCCCTGGCGATGCTGGTCGCGATCCGCCCCCTGCTTTTCGGCCGACGGGCCGATACGTCAACGCATACGCGACGTATCGGCCCATCGGCGGGGGTGGTGCGGGTTGGGTGGGGGGTTCTGGCGGTGGCTTTCGTGGCGGGGGCGGTGTACTCGAGCCTGCTGGTCCTGCGCGACGCCCCCGTGGGCCCGCCGGGGCACGGGGCGGAGCTGCGGGCGTTCATGCCCATCGTCCAGGGGGAGTTCGTCCTCTACGCGGGTCAGGACCGCTACGCCGCCCACGAGCTGATGGGGGCCGACACGCACGTGCCCCTGGTCGAGTTCCCCGACGCCGACGTCTCCCCCAGCCCCGAGAAGCCGTTCGACACTGGCGACGCCTACAGCCCGATCGACTTCGACTCGTTCTCCCAGGCCACGCTGGCACGCTCCCCCTACGTGATCACCGGGCGGGCGGCGTGGAACAGCGAAGCGCCGCAGGGCTTCGAGCGCGTCGCCGCCACCCCCTCCTACCTGCTCTGGAAGCGGACGGGCCCGCTGCCGACCGACCGCCACGTCCTGCTCGAGGGGACGCAGCCCGCCGCGCATGCCGATTGCGCCGCGCCGGAGCTGCGCATCCTCACCGCCAACCCCGGGCGCGCCTCGCTCTTTCCCGGAGCCGCGATCGGCGACAAGGGGCGCTGGCGGCCGGGGCCGGAGCTGGAAACCGGAGAGAGCGCGTCGATGACGCTCGCGCTCCCGGCCGGGGACTGGCTCCTCTCGCTCCAGTACTTCTCGCCCTTCGACCTGGCGCTCTCGGCCCCGGGCCTGCGAGAGCCGCTGAAGGCGGCGCAGGACGGCCAGCGCCCGACCACGATCAGCCTCGCCAGCAACGGCCAGTTCTGGCCCGCGGGGAAGGTGCGCAGCGAGGGCGAGCCGATCCGGTTCACGATCACGGCCGAGGAGCCGAGCACGCTGCAGCGCCTGACCGGGTACTCGGGCAAGGCCGTCCTCGGAGAGCTCGCCGCGGTCAGGGACGAGCCGCGCAGGATCGTGCCGCTCGGTAAAGCCTGCGACGGCTGGGTCGACTGGTACGAATCAGACGAAGCGCCCTAGACGGCCTTGGCGGCCATGCGCTCGGGAGTGACCCGCACGACGTCCCAGGCGAGGCCAGCCCGCTCCATGCTGTCGATGACGAGCGCCGAGATGTCCACCTGCCAGCGGCCAAGGCCGTGGGTGGCGGATGTCGGGAAGGCGTGGTGGTTGTTGTGCCAGGCCTCGCCGAAGGTCGGGATCGCGATCAGGGCCAGGTTGCGCGATTCGTCGGTCGTCTCATACCCGCGCTTGCCGAAGACGTGGCAGAGCGAGTTGATGCTGTAGGTGAAGTGGTGCAGCACGAAGACGCGGACCAGGCCGCCCCAGAGCAGGCCGGTGAAGGCAGCGAAGAGGGTGCCGCCGATCGCCCAGCCGAGGAAAAAGGGCAGCAGCAGGCCGCCGATCGCCCAGACCAGGAAGGTACGGTCGACCCAGCTGATCGTCGGGTCCTCGATCAGGTCGGGCGCGAAGCGTTCCTTGTTGCCGCGCTGGGTGTGGATGAAGAGCCAGCCCATGTGGGCGTGGAAGAGGCCTCGCAGGGCACCCGACCAGCCGTGGCCGTGGTCGACGTGGGGGCTGTGCGGGTCCCCCTCTTCGTCGGAGAAGGCGTGGTGCTTGCGGTGGTCGGCGACCCAGGAGATGACCGGGCCCTCGATCGCCGCCGAGCCGAGGATCCCGAGCAGCCCGTGCATCCACTTCGTCGTCTTGAAGCTGCGGTGGGTGAGGTGGCGGTGGAAGCCGACGGTCACCCCGATCCCGGTGAAGAAGTACATGCCACAGAAGAGGAAGACGTCGCTCCAGTGCAGCGCCGAACCCCACACCTGCCAGCCCGCAAGCCCGATCGCCACGAACGGGACCAGCGTAACCAGGCCGGTGATGATGCGATCGCGAGTCTCGTTGGCGACCGGCTGGATGTCGGATGGGAGTGGTCCGCTGCTTGCCATCGGCTGTGCCGATCATATGCTTCAGGCATGCCGCTCTCCAGTACGGCACCGCTAAGGCGCGAGATCGAGGCTCGCATTCCGGAGCGACCGTTCTCGGTGGAGTTCTGGGACGGGACCCGCCTGGCGGCGACGAACGGCAGCGGGCCGACCTTCTTCGTCCGCTCCCCCAAGGCTGCCGCCCACGCGCTGCGGGCCCCCGGTCAGCTGGGCCTTGGCCGCGCATATGTCAGCGGCGCGCTCGAGGTCGACGACATCGACTCGGTGATCGAGCTGCTCGACAGCTGGCAGCCGCCGCCGCTTGAGGGAGGCGACAAGGCGCGCCTCCTGCTCGCGGCGGTGCGGGCCGCGGGACTGAGCCGGCCGCCGCGCCGGCCGGCGGCGGAGCTGCGGCCGAGCGGGCGCCGGCACAGCAAGGAGCGCGACGCCGAGGCGGTCCGCCACCACTACGACGTCTCCAACGAGTTCTTCTCGCTCTTCCTCGACGACTCGACGACCTACAGCTGCGCCGTGTGGCGCGAAGGCGCCGAGACGCTGGAGGAGGCCCAGGAGGCCAAGCTCGAGATGGTCTGCCGCAAGCTGGCGCTGGAGGAGGGCGACCGGGTGCTCGACGTCGGCTGCGGCTGGGGCAGCTTCCCGCTCTGGGCGGCGACCCGGCACGGGGCCAGCGTCGTCGGCATCACCCTCTCGCCGCCGCAGGCCGAACGCGCCCGCCAGCGGGCCGAGGCGGCGGGCGTCGCCGACCGGGTCGAGATCCGGGTGATGGACTACCGCGACCTGACCGGCGAGCGCTTCGACGCGATCTCCAGCATCGGCATGGTCGAGCACGTCGGCGAGGTGCAGATCGACGAGTACGCTCGCACCCTGGCCGGCCTGCTCGAGCCGGGCGGGCGGCTGCTCAACCACGGCATCGCCCGCCTCCGCCACACCGACCCCGAGGCGGGCCAGTTCTCCGAGCGCTACGTCTTCCCCGACGCCGAACCGCTGCACCTCTCACGCGTGCTCCTGGCGCTGGAGCGGGCGGGCTTCGTCACCCGTCACGTCGAGGAGTTCGGGGCCGACTACGCCGAGACGCTGCGCCACTGGGCGCGGCGCCTCGACGAGAACCTCGACGACGCGGTCAGGCTGGCCGGCCCCGAACGGGTCCGGGTCTGGCGCCTGTATCTGCGGATGGCGCGGCGGGGATTCGAGACGGGCTTCCTGAGCATCTACCAAGCGCGCTGCACCCTGGCCTGATGTCCGCCTCGGGTCGGGTGCAACGTCTTTGGGGCCATATAGGCCCCAAAGACGTTGCACCCAGGAATTGCTAGGCAGGGAAGCCGGCTTCGACCGTCTCGAGCGCCCAGTCGGCGCCGGCTTGCTTGAGCTGCTCGACCTTGTAGGCGCCGGTTGCTACGCCGACGACGCGGATGCCGGCGCCGTGGCAGGCGGTGATGTCGCGGGGGGTGTCGCCGACGCCTATGCAGGCGCCGTCGGCGAGGGTGCCGCCGGATACGAGGGAGCCGCGGGCCAGGGCGGCCTTGGTCACCTCTATGCGGTCGGCGGAGTCGGAGCCGTAGCCGCCGAAGCTGAAGAAGCGGTTGAGGTGGGCGCGGGCGAGCTTGATGTGGGCGGCGGCCTCGATGTTGCCGGTGACGAGGCCGAGGAGGAAGCTGCCGTCGATGAGGCGGTCGAGCAACGCCTCGATGCCGGGCATGACGCGGTACCCGTCGGACTCGGCGACGGTGTCCGGCAGGTGCTTGAGGTAGCAGCCGATCGCCTTCGAAATCTCTTCGGGGTCCCCCTCGCGGCCGATCGCCTCGCGGAAGACGATCGCGGCGATTTCGGGGTCGGTCATGCCGGCGTCGGTGTGCTCGGCGATGTCGACGTCGACCCCGTGCAGCTCGGCGAAGGCGCGGCGCCAGGCGCGGCCGCCGGCGCCGCCGGTTACGAGCAGCGTTCCGTCGATGTCGAACAGCACGGCACGGACCGCGCCGGAGTCACTCGCCACTCAGCAGCTCCTTCTGCGAGAGCCAGTAGAGGAGGCCGAGCGCCGGCAGGACGACGACCGCTGCGACCAGGAAGACGACGATCACCGCCGCCAGCGTCTCCGGCGGCGCCGCCGACTCGGCGATCTTCAGCGAGGTCGGCAGCAGGTAGGGGAACTGGGCGACTCCCCAGCCCCAGACGACGGCGACGAAGGCGCCGATCGCGAGCGGGCGCAGGCCGCGCCGGCCGCCGCGCAGGAGCTGTATCAGCGCGCCGAGGCCACAGAGAGCAGAGGCGATCACCAACGGCAGGGCCTGGTCGACGAGGCGGTCGAAGACGTAGCGGGTGTCGGCGTGGAGGACGAAGAGGCCGGCGAGGGCGAAGGCGCCGGCGGCCAGGGCTGCGGCGAGCGCCCGGCGCGCGAAATATCCCTCGAGGTCGGCGGCGCCCGAGCGGCGCGCGTCGGCGACGAGGAAGACCGCAGCGAGATAGGCGCCGCTGACGACGAACATCCCGCCGGTCAGGAGGGGAAGCGGCTGAAGCCAGCTGGAGAAGGCGTCGCCGTCGCCGCCCGGCGGCACGTTGCCGTCGGCGATCGCGCCGACCACGGTGCCCATGAAGAACGGGGTGAGGACGGAGGAGAGCGCAAAGGCCGCCCCCATCGCGCGGCGCGCCTCCAGCGAGCGGACCGACTCGCGGAAGGCGAAGCCGGCCCCGCGCAGGACGATCCCCACCGCGGCGAGGGAGAGCGGCACGTAGAGCGTCGACATGATCGCGCCGAAGGCGTCGGGAAACGCGGTCCAGAGGACGACGAGGATGAAGATCAGCCAGACGTGGTTCGCCTCCCAGACCGGGGTCAGCGAGCGCTCGATCAGGGCGCGCGGTCGCCTGCCCTTCTCCGCGTCGCCGGCGATCAGGTCCCAGAAGCCGGCGCCGAAGTCGGCGCCGCCGAAGACCGCGTAGAGCGTCGCCCCGGTCCAGAGGATCGCCGCGCAGACGTCAGCCCGCGTCATCGCCCCACTCCCCGCCGACGGGCCGATACGTCAACGCATACTTGACTTTTAGGCCCATCGGCCTTCCGTTCTGGGGGCGTAAGGGGTGTCGCCCTCGTCGGCGGCGTCGTCCTCATCGCGCCAGCGGCGCGAGAGGACGCGCAGGACGAGGATCGCCGCGGTCCCCAGCCCGGCGTAGAGGACGAGGACGCCGGCGAAGGCGAACCAGATGCCCTCGGCCTCGGTGACGGCTTCGGAGGTGCGCATGTAGCCCTGCACGATCCAGGGCTGGCGGCCGACCTCGGTGACGATCCAGCCGCACCAGAGGGCGATGACCGCGGCGGCGCCGGAGGCCGCGACCGCGCGCAGGAACCAGGGCGTTTGAGGGAAGTCCCGCCGTCGCCACCAGACGAAGGCGAACCAGGCGGCCAGGCCTAGCAGCGCGGTGCCGATCCCGACCATCGCGTCGAAGGAGAGGTGCAGCAGGGTGTTGGCCGGCGGCTCCTCGTCGTCGGGGATCTGGTCGAGGCCGGTGACCACGGTGTCGGTGCTGAAGCCGACCAGGAAGGAGTCGAGGCCGGGGATCGGGATCGCCCCCTTGACCCCGTCCTCGGTGCAGATGCCGCCGATGTACTCGGTCTGGTCGGGGCCGGTCTCCTGGATGCACTCCATCGCCGCGAACTTGGCCGGCTGGTGGTCGGCGATTTCGCGCGCCGCGGTGTCGCCGACGAAGAGCTGGACCGGCGTGGCGATGCAGGCGATCGTCAGGGGGATCGCGACGCCGAGCCGGTGCAGGCGGTCGCGCCTCCCCCGCAGCATGCCGACCGCGTAGATCGAGGCGACGAGGAAGCCGGCGACCATGTAGGCGGCGAGGATCATGTGCGGCACCTCGTAGCCGGTGGCCGGGTTGAAGAGGACCTCGAGCGGGTCGGTGCCGACCACGTTGCCGGCGGCGTCGAGGGTGAAGCCCTGCGGCTGGTTCATCCAGGCGTTGGCCGCGACGACCGAGAAGGCGCCGCCGATGCCGGTGATTACCATCGGCACGCCGGACCAGAAGTGGGCCCAGCCGCCGAGCCGCTTCCAGCCGTAGATGTAGATCGCGAGGAAGATCGCCTCGACGAAGAAGAAGATGCCCTCAATCGCGAAGGCGATGCCGAAGGCGTCGCCGAAGCGCTCCATGAAACGCGGCCAGAGCAGGCCGAACTCGAAGCTGAGCACGGTGCCGGTGACGGCGCCGACGGCGAAGGTCACCGCCATCGCCTTCGACCAGCGCCGCGCCAGCCGCATCGCGTCCTCGTCGCCGCGCCGCAGCCCGAGCCAGTTGGCGGTGAGGACGATCGCCGGCAGGGCGACGCCGATGCAGGCGAGGACGATGTGGAAGGCGAGAGTGAAGGCCATCAGCTCGCGCGCGGCGAGCAGGTTGGACTCGGACGCCGCGAGCGGGAGGGCGTCGAGCAGGGGCACGGCCTACTCCTTCGCCCTCGCCTGGCGGTAACGGCGGATCAGCGCGTTGGTCGAGCTGTCGTGGCCGAGCTCGGGCTCCTCGGGAGCCTGCAGCTCGGGGACGATCTTCTTCGCCAGCGCCTTGCCCAGCTCGACCCCCCACTGGTCGAAGGAGTCGATCCCCCAGACGGCCCCCTGGACGAAGGTGCTGTGCTCGTAGAGGGCGACGAGCGTGCCCAGCGTGTGCGGGTCGAGGCGCTCGGCCAGGATCGTGTTGGAGGGGCGGTTGCCCTCCATCACCCGGTGGGGGACGACCTCCTCGGGCGTGCCCTCGGCGCGCACCTGCTCCGCCGTCTTGCCGAAGGCGAGCGCCTCGCTCTGGGCGAAGACGTTCGACATCAGCAGGTCATGGTGGTCGCCGAGCGGGTTGTTGCTCTGCATGAAGCCGATGAAGTCGCAGGGGACCAGCCGCGTGCCCTGGTGGATCAGCTGGTAGAAGGAGTGCTGGCCGTTGGTCCCCGGCTCGCCCCAGAAGATCGCGCCGGTGTCGTAGTCGACCCGGGCGCCGTCGAGGGTGACGTGCTTGCCGTTCGACTCCATCGTCAGCTGCTGCAGGTAGGCGGGGAAGCGGTGCAGGTACTGGTCGTAGGGGAAGACGCCGCAGGTCTGGGCGCCGAAGAAGTCGCCGTACCAGACCGAGAGCAGGCCCATCAGCAGCGGCAGGTTCTCCGCCGGCGGCGCCTCGCGGAAGTGCTCGTCCATGGCGTGGAAGCCGGCCAGCATCTCGGCGAAGCGGGCCGGGCCGATCGCCAGCATCGTCGAGAGGCCGATCGCCGAATCCATCGAGTAGCGGCCCCCCACCCACTCCCAGAAGCCGAACATGTTCTCGACGTCAATGCCGAACTTCGACACCTCCCCGGCATTGGTCGAGACGGCGACGAAGTGCTTCGCGATCGCCGCCTCCTCGCCGCCGAGCCCGGCCAGCGACCACTCGCGGGCGGTGCGGGCGTTGGTCATCGTCTCCAGCGTGGTGAAGGTCTTGGAGGAGATGACGAAGAGCGTCTCCTCCGGATCGAGGTCGCGCGTGGCCTCGGCGAAGTCGGTGCCGTCGACGTTGGAGACGAACCTGAACGTCATCTCGCGGCGCGAGTAATGGCGCAGCGCCTCGTAGGCCATCACCGGGCCGAGGTCGGAGCCGCCGATGCCGACGTTGACGACGTTGCGGATCGGCTTGCCGGTGTGCCCGGTCCACTCGCCGGAGCGGACCCGCTCGGCGAAGGCGCCCATGCGGTCGAGCACCCCGTGCACCTGCTCGACCACGTCGACGCCGTCGGCGAGGAGCGAGCGCTCGCGCGGCATCCGCAGGGCGACGTGGAGGACGGCGCGGTCCTCGGAGACGTTGATGTGCTCGCCGGCGAACATCGCTTCGCGCCGCTCCTCGACCCCGCGCTCGCGGGCCAGCCGGCCGAGCAGCGTCAGCGTCTCGTCGGTGATCCGGTTCTTGGAGAAGTCGAGGTGGAGGCCGGCGCCGCCGGCGACGAGGCGCTCGCCGCGCTCGGGGTCTTCCGCGAAGAGGTCGCGCAGGTGCCGGGTCCCTATCTCTGCGAAGTGCTTCTCGAGCGCCTGCCAGGCGGCACCCTGGCGCAGCGCTGACGCCCCGCTCACCCGGTCAGCGCCCCGCGCTTGGACTCGATCGACTCGAGCATGTCGTTCCAGGACTTGACGAAGGCATCCTTGCCCTCCTGCTGGAGCCGCTCGGCCAGGGCCTCGACGTCGACCCCCGCCTTGGCGAACTCGGCGAGCACCTCCTCGCAGTCGCCGCCGTCGGCGGGCACCAGCTCCCCCACCTCGCCGTGGTCGGCGAAGGCGTGCAGGGTCGGCTCGGGCATCGTGTTGACCGTGTAGGGGGAGGCGAAGCCCTCGACGTAGAGGACGTCGGAGGCGTCGGGGTCCTTGGTCCCGGTGCTCGCCCAGAGCAGCCGCTGCGGCCGCGCCCCCTCGTTCATCAGCCGCTGCACCCGCGGCGAGTCGAGCAGCTCGCGGTAGGCGCGGTAGGCGCGGAAGCCGATCGCCAGGCCGAGCCGGTTGCGCAGCTCGTCGGGCACCTGGTCGGTCACGGCGACGTCCCAGCGGCTCATGAAGATCGAGGCGACCGAGGGCACGTCGGGGTCGAGGCCGGCCTCGATCCGCCGTTCGATCCCCTTCATGTAGGCGTCGGCGGCGGCCAGGTGGTGCTCGCTGGAGAAGAGCAGGGTGACGTTGATCGGGATCCCGGCGAAGATCGACTCCTCGATCGCCGGCAGGCCCGCGGGGGTGCCCGGGATCTTCACGTAGAGGTTGTCGCGCTCGGCCCGGCCGTGCAGCTGCGCCGCCTGCTCGGTCGTCGCCGCGGTGTCGTCGGCGAGCTTCGGCGAGACCTCGAGCGAGCAGAAGCCGTCGAGGCCGGCGGTGCGCTCGTGCACGCCGCGGAAGAGCTCGGTCGCGTCGCGCAGGTCGGCGATCGCCAGCTCGAAGAAGACCTCCTCGGGCTCGTGCCCGTTCTGGCTCAGCTCGATGATGTGCTGGTCGTAGGCGTCGCCGCCGGAGATCGCCTTGTCGAAGATCGTCGGGTTGGAGGTGAGGCCGGTGACCGATAGGTCCCTGATGTAGCCCTCGAGCGTGCCATCGGCCAGCATCGTGCGGGTGATGTTGTCGAGCCAGAGGCTCTGTCCGATGTCGTGCAGCTTCGCGGTCGGCTTCATGAGAGCAGCTCCTTTGCGGCTTCGGCCACCCGGTCTCCGGTGAAGCCGAACTTGTCTTGTACGTCCTTCAGCGGTGCCGAGGTGCCGAAGGTGTGCATCCCGATCTTGATGCCGTCGGACCCAACGTAGCGGTCCCAGCCCATCGTCGATGCCTCCTCGACAGAGACGCGGGCGGTGACGGCGGGCGGCAGGACCTCGTCGCGGTAGGCCTGCTCCTGGCGGTCGAAGAGCTCCCAGCAGGGCAGGCTGACGACACGCGAGCGGACGCCCTCCCCGCTCAGCTCCTCATGGGCGGAGAGCGCCAGCGCCACCTCGCTGCCGGTGGCGATCAGGATCACCTCGGGATCGCCCCCCTCGGCGCCGGCGAGCACGTAGCCGCCGCGGCGCAGCCCCTCGGCCGGGGCGTACCGCCCGCGGTCGAGCACCGGCACGTCCTGGCGGGTGAGCACGAGCGCCACCGGCTGGTGCGTGCGGTCGAGCGCCACCCGCCAGGCCTCGGCGACCTCGTTGGCGTCGGCGGGGCGGATCACGTCGAGGCCGGGGATCGCGCGCAGCGAGGCGAGCTGCTCGACCGGCTGGTGGGTCGGGCCGTCCTCGCCGAGGCCGATCGAGTCATGGGTGAAGACGTGGACCACCGGCAGCTCCATCAGCGCCGAGAGGCGGATCGCCGGCCGCGCGTAGTCGGAGAAGGTGAGGTAGGTCGACCAGAGCGGGCGCAGCTTGGAGAGCGAGAGCCCGTTGGAGATCGCCGCCGCCTCGTGCTCGCGGATGCCGTAGTGGAGCTGGCGGCCGTCGTAGGCGCCGGGCTCGAAATCCGCGGCGCCGTCGAAGGTCAGCCGCACCGAGGTCGAGTCGGTGAGGTCGGCGGAGCCGGCCAGCAGCCAGGGGAGGCGCTCGCCGATCGCGTTCTCGACCCGCTGGGAGGCCTTGCGAGTGGCGATCCCCTTCTCGTCGGCGTCGAAGGTGGGAATGGCGGCGTCCCAGCCCGGGGGCAGCGCGCGCCGCTGCTGCGCCGTGATCTCGGCGGCAAGCTCGGGCTCCCGCGCGGCGTACTCGGCGAACCCGGCCTCCCACTTGGCGCGCAGCTCGGCGCCACGCTTGCCGACGCCTTCGGCGAAGCGCTCGCGGACGCCGTCGGGGACGAGGAACCGGGCGTCCTCGGGCCAGCCGTAGGCGCGCTTGGTCTCGCGCACCTCCTCCTCGCCCAGCGGCTCGCCGTGGGCGGCCGGGGTGTCGACCTTGTGCGGCGCCCCCCAGCCGATGTGGCTGTCGACGACGATCAGCGTCGGCCGTCCCCCCTCCTCCCTGAACCCCTCGAAGGCGGCGGCGATCAAGCCGGTGTCGTTGGCGTCGCCGACCCGGGCGACGTTCCAGCCGTAGCCGGCGAAGCGGGCCGGCACGTCGTCGTCGTAGGCGATCCCGGTCCGGCCGTCGATCGTGATGTGGTTGTTGTCGTAGACCCAGCAGAGGTTGTCGAGCTTCAGGTGGCCGGCGATCGAGGCGGCTTCGCCGGAGACTCCCTCCATCAGGCAGCCGTCGCCGGCGATCGCGTAGACGTCGAAGTCGAAGAGCCCGGCGCCGTAGCGGGCGGCCTGCCACTTGGAGGCGATCGCCATCCCGACCGAGGTGGCGACGCCCTGGCCCAGCGGCCCGGTCGTCGTCTCGACGCCGGAGGTCCAGCGGTACTCGGGGTGGCCGGGGGCGCGCGAGTCGAGCTGGCGGAAGCTCTCGATGTCCTCGAGCGAGACGGCCGGGTTGCCGACGACCTCGTAGTCGGGGTCGACGGCCCGCACGCCGGCGAGGTGGAGCAGCGCGTAGAGCAGCATCGAGGCGTGGCCGGCGGAGAGGACGAAGCGGTCGCGGCCGGGCCAGACCGGGTCGGCGGGGTCGAAGCGGAGAAAGCGCTGCCAGAGCGTGTAGGCGACCGGGGCCAGCGCCATCGGCGTTCCCGGGTGCCCCGAGTTGGCCTTCTGGATCGCGTCGATCGCGAGGGTGCGAATCGTGTCGATGGCGAGCTGGTCGAGGTCGCGCTCCATCTACTCGATCCTATTCAGGGTCGATGCGGGTGATCGTGCCGTCGCTGTTGCTTGCGACCCACACTGCGTTTGTGCCAACTGCTATTGCGCCGGGGTCGAGGGGGACGCCGATCGGGTCGCCGACGAGCTGGCCGCTCTCGATGTCGATCCGGCTGACCGTCGCCTCGGCCGTGCTGGCGACCCAGACGGTGGTGGTGCCGGCGTCGATCCCGCCGGGGCGGGCGCCGATCGGGAAGGGGTCGCCGAGGATCGCGCGAATCGACGGGTCCACCCGGGTGACCGTGCCGGAGCGGCTGTTGGCAACCCACACGAGCCCGCCTCCGGTAGTGATCCCGGCGGGCCCGCGGCCGACGCGGATCGGCGCGTCGGCGCTTGCCGTTGCGAGGTCGATGCGGCGAACGGTCCCGGCGCTGGCGTTGCTGACCCAGACCGCGCCGGCGCCCGCCGCCAGGCGCAACGGAGCCGCGCGGGGCGGGATCCCGCGCTCGGCCGGACGGTTCGTCGCCGCCTCTATCGCGCTGACGCCGGCGCCCGCCTCATCGGCGACCCAGAGCCGGCCGCCGGCGAAGACGACCGCGCCGGGCCTGCCGCCGATATCGATCCGGGCGACCGGGCGGCCGCTCGAATCGGTTCGCACGACGGTGCCGGTGCGCGGGTTGGAGACCCAGACCGAGCCGGCCCCGATCGCCACCCCCGACACGCCCTTGCCGAGCCGCGTCCTCGATCGCACCTCGCGGCTGTCGGGGTCGAGCGCGGTCAGCGTGCCCTCCCGCGCGCTCGTCACCCAAACCGTCCTCGGGCCGACGGCGAGGCGCAGGGGCGGCTCGGCGACTTCGACCGGGGAGGAGACCGAGACGCCGTCGCCGCCCAGCAGGGCGATGGCGAAGACAACGGAGCCGGCGACGACCGCGACCCCCGCCCCCAGCCACTGCCTGGCGCGGCGCGAGAGCCCGGGCCGACGGCGTTTCCCCGAGCCGCCGATGCGCAGCGTGCGCGGCTCGGGCCCGGCGGAGAGGACCCTGGTCTTCGCCGGCCTCGCGCCCTGGCGCTCACGGGCCGCGGCGATCAGCTCGCTCGCGCTCGGGTAGCGGTCGGCCGGGTCCCTGGCAACCGCTCGCTCGATCACGGCGTCGATCCCCGTGGGCAGCTCCGGCTCGGCGTCGGCGTCCTTGCGCGCGTAGGGGGCGATCCCCGTTAGCGCCTCGTAGAGGACGCAGCCGAGCGAGTAGACGTCGGCCGCGGGCCCCACCTTCTCTCCCCGCCACTGCTCGGGCGGCATGTATTCGACCGTGCCGACGATCGAGGCGCCGCTGCCGGCATCGGTCCCTTCGATCGCCTTGGCCAGGCCGAAGTCCGAGAGGTAGGCGCGGTCCCCTTCGACCAGGATGTTGTGCGGCTTGACGTCGCGGTGGACGATGCCGGCGGCGTGGGCGGCGTCGAGGGCGGCGGCGACCTGCTCGAGCAGGCGGATCGCACGCCCGGCCTCCAGCGGCCCCTCGCGCTCGATCAGGCTCCGCAGGTCCCCGCCCTCGACCAGGCGCATGGCGACGATCAGCTCGCCGTCCTCCTCGCGGGCGTCGTAGACGGGGACGACGCCCGGGTGGTCGAGCCGGGCCGCAAGGCGCGACTCGCGCAGGAACCGCTCGCGGAACCCGGCCTGGCCGGCGAGCTCGCGGGAGATCACCTTCAGCGCGACGGGCCGTTCCAGCGCCACCTGGGTCGCCCGGTAGACGACCCCCATGCCGCCGCGCGCGATCAGCGAATCGATCCGGTAGCCGGCGAGCGTCGAACCGATTGAAGGCTCCCCCACGTGGCGGTTATACCGCCGCGCAACGACGAAGGGCCCCCTCCGCGAGGAGGAGGCCCTTCGAGCTGGAGCCGGGGGGAGTCCTTGCGAGCCCCCCGGAGAACCGGATGGGCTCAGCGCCTCACCGGCTGCCAGGCCATGACGGGGCCGATCGTCGACGCGACCGAGCCGCTTTCCAGGCTGAAGCCTTCCGCGAGCTCCGAGCTGCGGCGGCTGGAGACGTCGATCGCCGAGAGCGACTCGGCGTCCTCGGTCGCCACGAAGGCGGCGACGCTGCGGCCGTCGGAGGAGAAGACGGCATTGGTCTTGGAGCCGTCGGCGACCTGGCTGAGCTTGCGCGCCCGGCCGCGGCCGATCCGCTTCACCCAGAGGCCCTGGTCGCGGCGGAAGAGGACCGTCTTGCCGTTCGGAGCCACGTCTTCGACGAAGGCCGAGCCGACGCCGCGAACGAGGGGCCGCAGCTTGGTCGAGTCCAGGCGCACCGTGTAGACGTCGGCGTAGGCGGCGGGCCCGGGCTCGCCCTCACCGCGGCTGAAGACGATTCCGCCCGTGAAAAAGCGGGGCGAGAACTCGTCGTAGCGGTAGGTGAGCGTGACGCGCTTCAGGCCTGTGCCTGAGGGCCGCACCGTGTAGACGTCGTCATTGAAGCCGCCGTCATGCCGGGGCATGCTGCGCACGAAGGCGATCAGCCGGCCGTCCGGGGAGAAGGTGGCGTCGTGCACGTCTTCGACGAACGACGCGACGTCGTGCAGGCCGGTGCCGTCCAGCCGGACGGTATAGAGGTCACGTGGCCTCTCAACACCCGCAGCGTGCCGCTCGAAGACGAGGTAGCGACCGCTGGGCGCGAACTGCGGCCGGCCGTCGACCTCGGAGCCGGCGGTGAGGGCGCGCTGGCCGCTGCCGTCGGCGCGCATCACCCAGACGTCCCCGTCGCGGACGAAGGCGATCATGCGACCGTCTGCGGAGAAGTCGGGTTGGCTGTCGGCCGGATTTTCGGTCAGCTGGTTGAGATGCCCAGCGCGGGCGGCGTAGAGGCCCCCCTCGGCGGTAACGCCTTCGGAGCCGGCGATCGCCTGAGAGAAGACGACAGCGCCCGAAGAAGCGGCGGCGGCGCTCCCGGCCGGAAACAGCGCCAGGGCGAGGACGGTGAGCAGGAACTCGAGCGAACGGTTGAGCATCGGACTCCCCTTTCGGTGGATTGCACTTGCACCACCGATGCTCGAACACAGCGCCGTACGCGCAAACGACAGCGGCGTCCCCAACCGGGCCACGTTTGGCCCGTCTCGGGCCGACGGGCTCAGCGATCGAGGCCGAGCTCGATTATGCGGGCTGCGATCAGGCGGGGGCGGTCGCGGCCGGCGTCGCCCGGGACCTCGAGCTTGGCCGCGAGCGCGTCGAGGCGGCGCTGGGCGGTTCGCTCGCTGACGTGCAGCGCCTCGGCGAGCTCCGCGCGGGTGGCGGGACGGCCGGCGAAGGCGCCCTCGCTGCGGTAGGGAGCGACGAGCGCCACTGCGGTTTCCCTCTCCTCTTCGTTGAGCGAAACCGAGGGCGCGGCAGCGGCGACGGTGCCCCCGGCGCGGCCGGGAACCGGGTCGGAGATTTCGAGGCGCCGGCCCCCGATCGTGAGCGTGTCGCCGTCGCGCAGGCGCCGCGGCCGGTCGAGCGGCTCGCCGTTCAGGGCCGTCCCGTTGCGGCTGTCGAGGTCGGTGGCCATCAGCGCGCCGCCCCGGTTCTCGATCTCGAGGTGGTTCCAGGAGACCGCCTCGTCGTCGATCGGGACGTCGGCCTCCGGGTCGCGCCCGATCACGGTCTTCCCGGGCGGCAACGCCACGGACCGCGGCGCGCCGTCCTCCCCGGTCAGCCAGATCCGCGCGTCCATCCACCGCGAGCATAGACCCTCTGGGTGCAACGCTTTTGACGCCATATAGACATCAAAGACGTTGCACCGACAAGGTAGAGTGGCCGCCTCTTGAGCGCCGCCAACGACGAGAAGCGGATCGCGGCCGAGGCGGCGGCGGAGCTGGTCGAGGACGGGATGACCGTGGGGCTGGGAACGGGATCGACCGTCGCCCACCTGCTGCCGGCGATCGCCGCCCGTGGGCTGAGCGGGATCCGCTGCGTGGCGACCTCGGTGGCGACCGAGGAGCAGGCACGGGGCCTGGGCATCCCGGTCGAGGAGTTCAGCACGCTGGAGCGGCTCGACATCGCGATCGACGGCACCGACCAGGTGACCCCGGACGGCTGGCTGATCAAGGGAGGGGGCGGCGCCCACCTGCGCGAGAAGATCGTCGCCGCCGCCGCCGAGCGCTTCGTCGTCATCTCCGACTCGAGCAAGCCGGTCGAGGCGCTGAGCGCTCCCGTGCCCCTTGAGCTCTTCGCCTTCGGACTCAGCTCGACCCTGGCGCGGCTCGGCCCGGAGGTCGCGCTGCGCGACGTCCCGCGCAGCCCCGACGACGGCGCGATCGCCGACTACCGCGGCGAGATCGGCGACCCGGCGGCGCTCGCCGCCCGCCTCGAGACCGACCCCGGGATCGCCGCCCACGGCCTCTTTCCGCCCTCTATGGTGAGCGAGCTGCTGGTGGGAAGCGGGGGCACAGCGACCAGGTCCACGTTCAGCTGACCCGGTCACACCGTCAGCTTGACCTGAAGTGAATAGTGGTACATTTACACCACTATGGCTTTCATCGTTCCGACTCGAGGGGGCCGATATGAGATCCGCGAGTCGCACGGCACGCCCAAGGGGCCGCGCAGCCAAACGCTGGCTTCCTTCCGGGAGCTGACCGACGATGTAATCGAGAAGGCGCGGGAAAAGGCCGCCAAGCCACCTGGTGCCGAGGAGCTTCGGCAAGCCGCCCGTCGCGTCGGGGCCCCGGTCGCCCGCCCACCCGCCGAGCAAGCCGCGCGCGAGCTGATCGCCGAGCTCGCGAAAGGTAAGAAGCTTGATCCGGCCCTGCGGCAGATCCTGGTCGAGCTGCTTCAGAGGGGATACCGCGAGAGCGCCAACCCGTCGCCTTCACGGGAGGCCGCCCGCTCGATCGCGATGTGGATGGCGGCGACGCCAGAGGAGCGGGGAGGGGCACTCGTTGACCTTCTCCTCCTCGCCGACGCGCTTCCATCGGGAGGGAGGAAAGGAAAGCCCCTTCGCTTCCCCCGGCTTGATTCCGGAGGCTCGTCGTGAGCGCGCCCGCTGCGATCCCCGAGCCCAACGACCAGCCCAGCCTTCCGGAGAAGGTGATCGTCATCCACGAAGCATTCGGTGAAGCCAGAATCCCCTATGCGCTCGGCGGCGCACTCGCACTTGCCTACTATGCCGAGCCGCGGGCGACGATCGACATCGACGTCAACGTCTTCCTGCCGACCGAGCGCTGGCGCGACGTGATTGACGTCCTCGACGGGCTGGGGGTCGCCTGCGACGAGCTGGATCCCGCTGCCGTGGAGCGCGACGGGCAATGCCGGTTGTGGTGGGGCGACAACCCGGTCGACCTTTTCTTCGCCTATGACGCGATCCACGACGAGATGCACAGGCAGGCCCGTCGAGTCCCGTTCGGCGGCATTACCGTGCCGATCCTCGCGCCTGAGCACTTGACCGTCTGCAAGGCGATGTTCGACCGCCGCAAGGACTGGCTGGACATCGAGCAGATGCTGATCGCGACCGATGACCTGGATGTCTCAGCGGTCGAAGGCTGGCTGACGCGAATGGTCGGCCCTGAGGACGCCCGCCTCCAGCACCTGCAAGAACTCAAGGTAGCGGGGTGGGAGGAGACCAACTAGGACTGGCCGGTGCCTGCCGCGGCCTCGTCGGCGACGACCGTCATCGCTGGGTTCTCGACCCGGCCGGCGGGGATCAAGGGGTCGCCGGTGAGGAGCCTGGCCAGTGCGTCGCGCTTGTCGGGGCCGGTGACGAGCCAGACGATCTGGCGGGCCTCGGCAAGCGCCGGATAGGTGAGGGTCATGCGGCGGTGGTCCTGGTAGGCGGTCTCGGTCAGGGCGACGCGGCGGTCGGTTACCTCGAGGACCGGATCGCCGGGGACGAGCGAGGCGGTGTGGCCGTCGGGGCCGAGGCCGAGGTGGACGCAGTCCAGCGGCGCCGGCAGCGTGCTTTCGTAGTCGCGCGCAGCCGCCTCCAGGTCCCGCTGGGTCACCGGCATCGGCCGCAGCATCGCCTGGTGGTCCATCGAGAGCCCGAGCACCATGTGGGTGAGGTTGCGCTCCTCGCTGCCCGGCGAGGCGATCCGCTCGTCGACCTGGAACAGCTCGGCCTGCGCCCAGGGCATCGACTCGTCCTCGCCCAGCATCGCCAGCATCGCCCAGGGGCTGCGCCCGCCGCTCATCGCCAGCGAGAAGGCGTTGCGCTCGGCGACCGCTGCGGCGCCGGCTGCGGCGATCAGCTCGGCGGCCTGGCGCGCCGCCGCCTTTTCATCGGCGACGACTTGGAGATCGAGGGTCATCGCCGCGCTCGAGCCTAAGACGGCTTCTCGTCGTGGCCGCCGAACTGCTTGCGCATCGCCGAGAGGACCTTGCCGGCGAAGTCGTCGAGGCCGCGCGAGGAGAAGCGCTCGTACAGCGCCGTGGTCAGGACCGGCGCGGGAACGCCCTCGTCGATCGCCGCGATCGACGTCCAGCGGCCCTCGCCGGAGTCCGAGACGCGGCCGGCGAAGTCGGAGAGGTCGGGGGATTCCCGCATCGAGGCTGCGGTCAGGTCGAGCAGCCAGGAGCCGATCACGCTGCCCCGCCGCCATACCTCGACCACCTCGGGCAAGTCGATGTCGTACTGGTAGTACTCGGGCTCCTCCATCGGCGCGGTCTCCGCGTCGGCCTCGCGCCGGACCTTGCCCGCGTCCGCGTTCTCGAGGATGTTGAGCCCCTCGGCATAGGCGGCCATCACGCCGTACTCGATCCCGTTGTGGACCATCTTCACGAAGTGCCCGGCGCCGCTGGGGCCGCAGTGCAGGTAGCCGTTCTCGGAGGGGGTCGGGTCCCCCGAGCGGCCCGGCGTGCGCTCCGCCGACTCGACGCCGGGGGCGAGCGAGGCGAAGACCGGGTCGAGCCTCTGCACCGCCCCGTCGGGACCGCCGATCATCAGGCAGTAGCCCCGGTCCAGGCCGAAGACGCCGCCGCTGGTCCCGCAGTCGACGAAATCGATCCCCCGCTCGCCCAGCATCGCGGCGCGACGGATGTCGTCGCGGTAGTAGGAGTTGCCGCCGTCGACGATCGCGTCGCCGGCGTCGAGCACGGCGGCGACGTCGGCAATCGTCTTCTCGGTGATCTCCCCGGCGGGGACCATCACCCAGACCGAGCGCGGGGCGCTCAGCTTCGAGGCGAGCTCCTGCGGCGAGGCCGCGCCCTCGGCGCCATCTCCGGCCAGCTCGGAGACCGCGGCGGGGTTGAGGTCATAGGCGACGATGCGGTGGCCGTCGCGCATCAGGCGCCGCGCCATGTTGGCGCCCATGCGGCCGAGCCCTACCATTCCCAGCTCCATGACCCCCACCCTACCCGCCGACGTCCTCGCAATCTTCGGCATCACCGGCGACCTGGCGAGGAAAATGACCTTCCGGGCGCTCTACCGGCTCGAGGCGCGCGGCAAGCTCGGGTGCCCGATCGTCGGCGTGGCGATCGACGAGTGGACGATCGACCAGCTGCGCGAGCACGCCCGCGAGGCAATCGCCGCCACGGTCGAGGACCCCGACGAGGACGTCTTCGCCCGGCTCGCCGCCCGCTTCTCCTACGTCCAGGGCGACTACGCCGACCCGAAGACCTTCGAGCGGGTCGCCGAGGCGCTGGGAGGGGCGGGGCGTCCCGTCTTCTACCTCGAGATCCCCCCCTCGCTGTTCTCGACCGTGGTCAGGGGGCTCGGCGACGCCGGGCTCACCGGCAACGCCCACGTCGTGATCGAGAAGCCCTTCGGCCACGACCTCGAGTCTGCCCGGGCGCTCAACTCGACCCTCTGCGAAGTCCTCGATGAGCGCCAGATCCTCCGCATCGACCATTACCTCGGCAAGGAGCCGGTGATGGACATCGCCTACCTGCGCTTCGCCAACTCGGTGCTGGAGCCGATCTGGAACAAAGAGCACGTCTCCCACGTGCAGATGACGATCGCCGAGGACTTCGGCGTCGACGACCGCGGCCGCTTCTACGACGCGGTAGGGGCGATGCGCGACGTGATCCAGAACCACGCGCTGCAGGTGCTCGCCCTGGTCGCGATGGGGCCGCCGACCGGCAACCACCACGACTCGATCCGCGACAAGAAGCTGGAACTCTTCAAGGCGACGCGGACGGCGGATCCCGAGCGCTACGTGCGCGGCCAGTACGACGGCTTTCTCGACGTCGAGGACGTCGCTCCGGACTCGAGCACCGAGACCTTCGCCGCGGTCGAGCTGGCGATCGACAACTGGCGCTGGAGCGGCGTGCCCTTCTTCATCCGCGCCGGCAAGAACCTGCCGGTGAAGTCCTCCGAGGTGACCGTGACCTTCAAGCGCCCGCCGACGCTCGGCGTCGGCCCCGGCAAGCGCCCCGACCCCAACCGGATGACCGTGCGGATCGAGCCCACCCCCGGTGCCCGTCTGCGCCTCTTCGCCAAGGAGGCCGGCGAGGAGGCCTTCGAGGCGGCCGACCTCGAGGTCCTCTTCGAGAAAGTCCCCGGAGAGGAGCCGGAGCCCTATGAGCGGCTGCTGGACGATGCGATCGCTGGCCGCCACCAGCTCTTCACCCGCCAGGACACGGTCGAAGAGACCTGGCGGATCGTGCAGCCCCTGCTCGACGAACCGGGGCCAGTGCACGCCTACGCGCCGGGGACCTGGGGCCCGGCCGAGGCCGAGAAGCTGACCCGCGGCATCTGCCAGTGGTCGGAGCCCTGGCTGCCTTAGGCAGCCAGGGCCATGGAAGTCAGCTGCCCGAGCGCCTCGCCGTCAGGCCCTCCAGGACCACCTCCACCGGCGAGCGATGCTTGCCGTTGCCGGCCGCTTCGCGCGTCTGCTGCAACTCGGTGGCGAGCCGGCCCATCTGGGCGCCGAAGCTCCCGACCTCCTTCGCCGCCTTGGCGAGGTCCTGCGAGCGGACCTTGACCTGGGGACGACGCGAGAGCGCCTTTGCCCCGATCCCGTGGCGACGGGCCTGACGGGCACCGAGCATGAGCCCTCCGGCTGCGCCGGCAAGCGCTGCGCCACCGGCCACGAGCGGCACCTTCGCCTTGCTGACCGCACCGCCGACCGCGTGGCCGGCGTCCTTTGCCGTCTCCTCGACCGCGTGCCGGGCGGTGTCGATCCGTCCGGACCCGTTCGACGACGCTTTGCTGCGGCTGCGGGAAGCGCCCGTGGTCGTTTTGCGCGATCTCGCCGTGCTCGATTTGCCGGTAGAGCCGCGCGAACGAGGTTTGGGTTTCTGGCGCGCTTTCGCTTTCGTTTTCTCAGCCATCTCTCTCCTTCTCCTCCTTATCTCCTGCTGTTAGTGCCTGCCCAGCTCCCGCTCGCGCTGTTCGGCGCGCTCCTCGTCGAGCTCCGCCTCGACCTGCGCCCGCTTTGCCCGCTCCTCGGCGATTGCGGCCTCGGTGCGCCGCTCCTCCGCCCTCTCGCGATGGTGGCGCGCGTCGTCACGGGTCGCGTCGGACTGCATGTGACCGAGCTCGCGGCGGCTGCGCTGGCGGCGCGCGACCGAGATCACGATCGCGAGGACGATCAGGGCGCCGACGACTATGGCGACGATTGCAAGGGTTGACATCGTTACCTCCTTTACATCGAGGAACTCTCCTAGTGCCCTCTGTGCGGGAATCCAAACCGCAATCGCCTTTTCCGCAAAGTCCTCAGGCAGCCTCGCGCGACATCCACCCCGGCGCATAGCCTCGCTGGATGCTCACGACCGGCACACGCGCGGACGAGCTGCTCGAGCGGCTCGGCTTCTCCAGCTGGCGGCCCGGGCAGCGGGAGGCCGTAGAGGCCGCGCTGCAGGGGCGGGACTCGCTGATCGTGATGCCGACCGGCGGCGGCAAGAGCCTCTGCTACCAACTGCCTGGATTGGCGACCGAGGATTTGACGATCGTGGTCAGCCCGCTGATCGCGCTGATCGAGGACCAGTGGCAGCGGCTGACCGCGGCCGGGCACCCGGTGGCGATGATCTCCTCGGGGATGAGCGCCGAGGCGGCGCGGGCGGCGCTCGACCAGGTCCGCGGCGGAGCGGCCCGGATCGTCTACTGCTCGCCGGAGCGCTTCGCCTCGACCGTGTTCCTCGACGCGCTCTCCCAGCGGCGAGTCGACCTGCTCGCAGTCGACGAGGCGCACTGCGTCTCGGAGTGGGGGCACGACTTCCGCCCCGACTACCTGCGCCTGCCGGAGATCGCCGAGCGGCTCGGGCGCCCGACCGTGATGGCCTGCACGGCGACGGCGACCAAGGCCGTGGCGGCCGAGATCGTCGCCCGCTTCGGCCTGCGCGAGCCGCTCCAGGTGCGCTCTGGGTTCGACCGGCCCAACCTCTCCTTCGACGTCGTGCCGCTGGAGGGAAAGGGCTCCAAGGCGCGGCGCCTGGCCCTGCTCGAGGCCGGGCTGGGCGACCCGGCCAACCGGCCGGCGATCGTCTACTGCGGCACCCGGCGCGACACCGACGAGCTAGCCCAGCACCTGCGCGAGCGGGGGCTGCGGGCGCTGGCCTACCACGCCGGGATCGAGGCCGAGGGGCGCAGCGCCGCCCAGGCGAGCTTCATGGGCGGCGAGGCCGAGGTCGTCGTCGCCACCAACGCCTTCGGCATGGGGGTCGACAAGGCCGACGTGCGCTCGGTCTGGCACATGACGATCCCGACCAGCCTCGAGGCCTACTACCAGGAGGCCGGCAGGGCGGGGCGCGACGGGCTGTCGGCGCGGGCGGTCCTCCTCGCGATGAAAGCGGACCTGGGCCGGCTGGTCCGCTTCAACGAGCAGCGCAGCGGCGATCCCGAGCTGGCGATCGCGCGGGAGCGCGGTTGGCGCGACTACCGCACGATCAAGTCGTTCGTCTACTCCGAGCGCTGCCGCCGGCGCAGCGTCCTCGACCACTTCGGCGACCGCGAGGCGGGCCGGCCGCTGGACCGCTGCTGCGACTTCTGCGACCCGGTCGAGTGGCTGCCCGACCCAGAGACGATCGCCGTGCGCCCGCCGCGGCGGGCGAAGGCCGCGGCGGCGGCTCCCGTCGACCTCTCCGAGGCCGACGCGCCCCTGTTCGAGCAGCTGAAAGCCTGGCGGCTGAAGGCCGCCGAGGGCAAGCCCGCCTACACCGTCGCCCACAACACCACGCTGACCGCGATCGCCGCCACTCGCCCCGCCGACGAGCGGGGCCTCGCCGCGATCCGCGGCGTCGGCCCCAGCTTCATCGCCAAGCACGGCGCCGACGTGCTCGAGATCGTCGCCGGCAGCGGATCGATCGCCGCGCCCGAGTGTTAGGGCCAGAACGTCTCTCCCACCGGCGGGCCAAGTGTCAACCACACCTCCGATTCAGGCTCGCCGGTGGGCAGGGACCGCCACCCAGATGGTCGAATCAGGCTCGGACGCATGCACCGAACGCGAAAGCCAACCGCGCTGATCGCGCTGGCCGCGGTCCTGGTCGGCCTGGCCGGGGCGGCCGGCGCCGAGGCCGGCGCGCTGCTGCCGCGCGGCAAGAAGATCTTCTTCGGGGTCAGCGACACCGGGGACTCGGCCGATTTCGGCCAGTTCAGCCGCGACCTGCGCAAGCACCCGGCGCTGATCGAGACCTTCCGCACCTGGGGCTCCGACTTCCCCGAGTCGATCGAACGCTGGCAGGAGGCGCGGGCCCGCCCGGTCTTGCACTTCACCACCGCCGACCCGGGCGACGGCCACGAGCTGATCAGCCCGCGCTCGATCGCCCAGGGCTATGGCGACGACTACCTGATCCGGCTCAACCGGCTCTTCTGGGAGAAGAAGATGCCCGCCTACCTGCGACCGCTGGGCGAGCCCAACCGCTGCCTCAACGTCTACGCCTCATACGACTGCGAGGGCAAGGCCCGCGACGCCGCCCACAAGCCCCGCTGGTACCGCCTCGCCTTCCGCCGCATGTACGTGATCCTGCACGGCGGCGGCAAGCGACGCCAGGTCAACAGGCGCCTGGCCGAAGCCGGCGTGCCGCCGTTGAGGAGCTCCCAGGCCGGCCTGCCGCGGGCGCCGATCGCGGTGATCTGGAGCGTGCTGCCGGCCGGTTCGCCGACCGTCCCCCAGAACCGCCCGCGCCACTTCTACCCCGGCGAGGAGTGGGTCGACTGGGTCGGCACCGACCTCTACTCCGACAACCAGGACTGGAAAGCGCTTGCCGGCCTCTACCGGCGCTATGACAGCAAGCCGTTCGCCCTGCCCGAGTGGGGCGTGGTCGGCGCCGACGACCCGCGCTTCGTGCGACGCTTGCTCACCTGGGTGGACCGCCACCGCCGCTGCAAGATGCTCGTCTACTACCAGGACTTCGGCTCCTCCAGCTCCTACCGGATCCAAAACTACCCCTCCAGCCTCGCCGTCCTCGACCGCTGGCTGCACCACCCCCGCATCCCCCACTTCGCCCCTAATTTCCCCGTTGCCCCGCCCCCTCCGCCCGGCGGCCTGACGCCGAAGGCTTAGCGGACTTGACCGCTGGCGCCTCGATCCGCCCCGCGACCTTCGCCCTGTACCTGTAGGGCTTCAGCGCGGTGATGCTCGAGTAGCCGGTGAGGTAGATGCGGCGCCCGTCGGAGATCACCGGCGAGTAGGTGCCGCGGCGGTAGCGGAAGACGCGCCGGCCGCTGCGCATCATGTAGCCGCTGGTCGAGGTGTGGGTGAACTCGGCGGCGTAGACGATCTCGCCCACCGCCGAGAGCGAGCCGATCACCTGGCCGCCGGCGGAGCGGCTCCAGCGCACGCTGCCGTCCTTGGCGTCGAGCGCGTAGACGTTGCCGTCGAAGGAGCCGATGTAGACAGTCGGCGGGCTGTGACGGGTGTTGGCGACGGCGGGGCCGGAGTAGGCGTAGCCCCCGGTCGAGTAGGTCCAGGCGAGGGTGCCGTCCCTGCGGGAGAAGCTGTAGACGCGGCTGTCGTTGTTGCCCGCGTAGACGCGGCCGAAGGCGACGGCGGGCGTCGAGTAGAAGGCCCCGGAGGTGCCGAAGCCCGATCCCAGCGACGAGGCCTGCCACTTGATCCGGCCGGTCTTGGCGTCGACCGCGTTCATGTAGCCGCCGTAGTCGCCGACGTAGAGGGTGCCGCCGTAGTAGGCGGGGGCGGACTTGACCGGGCCGCCGAGGCTCGTCGCCCAGCGCACGTCGCCGCTGACCGTGCTCAGCGCGTAGAGGTTGCCGTCCTCGCAGCCGAAGTAGACGGTGCGGTCGATCACGACCGGTGAGGACTCGACCCGGCCCGGCAGCGAGCGCTTCCAGATCGTCTTGCCGGTCTTCGCGTCGAGCTTGACGACGTGGCCCGGCACGAGGTTGACGATGTAGAGGCGGTGTTTGTAGTAAGCGGGCGAGGAGGCGTTGAGGCGGCCGACGCTGCGCCGCCACAGCTCCTTGCCGGTGTCGGCGTCGAGGGCGACGGCGTTGCCGTTGTTGTCGACGAAGTAGAGCTTGCCGCCGACGAAGATCGGGGGGAACTCGAGCAGCGGCCTGTCCTTGTAGCGCCAGAGCTTGCGGAAGGGCGGCTTCAGGCCCTTGGCCGGCAGGAAGCGGGTGCGAGCGGGGTTGAGGCCGAAGAGCGGCCAGTTGACCGTCCTCGCCTTCGGCTTCGGCGGCTTCTGCGGCTTGAAGGCGACGCTGGAGTTGTGGACGTCGGGCGGGCGCTTCAGCACCTGGTAGGCGAGGAATGCGGCCGCGGAGACCGCGAGCACGCCGGCGGCGATGAGCCCGACGGCGATCCCGCGCCGCGTGTGCCAGAAATGGCTGACGGCGCCCCAAGCGCCCACCAGCGCCGTTCTCCAGAAGCCCTTCAGCGGCGCAGCTCCCACATCTCGATGAAGCCGAGGTCGCGGAATCCGAGGCGTTCGTAGATCGGGGCCCCGGCGCGGGTGGCCTGCAGCGAGGCGGTGGTCAGGCCCCGCTCGCGAGCCTCGGCGAGGGCGCGCTGCATGAGCCAGCTCGCGATCCCGCGGCCCCGGTGCTCCGGGGGAGTGGCGACGCCGGTGACGCAGCAGTCCTCGCCGACCTCGATCGTGCCGACGCAGCCGAGGGGCTCCTCCCCCGCTAGGGCGCCGTGCCAGCGGATCGACGTCTCGCCGGCGAGGCCGGCGCGGAAGCCGTCAGGGCCATAGCCATAGGCGAGGTCGTTGAGCTCGGCGCAGGCGGCAGCGCCGAGCGACCCCGGGTCGACGCCGGCGGGCGCCGGCGGGACGTCGCCGAGGTCGGCCAGCTCCATCGCCATCGCCCGCGGCTCGGCGTCGAGGGCGTGGCCGCGGGAGGCGAGGAGGCGGGCGGTCTCTCGGTCGGAGTCGGGGACCCAGACCGTCCAGGCCCGCACCCCGCGGGAGTCGTAGAGAGCTTCCAGCATGTCGAGCTCCGCGGCCAGCGCGGCCGGGTCGGTGTAGAAGACCCCGTTGAAGAGCGAGCGCTGGGGGGAAGCCGGGACCACCGAGGCGGTCAGGCCCTCGCGCCGGATCAGGACCGAGTCCGGCGCGCCGCTGCCGAAGGCCTCCACCTCGTCGCGGACGCCCTCGACGGCGCGCCGCCTCAGCTCCTTCTCGTCGACGCGCGGGCTCATCCGCGCCCGTTCAACCTCCGCCCGCAGCGCGCCGCTCGGACTCGGCAACGACCCCGTCGACCAGCCCCTTGACCCCCTGCTTGACGGCCGCGACCACGACCGCGCCGACGACGGGCACGGTCGGGTGGGTGCGCACCGCGTAGACCATCGTCGTCCCGCTGCCGTTCGGCGTCAGCTCCACGGTCCCGACATGGTCGCGAACCGGGAGGCCGGAAAGAAGGGTGTAAGAGAAGCGGCTGGGAGCCTCATAGGCGATCACTTCCTCCCGCAGCGCCGGCCCCACGGCCGTCAGCTTCCGAATCGCCCCAACGCCATTGGGCGCAGGGTCCCCCTCCCGCTCCAGCACAGACTTCCGCAACGGCGTGAGCTCCGAATACCGCCGATGGTCGGTAAGCACCTCGAAGACGACCTCGGCCGGCGCCGCAACCTCTCGCGTGAAAGTGAAGCTGGCCACGGCGCCGAAGGCTATAGGAGCGCTGGACGGCGCTCCCTACGCGAGCTTCCAGCGCTGCGGATCCGTCCCCTCCACCTTCTCGACCTCGCCCAGGATCGCCAGGTGGTCGAGGCAGGAGAGGACGATCTGAAGGACCCAGGCGCTGACCGGAGTGTTGACGTTCTCGGCGCCGACGATGTCCCCCACCACCTCGAAGGCAGGCTTCTCCCCCGCGGCGAGCGAGTCGCGCACCTTGCCGACCAGCTCGTCGACCTGCCGCCTCGCCTCGGCGATCTTGGCGCCAGGATCGCGGAAGGGCCGGCCGTGCCCGGGAAGGCAGAGGTCGACGTCGAGCGGCTCGATCTCGTCGAGGCCGCGGATGAACTCGCCCACGGGGTCGGGGCTGTGGCCGTGGTCGAAGAAGAGCACCGTGCGGCCGAGCAGGTGGTCGCCGGAGATCAGCAGCTTGCGCCCCGGCTGGTGCAGGCAGACGTGGGAAGGGGCGTGCCCCGGCGTCTCGTGCACCTGCCAGGTGCCGAGGTCGGTCTCGACCTCGATCCCGGGCAGCAGGTCGCGGTCGGGCTCGACGATCGCGTCGATGCCGGTCTCCTCGTCCTCGCTGCGGGACTCGCGGTAGCGCTCCAGCGCCGCGGCGGGCACGCCGCTCTGCCGCGCCACCTCCAGGCGCTGCTCCAGGGCGGCCGCTGGGTCGTCGGCGAGCAGGCGCACGTGTTCCCAGGCCGGGTGCATCCATAGCTCGCAGTCGGCGCCCTCTACGATCGGGGCAGCCAGCCCGTAGTGGTCGGTGTGGGAGTGGGTGCAGACGAGCAGCCGCACGTCCTCGAGCCCGAAGCCGGCCTGGGCGAGGGCGAGGTCGAACTGGCGCATCCGCCCCTTGCCGCCGATCCCGGTGTCGAAGAGGACGATGCCGCCGTCGGCGGCAACGGCCCAGACGTTGCCGTGGGGCACCCCCGGCCAGGGCAGCGGCAGCCGCAGCCGCCAGATGCCCGGCAGGACCTTCTCCGTGCGGGGCGCCTCTGGGCGCTTGCGCTCGTCCGCCATCGGCGCGGGACACTATCTCCCGAGGACGGGTGGCTGGGGTAGGTTGCGGCGCGATGGAGTCGAGCAGCCCCGAGCGCGCCGGGATCGTCCTCACCGCGCTGATCCTCGTCGCCGCTGTCGCCAACCTCAACCTGGCGGTCGCCAACGTCGCCCTGCCCGACATCGGCAAGGCCTTCGGCTCCAGCCAGACGACCCTCAACCTGATCGCCGTCGGCTACTCGCTGGGCCTGGCGACCTCGGTCCTCTACCTGGGGGCCCTCGGCGACCGCTACGGGCGCAAGGCGATGCTGCTGCTCGGCATGGGCCTCTCGATCCCGGCCTCGCTGCTGGCCGGCTTCGCCCCCTCCGACGGGGTCCTCTTCGTCGCCCGCGTGCTCGGCGGAGTCGCCGCCGGGATGGCGTTCCCGACCACGCTGGCGCTGATCACTGCGCTGTGGGCGGGCGAGGACCGGACCCGCTCGATCGCGCTCTGGTCGGCGATCGGCGGCGCCATCGCCTCGCTCGGGCCGCTGCTCTCCGGGGCGCTGCTGGAGCGGTTCGACTGGGGCTCGGTCTTCCTCGTCACCCTGCCGCTGGCGGCGCTCGCGCTCTTCCTCGCCTGGCGCTACGTTCCCGCCCACGTCAACGAGAGCACCGAGCCCGTCGACAACCTCGGCGGCATCCTCTCGGTCCTCTTGGTCGCGGCTCTGGTGCTGGGGATCAACCTGGCACCGGTCCCGGGCATGGGCGCGCTGGCGATCGGGCTCGGGCTCGTCGCCCTGGCGGCCACCGGCGCCTTCGTCCTCCGCCAGCGCCGGGCGCCGTCGCCTCTCTACGACCTCGAGGTCGCCAAGCGGCGCGTCTTCTGGGTCGCCGCCTGCGCCGGGATCATCGTCTTCGGCTCGCTGATGGGGGCGATGTTCATCGGCCAGCAGTTCCTCCAGAACGTGCTCGACTACTCGACCCTCGACTCCGGCCTGGCGATCCTGCCGGCGGCGGCATTGATGGTCGTCGTCGCGCCCCGCTCGGCGAAGCTGGTCGAGGCCCGCGGCGCCCGCTTCACCCTGCTCGTCGGCTACGCCTTCTGCGTGCTCGGCTTCCTCACCATGCTGCTGCTCTGGAGGGAAGACATCTCCTACTGGAAGGTGGCGCTCGGCTACGCCTTCATCGGGATCGGCGTCGGCTTCGCCGGCACCCCGGCGTCCCACTCGCTGACCGGCTCGGTGCCCGTGAAGCGCGCCGGCATGGCCTCGGGCACGGCGGACCTGCAGCGCGACCTCGGCGGGGCGATCATGCAGTCGATCTTCGGCGCCCTGCTCACGGCCGGCTACGCCGCCGCAGCCGGCGCCGCGATCGCCTCCTTCCCGGAAGCGAGCAAGGTCACCGAGGAGGTCGAAGGCGAGCTGACCAAGTCCTTCTCCAGCGCTGCCGACACCGCCGCCCAGTACCCCCAGTACAGCGACCAGATCGTCGCCGCCGCCAAGGCCTCCTTCCTGCAGGGAGACGAGTGGGCCTACACCGCCGGCATCGTCGCGATCCTGCTCGGCGCGGCGCTCGTCTTCTTCCGCTTCCCGAAGCGGGACGAAGAGCAGGCGCTGCTCGCCCAGTACCACGCCGAAGACACCTGACCCCCCGGCTTCCGGTGCGCCTTATCCCCCTATGACGGGGCAAAGGCGCACCGGAACGGGAGAGGCCGGGCGCGACGCTTGCGAAGATGGCTGCGATGGCCACCGGCGACCAGACCCGCTCCTCGCGCCTGACGGCGAGGCTGCGCGAAGGGGAGCGGGTCACCCCGCTGGAGCTCTTCTTCGACCTCGTCTTCGTCCTCGCGCTGACCCAGTGCACGGCGCTGATGGCGGACCACCCGACCTGGGAGGGGCTGGTCCAGGGGCTGCTGGTGCTGGGAATGCTCTGGTGGTCGTGGACCGGGTACTCCTGGCTGACCAGCGTGATCGACCCCGAGGAGGGCGCGGTGCGGCTGGTGATCTTCGGCGCGATCGCGGCCCTCCTGCTCGTCTCGCTCTGCGTGCCGGAAGCGTTCGGCGACCTCGGGCTCGCCTTCGCCCTGATCTACGGCCTCGTCCGCACCGCCCACATCGCCCTCTTCATGCTCGCCAGCCCCGAGGACGACGCGCTGCGGCACTCGGTCCTGGCCCTGGCCGGCAGCACAGCCGTGGCCGTCGCACTGCTGGCGACGGCCTCGCTGTTCGACGGCCTCGCGCAGGGATCCCTGTGGGCACTCGCCCTCCTCCTCGACATGGGCGGCCCCTACTTCTTCGGCGCGGAAGGCTGGAAGCTCGTCCCCGAGCACTTCGCCGAGCGCCACGGGCTGATCGTGATCATCGCCCTCGGCGAGTCGATCGTCGCGATCGGCCTCGGCGCCGAGCACGAGCTCACGCTTGGGATCGGCGCCGCAGCGGTGCTCGGCGTGGCCCTCACCGCGGCGATGTGGTGGATCTACTTCGACGTCGTCGCAATCGTCGCCGCGAGGCGGCTCGCCGAGGCCGAGCCGGGCAGGGTCCGCAACGAGATGGCGCGCGACTCCTACTCCTACCTGCACCTGCTGATGGTCGCCGGAATCGTGCTCGTCGCCCTCGGCCTGAAGAAGACGATCGGCCACTTCGACGCCCACCTCGACGCGGTCCTCGCCTTCGCCCTGCTCGGCGGGCTCGCTCTCTACCTGCTCGGCCACGTCACCTTCCGCTACCGCCACATCCACACGATCAACCGCCAGCGGCTGCTGCTGGCGCTGGTCCTCCTTCTCCTCGTCCCGGTCGCGACCGAGATGCCCGCCCTCGCCGCCCTCGCCGTCGCAAACGTCCTGATTTGGGCGATGATCGCCTACGAGACGCGCAGCTACGGCGAGGGTCGTCACCAGGTCCGCCACCCGCAGCCTGAACTTGGCTGACGGCGCCTCCAGTGTTGGTAAAAGCAACTAAAGTGGCTGACTTCCGTTTCTTTGTCGGTCAGCCTAAATACCCATATGAAGCCAGCTGCGTTCCTCTCCCTTGCGCTCACACTCTGCCTCCTGGCCGGGTGCGGCGGCGATGGCGATTCGACCAGTTCCTCCACCTCGACCGGGCTACCGGAGACGATCACGCTCGGCGCCGCGATCGCCAAGAGCGGCTACCTCGAGCCATATGACGCCAGCATCGTCGCCGTCGAACAGCTCGTCGACGAAGTCAACGCCAGAGGCGGCATAGACGGCAGCAAGCTCCGGGTCATCCAGACCGACAACCGCTCCGACCCCCAGCAGGCCCCGATCGCCGCCCAGCAGGCAGTCGAAAAGGGAGCCGACGTGCTGCTGCTCAGCGGCGAGGCGTTCACCGCCACCGCAGCGACGCCGGCCGCCGAAGAAAACGACCTGCTCAACTTCAGCCTCTCCGCCAACGAACCCGGCTTCGGCCCGCCCACCACCGGCCGGCTCTCCTTCAGCGCCTACCCCAGCGTGCTCAGCGAGGCGAGCGCCAGCGCCAGCTTCCTGCGCCAGCGGGGGATCGAGCGGCCGTTCCTCTTCCGCGACACGGCGATCATCTACGGCAAGGCCGACTGCTCCGGCTTTCAGCAGGCCTGGGAGCGCCTCGGCGGCACCATCTCCGGCTCGGCCGACTTCAAGAACGAAGACGCGTCGGTCGCCAGCCAGATCAGCCAGCTGAAGAAATCCGACGCCGACGCGGTGATGATGTGCTCCTATCCTCCGGGCGGCGCGGCCGCAATCAAGCAGATCCGCGCCGCCGGCATCGACGTCCCGATCATGGCGGCCGGCACCTTCGACGGCACCTACTGGCTGAAGGGCATCTCCAATACCGAGGACATCTACGTCCCCCTGAACGGCTCGGCCTACGATCCCCCCGACCAGGCGGCGGCGAAGCTGTTCGAGAAGCTCGAACGCGCCGGGGTCGAAACCGACGTCTCCAGCGTCCTCCTCTCGGCCTACGCCGCCGGCCAGCTGATAGTCGAGGCGATCGAAGAGACGGGCAGCATCGACGGAAACGTCCTCGCCGACGCTCTCGAGGCCCGGCCTCACCGGACCGTCATCGGCAAGATCGGCTACACCGAGGACAGCCACTTCACAAACGGCAGCTGGCCGATCTACGTGTTCGCGAACGGCGAGCCGAAACTGGTGACCGAACTCACACCAGACTTCATACCTCAGTATGGGGACTAGCGGGGTCACCCCAACCCAAAGAAAATCCCAAGGCTGCGTAGAAGTAACTGTCTAAAGGTATCCTCAACACTCGAATGGTCAAGCCCACCGAGCCTGTTCGGGGCCGACCCAAACAATCATCCGAGATTCCCCTAGCGGGTTGCGCCAAGCTCGATCGAAGCAGCGACGTACCGCTCTACTTCCAACTTGCCGCGACCCTGAAGGCGGTGCTGGAGGTCGGGGACTGGCAGGCCGGGGCCCGCTTTGCCTCCGAACGCGAGATCGAAGAAGAGTTCGGCGTCTCCCGCGCGGTGATCAGGCCGGCGCTCGAGCTCCTCGTCGGCGACGGCGCCATCGTCCGGGTCAAGGGATCGGGTGCCTTCGTTGCCCCGCCGCGACCCCAAATCCAGGCAACCGGGTTGGTCAAGTTGTCGTCCGAGTGCAACGACCCACAGGTGATCACCGTGCTCAGCGCACGCAAGCGCCAGCCCGACCGCGTCGTGTCGCACTACCTCGAGATCGAGGACCAGCGAACGCCGATCGCCCACGTCACCGCGCTCATCGACGCCGGCAAGCCGTCGGTCTGCCTCATCGACTCTTACTCCTCGGTCATGCTCGTCCCCTGGGTGCTTCCCGCCGCCCAGGCACTCAAGACCCGGGGAAGGCCGTCAAAGCCAAGCGTGCCACCTGACCTCACCCGCGCCACCGTTGCGATCGAGCACACCTTCTTCGGGGAGTGGGGGTCTTCCCAAGTCGGAGCCTCGGCCGGAGACCCGGCTCTGATGGGGCGCCTCGTCCAGTTCGGCCGGGCGAACGACTCGGCCGGAGAGCGCCCACTCGAGTTCGCCCGCTTCTTCTACCGCGCCGACGGTGCTCAGCTCGCCTTCGAGCTCGGCTGAAGAGAGCGCCCCGCCAGCGCCCGCCGCACGAACTCCGAGCAGGCCTCCCGGTAGGCGAGCGCGAAGCGGTCGGCGAGAGTGTGGACCTCGATGTCCAGGGCGAGTGGAAGCTCGGGCGGCTCGATCGCCTCCATGATCCGGCGGTCCTCGGCGTAGAGGCTTTCCTCGGAGTCGATCACCTCCTCGACGGTGAGCTCGTCGAAGTCCTCGCTCAGCCCCTCGATCCAGTAGTGCACCGACTCGGTTGCGCTGATCGCCCGCGCCGCGTGCACCAGGCAGCGTTCGCCCTTCGTCATGAACATCCGGATCGAGGTGAAGTTGGGAGCGATGACGTGGTTGTGCCCTTCGCGCAGCGAGTCCCAGGTCCCGTCCCCGCCTTCGCCGGTCGGCATCTCACGGCGCATCGTCACCTCGAGCCCGTCGCGCTCGACTGGAAGCGGCTCCACCACCTCTGCGACGTCGCCAAGCGTTGCTCGGTGCACGAAGGCGAAGTGTGCGACGTCGCGGAAGTTCTCGATCGCCACCCCCATCGCGACCGGCAGCTCGAACGGCGTGCCGTAGGCAAGCCTCTGCCGATCGGGGTCGAACCAGGGCACGCTCGGCGGCTCGCCGAGCGGCTCTTCCAGCGTCGTCCAGACCAGGCCCCACTGCTCGCGTGCGGGGAAGGCAGCGATCCGGGCCCGCGGGGGAATCTGGGCCTGATCTTCCAGCGAGGGGATGCGCGTGCAGGCGCCGTCGCCGCTGTCCCACTCCCAGCCGTGGTAGGGGCACTGGATGCCCTCGCCCTTCACCTCGCCCATCGAAAGCGAGGCGCCGCGGTGGGCGCAGCGGTCGGAGACCACCGCCGGCTCACCGCTCTCGGTCAGGAAGACCGCAAGGGCCTCGCCGAGCAGGACCGCTCGCTGCGGGCCTTGCTCCAAGTCTTGGATTCTCGCCACCGGTTGCCAGCAGCGTCGCAGCGCCCGCGAGAGCTCCTCGCTGCTCGGGGCTCCGTTCAGGTGCTTTTCGTTCAGGTGCTCGTTCATCGTCCCTCCTCCGGTTTGGTCACTTCGTTCACGGCTGTCCTCCCATGTAGGCACGCTGCAGGTCGGAATCGCCCTGCAGCTCATCGCGCCCGCCCTGCGCGCGGACCCTGCCGCCGCTGAGCACGAGGCAGCGGTCGCAGAAGTCGATCGTCCGCGCCGCGTTCTGCTCCACCAGAAGCATCGTCGTCCCTTCCTCGCGCAGGCCCTCCAGAAGCTCGTAGATCAGGTCGATCGTCTTGGGTGCCAGCCCGAGCGACGGCTCGTCGAGGATCAGCAGCCTCGGCCGGCCAAGCAACGCGCGGGCAATCGCCAGTTGCTGCTGCTCGCCACCTGAGAGCCGGTCGGCCTCCTCCCCGGCCCGCTCGCGCAGGATCGGGAAGCGCTCCAGCGCCTGCTTCATGACAGCGGCGCTCTCGCCGTTTCTCCACTCGCCCAAACGCAGGTTCTCCGCCACCGTCAGCGTCTTGAAGACGTGGCGCCCCTCGGGGACGAGCGCAAGCCCGAGCCGCGCGATCCGCTCCGGCGCCATCCCAGTGACGACGCGGCCTTCGAAGGACACCTCGCCCGAGCTCGGCGGCGTCAGGCCGCAGATCGCTCGCAGCACCGAGCTCTTGCCGGCCCCGTTCGGCCCGATCATTCCCACGACCTCTCCCTCGGCGAGCCTGAGATCGACGCCGTGCACGACCTCCACGCCGCCGTAGGCAACCTTGACCTGGCGCAGCTCAAGCACCTGCCACCGCCAGGTAGGAACTGCCCAGGTAGGCCTCGACCACCGCCGGGTCGGCCTGGACCTCCGTCGGCGAGCCGATCCGCAACGTGACCCCGTCGTCGATCACCTGGACCCGCGGGCAGAGGCCCATCACCACGCTCATCTCGTGCTCGATCAGGAGGATTCCGCAACCGAAGTCCTCGAGCACGCCCCGCAGGATCGCGACCAGCTCCTCGGCCTCGGCCTCGCTCAACCCGGCGGCGGGCTCGTCGAGCAGCAGGTAGCGAGGCCCGGCGGCGAGGGCGCGGGCCACTCCAAGCAGGCGCTGGCTCGCCGGTGGCAGCGAGCCCGCCGGAAGCGCCGCCTGCTCGCCCATTCCGAGGCGCGCCAGGACGTCCGCGGCGAGGGCGACGGCCTCTCGCTTGGCAACGCCGACTCCCATCGCGCCGACGGCGGCGCTCTCCAAGCCACTCAGATGCGGAAAGGGAAGGGCCGCCTGGAAGGTGCGGCCAAGGCCGATGCGGGCCAGGCGGGCCGGGGAGCGACCGCCGACGTCGGCGCCGTCCAGCCTGACCGTGCCCGCGTCGGGCGCGAGGAAACCGCTGAGGACGTTGACCAGCGTCGTCTTTCCGGCGCCGTTCGGCCCGATCAGGCCGAGCGCCTCGCCGCGCCGCAGCGTCAGGTCGACCCCGCGGAGAACCCGCAGGCCGCCGAACGCCACTGAGATTCCCTCGGCACGGAGCGAGCCGGGGCGGGCACGCTCGGCCTTCACCATCTCGGCGGCGGCCTTAGCATCAGGCCAGGGCGGCTTCGCCCCTCGATTGCGGGGCAGGCTCCGGCCCAGCAAGCGACCGAGCCAGGCCAGCTCGCCCGCCTCGCGCCCACCGGTGAGCCCGTCCGGCATGGCGACGATCGCCGCCAGCAGGATCAGGCCGACGCCGATCGCGGCCAGTCCCGGCGTCTCGCCGATCGAGAGGAGGCCGAGGAGATCGGCCCCGTCTTCGACGCCCCGCAGCACCTCGTTCACGCTCGCCACCGCGATCGCCCCCAGCACCGCGCCAAAGACGCTGCGGGCACCGCCGAGCACCAGCATCGTCACCGTCGTCACCGTCGCGGCGAAGTAGAAGGTGGCGGGGTCGAGAACACCGGACTGGTGCACCGCCAGCGCGCCGCCGATCCCGCACAGCATCCCGCTGAGCACGAATGCGACCAGTCGCTCGCCGGTCACGTTGATCCCCAGCGAACGGGCGGCTACCTCGTCCTCGCGGGTGGCCTGCAACCGGTAGCCGCGCGACGACCATTTGAAGGCGAGCGCCACGACGACGGCCGCGGCAGCCCAGAGGCCGGCGGACTCGACGCCGGTCGTCCTCGGGATGCTGACCAACCCGCTGCTGCCACCGCTTACCGCGTCCCAGTTGGCGAGCACGTTGTAGACGACGATCAGGAAGGCGAAGGTCGAGATCGGAATCGCCAGGGTCGAGGTCCGCATCAGCGGCAGCCCGACTACCGCTGCCAGCAGGCCGCAGGCCACGGCCGCAATCAGGGTCGAGGGCAGCGCACCGAGCTGAGCCGTGGCGATCAGGTCGGGGAGCCCGGGTGTCTGCAGCGCGGCGAAGGCGGCCGGCAGCGTCAGCAGCGCGCCGGCGTAGGCGCCGACGCTGGCGAAGCCGAGCTGCCCGAACGAGTAGACGCCGCTGTTGCCGATGAAGACCTGCAGGCCGAGGACGACGATCAGGCTGCAGAGGATCGTCGTCACGGTGCCCCGCAGGGAGGGAGTGCCGCTGGCGCCGATCGCCACTGCGATAGCGACCAGCGTGAGCGGAGCCAGCAGCGAGACGGCAAGCGAGGAACGTGAGCGCAGTCGCACGCCGTTCACACCCTTGCCTCACCGGTTGCGGCGCCGAGCAGGCCCCGCGGCCGGAAGATCAGGATCGCAACCGGCAGGCTGAAGACGATCGCGTCGCGGAAGGGCACCAGGCCCGCCGGCAGGTAGGCCCCGAGCAGGGAGGAGGCGATGCCGAGCAGCAGTCCGCCGAGCACCGCGCCGACCATCCTGCCGAAGCCGCCGATCGTAACCGCGACGAAGCCGATCAGCACCGGTGTCAGGCCCATCGTCGGCGAGACCTGTCCGGTCTGCATCACCAGGAGCACCCCGACCGCCGCGGCAAGCGCGCCGCTTATCGCGAAGGACAGCGCGATCACCCGGTCCGCGCGCACGCCGAGCAGTCGCGCCATCTCGAAGTTCTCCGCTGCCGCCCGCATCGCCAGCCCGGCGCGGGTCCGGTAGAGCAGCCAGCCGAGGCCGGCGAGGACGACCGCCGTCAGGCCGAGGGTGAGGAACTCCAGGTTGGGCACCGAGACGGCACCGAGCTCCGTCGACTCGCTCAGCACGCCAGGGGTAGCAACCGACTGGGGGCGGGCGTCGACCGCGCCGGTGACGACGCTCTGAAGGATCGTCGCCACCGCCAGCGAGGTGACGAGCTGGGCGGACAGATCCGCGTTGCGGACCGGCCGGAAGGCGACCCGCTCGGCCGCGATCGCGATCAGGACCCCGGTTGCCAGCGCCCCGGCCAGCGCGGCGGCGAAGGGCAGCCCGGCGAGAACGTAGAGGGCGTAGGCGGCGAGCATGATGAACTCGCCGTGGGCGAAGTTCATCATCCCCATCACCGTGTAGACCAAGGTGACCCCAAGCGCGATCAGCGCGTAGAGGCTGCCGAGCGCAAGAGCGTCGATCAGGTTCTGCGCCAGCTCGGTCACCGCGACTCAATAATTCTTGAGGGCAATGCGACGTAGGTTAGACCGGTACGGCCAAGTAATGCTCTGGAAACGCTAAAGCTTGTACGCCGAGGAGGAGCGTCGACGTGGGCCCAGGCTCAAGGCGCTACGAACGTGGCCGGGTCGGGGCCGATCCGGCTATCGCTGTCGAGGCCTTCGATCGCCGCCATCTCCTCGCTGGAGAGCTCGAAGTCGAAGGCGTCGATGTTCTCGCGGATCCGCGCCGGCGTCACCGACTTGGGGATGACGACGTTGCCGAGCTGCAGGTGCCAGCGCAGGATCACCTGGGCAGGCGTCTTGCCGTGGCCCTCGGCCACGCGGACGATCGTCTCGTCGAACAGCGCGCCCTGCGTGAGCGGGCTCCAGGTCTCGGTGGCGATGTCGTGCTCGGCGTGCCAGGCGCGCAGGTTGGCCTGCTGCAGGCGCGGGTGCAGCTCGACCTGGTTCACCGCCGGCCGCACCTCCATCTCCCGCATCAGCAGTTCGAGATCCTCGATGCGGAAGTTGGAGACCCCGATCGTGCGCGCCGCCTCCTCCCGGAGGATCTGTTCGAAGGCCCCCCATGTCTCGAGGAACCGCCCCTCTGTCGGGACGGGCCAGTGGATCAGGTAGAGGTCGACATGGTCGAGCCCGAGTCGCTCGAGGCTGGCCTCAAAGGCCTCGATGGTCGAGTCGTAACCCTGCTGCGAGTTCCACAGCTTGGTGGTGACGAAGTAGTCCTCGCGGGACAGGCCCGAGGCGGCGAGAGCCGCGCCGACCCCCTCCTCGTTGCGATAGGCGGCGGCGGTGTCGAAGTGCCTGTAGCCTGCTTCAAGCGCCAGCTCGACGGCGGCCTGGGTCTCCGCCGGAGGAATCTGGAAGACGCCGAAGCCGAGCTGCGGGATCTCGATTCCGTCATGTAGACGGAGGCTTGGCACCGCTGTCGTCTGGGTCAAGGGCGTCCCTTCCTGTAATGACAAGAAGCTGCTGTTATGAGTAATACAGCATCGGTACCCGCTTGAACAGCATAAGTATCGGTTTTGTGAATTTTTTATCCTGATAGGACAAAAAACCTCGTGCGGCTTCTCCGCGCAGAACGTCGAAGGGGGCCGACTAGCTGGTTGCCAGGCCGATGGCCAGCAGCGGGAAAGCCAGCATCACGCCGAGATAGGCGCCGATTGCGGCGCCGGTGCGGAGGCCGGTGGTGCTCGAGCGGGCACCGGCGAAGACGCCGGCGAGGAAGATGAAGCCGGCGAGGCCGAGACCGATCCAGAAGACGTCGGGCATGAGCGCGGGCGAGACTATCGAACCTGCCCGCCGGCGGACCTGCAGCGCCGACTTCGCCGGGCCTGACGCGTGCGCAGCGACAAAATCGCTAGGTTGCGCGCGTGAAACTCCTTGCCTTCAGTGACCTGCACCGCAACCTGAAACGGGCGGGGCAACTGGTCAAGATGTCCGAGAAAGCCGACGTCGTGATCGGCGCCGGCGATTTCGCCTCCATGCACGAGGGCCTGGAGGAGACGATCGACGCCCTCTCGGCGATCGAAACCCCGACCGTCCTGGTCCCCGGCAACAACGAGACCGACGACGCCCTGCGCGAGGCCACTGCCGGCTGGAGCGCGGCAACCGTCCTGCACGGGGGCGTGACGACGATCGCGGGGGTCGAGTTCTTCGGCCTCGGCGCCGGCGTCCCGGTGACGCCGTGGGAGTGGAGCTTCGACCTCGACGAGGAGAAGGCGGCCGTGATGCTCACCCTCTGCCCGCGAGACGCGGTCCTCGTCCTGCACTCGCCGCCCCACGGCCACTGCGACTCGGGCGGCTCCGGCGATCATTTCGGCAGCCACGCGCTGCTGCGCACGATCGAGGAAAAGGAACCGCGCCTGGCGGTCTGCGGTCACATCCACGAGTCGTGGGGCTGCACGAGCAAGGTCGGCAAGACGCCGGTCCACAACCTGGGCCCGAAAGGCACCTGGCTAGAGGTCTAGAGGTTCCGGTCGTCGCCCTAGGCGGCGACGCGGTACTTGAGGTGGGTGACGCCGGGCGCTTCGACCGCTTCGACCTGCTCGAAGCCGACGCCGGCGGGGAGGTCCTCGAAGAGGCGCGTGCCGCCGCCGAGCAGGACGGGGACGACGCTGAGATTAACCTCGTCGAGGAGGCCCGCCGCCAGGTACTGCCGGGCGACGTCGGCGCCGCCGCCAAGCGAGATGTCCTTGCCGCCGGCGGCCTCCCTGGCCTGCGCGAGCGCCGCCTCGATCCCCTCTGTGACGAAGGTGAAGGTGGTGCCCCCCTCCATCTCCAGCGGCTCCCGCTCGTGATGGGTGAGGACGAAGACGGGGGTGTGGAACGGCGGGTCCCCGCCCCACCACCCGTTCCACGGCTCCTCGCCCCAGGGGCCCGGCCCGCCGCCGAACATGTTGCGGCCCATCACCGTGGCGCCGACGTTGTCGAGCGCTTCCTCCATGACGGCGCTGCTCGCGTTGGTCTCGCCGCCCTCGCGCCCGTGCGAGCGGCGCCACACCTCCAGCTCGATCGCCCACTCGTGCAGCTGCTCGCCGCCTTCCCCCAGCGGGCTCTCGACGCTCGGGTTCGGTCCGGCGACGAAGCCGTCGAGCGAGACCGAGATCTGGAACCTGAAGCGGCCCATGTCCAGACGACGATGTTACGCAGGGCCCGACTTCAGGCGGCGGGCGGCGGGGGCTCCTGCCCCTCGAAGAGCTTGCCGGCGCGGATCTTCGCGGCCATGTCCTTCGATTCTTCGCGGTAGGCGCTGCCGTCCTCGAACTCGATCGTCGGGTACTTGCTCTGGCCCGAGATCCGCTTCAGGTCCTCGCGCTTCCCCGGCCGCAGCGGTCCCTTGACCACCTCGTACTCGATTCCCTGCTCCACGAGCGCCTTTTCCACCCGCGCGCACGGGTGGGCGTCCATCTTGGCCCACATGACCGAACAGCGATGAAGCTTTACCGCCATGGCGGCAGCCTATCCACTTTGGAATACTCGGGTGCAGGAAATGAGACCCGCAGGCCTCCCGCCCGGTCCCCCCTATCCCTCGGCGCTCCAGGCCGTCGGGTTCTGGACGCGCCCCTTCGCCTTCCTGCTGCAGTGCCGCGAGCGCTACGGCAAGCGCTTCACGATCAAGCTGCCGGCCGCCCCGCCCTTCGTGATGCTGACCGACCCGGCCGAGGTGAAGGAAGTCTTCACCTCGCCGCCCGACGTCCTGCGCCCGGGAGAGGGGGCGCGCGTGCTCGAGCCGGTCGTCGGCACCAACTCGGTGATCCTGCTCGACGAAGGGGCGCACATGGAGCAGCGCAAGCTGATGCTGCCGGCCTTCCACGGCGAGCGGATGGAGCGGCTCGCCGGCCTGATGGAAGAGGTGACGGTCGAGGAGCTGGAAGCGCTGCCGCGGGACATGCCGGTCGAGCTGCACCCGCGGATGCAGGACCTGACCCTGAAGATCGTCCTCCGCGCCGTCTTCGGCCTCGACCCCGGGGAGCGCTTCGAGGGGCTGCGGCGGCGGCTGCAGCAGATGCTCGAGTTCGGCGACCGGCCGATCAGCCTGATGCCGCCGCCGAAGGACAGCGCGGTGGCGCGGGTCCTCGAACGCGTCGGCCCGTTCGCGGTCTTCGTCCGCAACCAGAAAGAGGTCGACGAGCTGCTCTTCGAGCTGATCGCCGAGCGCAGGGCCGAGGGGGCGGGCGCGGAGCGCAACGACGTCCTGGCGATGCTGCTCGAGGCGCGCCACGAGGACGACACGCCGATGAGCGAGCAGGAGATCCGGGACGAGCTGCTGACGCTCCTCGTCGCCGGCCACGAGACGACCGCCACGACCCTCGCCTGGGCGTTCGAGCGCCTCACGCGCGAGCCGCGGGTGCTGGCCCGCCTGGTCGAGGAGATCGAGGGCGACGACGACGCCTACCTGACGGCGACGATCCAGGAGACGCTGCGCACCAGGCCGGTGCTGCCCAACGCCGCGCCGCGGCTCGTCGCCAAACCGGTCGAAGTGGGCGGCTGGGCCTACCCGGAGGGGTGCTGCCTGGTCCCCAACGGCTACCTGATCCACCAGGACCCGGAGATCTACCCGGAGCCCAACTCCTTCCGCCCCGAGCGCTTCCTCGACGAGCCGCCGGGCACCTACACCTGGATCCCCTTCGGCGGCGGCCGCCGCCGCTGCCTCGGCGCCAGCTTCGCGATGCTGGAGATGAAGATCGTCCTCCGCGCCGCCCTCCGCACCCTCGAGCTCCATCCCGGCGAGGGGTCTGAAGTGGCCCGGCGGCGCAACATCACTGTGCGGCCGTCGAGCGGGGGCCGGGCGGTGCTGTCCGAGCGGCGCCCCGCTCCCGTGGCCGCGTAGCTCGTTTGGACCGGGGAGGTTGCGCAACTGCCCGAGGCGGGTAGCAACCGGACATGTCCACAACGCTCACGATCGTCATCGGCGTCGTCGCGGCAGCGGCCGTCCTGATCGTCGCCGCTGTGCTCCTCAGGCGGGCGCGGGAGCGCCGGCAGCTGCGCCGCGAACGCCTCAGCGAACGGGTCGGCGGCCACCGCCAGGAGGCCGAGCTGCACAGCTCGAATGCGGAGGAGCTCACGGCAGAGGCGAAGGCAAGGCGCTCCCAGGCCGCCGCCGAGAGCGAGGCGGCCGAGCGTCACGAACGCATCGCCGAGCAGCACCGCCGCCGGGCCGAGTCCCTTCGGGAGGAGTCCACCCGAGCTTCCGAGCGAGTCGAGCGCGAGGACGAGCTCTCCCGCCATCACGGCGAGAAAGCCGGCAGCCTGGAGGAGCAGCTCTGATGCTGATCGCAGCGATCATCGGCCTCTGCGTCCTCCTCGCCCTCCTCGGCTTCCTCCTGCCCCGCCTCTCCGACCATGCCAAGCGCGGCACCGACAAGGGCTTCTCTGCCGGCCAGCGCGCCGGCAGCAAGGCGCCCGGCCCCCTCAGCACCCTCTTCAACAAGTCCCTCGGCAAGTCCCAGAAGGCCACCACGAAGAGTCACTCGGCCGGCAAGCGCACCCGCTTCAAGCTGCCGTTTTAGAGCGGCCGGGCGACGGCCGCCTCGGCTATGCCAGCGATCCGTCCGCGACCATCCACCTGTGCTGCAGGTCGGTGACGGTCGCGACTCGTTCGTAGTCGCGGTCGTAGTGAACGAGCGGAACTCCTGCCGCCTCGGCGGCGGCGGCGAGCAGCAGGTCGGCGGGCGGGACACGGCGATGGTCGCCGTCGGGAGTTAGAAGGAGCTGGACCTCGCGCGCCCGACTCCAGAGCTTGCTCGGCATCGACACCGACTCGAAGGCTTCCAGGCGCTCAGCGACTTCGCGCGCCCGGTCCTCATTGGGGGCAAGGCGAGTCAGCTCGAGCACCACCAGGTCGCAAACCAATACCCGCCCCGCTTCGACCTCGGCGTTGAACCAATCTGCAAGGTGGGGAAAACGACGGTCCCGCGCCCAAGTCCAGGCGCCGGTGTCGAAGAGCGCCGGGCCGTCGAGCTGGACCGGCCTCGGCGCCGCAGCGGCGCTCAGAGCCGCTCCCGCCCCTCCCGAACCTCCTCGGGAGTCCCGTCTATGTCGTGCCGCACATCGAAGCCCCGGAGGACCCGCCGCCGCGTCGCCTCGCGCAGGGCGGCGTTGACCGTCTCACTCAGGCCCTTCGTCCCCAACTCTCGGCGCGCAGCGTCGAGCGCTCGATCGTCGACGTCAACCGTGGTGCGAGTCACGCGCATCATCGTAGCGCATCAAGTTTCGCATTCTCAGCTCCCGAGGGCTTTGGGATCGACTGTGGGCTACGGCGTTTGGCCTCCCATACAGCGGGAACCTCGGAAGGAAGAAGAACCGGATACCAGCTGGAGAGGTGGAGGGAGATGGCGCAGAGTAGGAGCAAAAGCGGCAGAGGCCGTAACAAAAGTCCGACCCCGCAGAAGAAACGAAGTTCGAACGGGAAGAGTCGGAACCAAGGCTCCAACAAGACCGTGCCGGAGCGCATGTACGAGGACTACACGATCATCGACCCCGGCGAAATCAGCGACACCGACGAGCCGGACGTCGTCGTCGACATCCCGGTGGTCAAGGTCGACGAGCTCCACTTCGAGCTCGACGACCTCGAGGCCCGGATATCGCTCCACGCCGAGGTGCTGGACCTGGTCAGGCTCAGCGTCGGCGTCCATGTCGAGCTGGGAAAGGTCGAACTCAACATCAAAGGCGTCGAAGCCCAGGCCCTGCTGCGGGCGCGGCTCGACCATGTGACGGCGATCATCGACCGGGTCCTGACCACGCTCGACCGTAACCCGGACGTTCTGAAGGAGATCGCGCACGCGCTGGAACCGGTCACCGAAGGCGCAGGCAAGGCGGTCGGCGAAGTAGGCGAGGGCGCGAACAAGGCTGTCGGGCAGATCGGCGAAGGTGCCGGCAGCGCGGTCGAGGACGTCGGCGAAGGTGCCGAGGGGGCCGTCAAAGACGTCGGCGAAGGCGCGGGCGGCGCGGTCGAAGAGGTCGGCGGCGGAGCCGGCAAAGCGGCAGGCGAGCTGGGCCAGGGCGCTGGGCAGGCGATTGGCGGCCTAGGCCAGGGCGCAGGCGCGCTCGCCGGAGGCGGTGGCGGCGGGGGCAACGGCGGCGAAGGGGGTCAAGGCCCCTCCAGCGGACAGCTGGCCAAGCAGGTCGCGAAGCTCCTCGCCAAGGAGCTGGGCGCCGCCGCCAGCGACGAGGCAAAGGAGCTGGGCCTCGCTGCTTCGCAGAAGGCGACAGAGATGGGAGAGAGGCGACGTCAACGCCGTGCGACCAAGCACAACGCCACCATGGGGGCCCTGCGGAAGGCCGAGGAGGTGGGCCTCGACATCGACGACGTGGAGGGATCCGGCGCCGAAGGGCGCATCACCGTCCACGACGTCGAAAAGGCGGCGACCGCCGGATGAAGGGCCGCCCCGACCTCGACGTCTTCACTTCGGTCAAAGCGAAGGAGCTGAAGTTCGGCCGGGTTCCGGAGAAGAAGGTCCGCTACTACGGCGAACCCGCCCATGAAACAGAGGTCGAGGTGGAGCGGGACAACATCCCCGAGGAACCAGAGGAGGGAGTCACCTACCGCGACGTGGAGGTGCGCTGGTCGGTGGCGCAACGGATCGTCCACCCGACCGACGAGGAATCAACCGACGCAGAGTGAGACGAGGCGACAAGCCTCCTCGCACGTCTGAGACTTAACCGTCCTGGTCGTTTCGACCCGAAGGTCAACCACCCAACCGTCTAATGCGGGACCAGCTCGCGCGAGACCTCGTCAGAGAGACCCCGCTGCTCCAAGCTGCCGAGCACGACCCGCTGGGCTTGCGCCGAGAGGCCGATGACGACTGGGCGCAGGGCGTGACGGTCCGCCTCATAGTGAGACGCGAACACGCCGATCAGCTCGTCGGCAAACGAGTAGCTCACCGAGCGCACGCCCTCGAAGTCGATCAGGACATCGCGACCGTCCGCCACAAGCTGCTCGATCTCGGCTCGAATCTGCTCCGCCCTTGCCCGGGTTGAGAAAGCCTGGCCGTGGCGCCCCAGCACGTATCGCGGTGACGCCGAGGATCTTGGAGTGTCGTTCTCTAGCGTCGTCATGGATGCGAGGCTACGTCAAGACTCGGACGCATGCAATCAGGTTGCCGATCGCCCAATGGTCGTCCAGTCGCAGGCGATCCAAGTTCCCTGCGTGCGGGCGGTTTCCCAGCCGTGGTCCTTGACATGAAAATCCACGATCTCGCGCCGGAAGGTCCCTTTGCCGGCCCGGATGAACATCTCCGCCGACGAGGCGGCTGAGGAGAGCGTTTCCTTCAACACCCACGAAAAGCCGTAGCCCCGATCGAGGCGTTGAGTTCCGCTCACGCCTTCCTGCAGGGCTTGGCCGATCGCATGCTTGTCGACCACGAACTCTGGGTGACTTCGGCGAATGTGCTCGGGAATCCCGATCCCGTAGTCGCCGATTCCGAGCATGATCTGGCTCAATCCATCGGCCTTTCCACGGCCAGCCGCCACAACGCAGCCGGCGTCGCTGGCGCCATGCTCCACCGCGTTCTGGCAAAGCTCGCTGATTGCCATTAGGACCGCGTCCCGGACGACCGCTACATCATCGAAATGATCGACCAGCGGCTGTAGCAGCCTGTCGGCAAGCCCATCGACCTCGGTCAGCTCGCTCAAGCGGGTCGGCCGGATGATCACATCGGGGTCGTCCTCGACAAGCGCTTGGCCAATGCCGCCGATGTCCATCCCCAAACGAAAAGCGCTAAAGCAGCGGCGGGTCGCCTCGTCCTGGGGCTCCTTGACTTTGACGCTACGTCCGGCTTGCCGCTGGCGCTCCACCCAGAGCGCCAGCCTCACTGCGAAGAGGGGATGCAGGCCCACCAGATCGCCAGCATCCAGAATCACCTGGCTCGCGCCATCGAGGTCGGCATCAAGCTCCGCGGCGTAGCCGTGGTCGCGTCTCCCCGCCCCACGTGGCAGTCTCAGCTCCACGGACTGCACCGTATGGCGACATTCGGATCGAACCGGCCGTTTCGACCGGAGATCCCCCGTTAGGGCTGTCCCCTAGCCAGCTATTTCCGACACGTGTTGTCTACACTGCGCTAGGTATGGGGGCTTTGCCTCGGATAAGGATCACTGGAGACCTGGAGGGCGCTTATGTCGTCCTCGCAAAGCGACCCAATGGGCAACTGAAGATCGCACCTGAGCAGCCCGATGGGCTACCCAGGATCGTCAAGCTCAAGCGGACGACATGGGCCTGCCCAACGCAATGGGTGGCCACCCTTGCCGATGGCCGCACCGTCTATGCCCGTTCCCATCACGGCGAATTCAGCGTCGGCGTTGGCGATGACCTCGACGATGCCGTTCTCAAAGGCAGCGGACCGGAGGCGCTTTATTTCGAGTATGTCGAGGACAGTCCGATGGGATTTAGCTGCATCGACAGACTCGAACAAGTGCGCAACGCCGTCATCGTTGTGAACGTTCACGCGATGTCTCGAAACGCAACCGCCCGAGATTTCGACTATGTGACGCGCGCAAGCGTTTACGTCTGGGTCGCGTCGTCTCTTGAGGAGTTTGTCAAGCGCTTCGTTCAAGGCCTCATCGTCGAAATCAATGCGTCAGGTACGACCCGCAATCAACTTCGGGAGAGCTTGCTCGCGCTCGACAATGCCAGACAGTTTGAGGCCCTACATTCCTTGCGTCATCCGAGAGACATCAGAAAGTGGGTCACCCAGATCCAGATCCTGCGAAGCGTCGGATCCCAAGAGGACGCAGTTCTATCTTCGGTTGAAGAGCACTGGCCCGTCGATGGCTCAACGCTTCACAGAGGACACTTGGAGGCGATATGGGAAGTATTTGGTCTTGCGCCGGATGTAGTGCCCTCACCACGGCTTTTCGGATTCCTGACAAATCTAGCTGAGAACCGAACGCGGGCAGCCCACGGAGAAGAGAGTCCCGTTACCTTGGGCCGTCAGCAGTCTTATCTAGATGTGATGAACCTTGTAGACCGGGCGGAAGAACTTGTGAGCCACATGCTCGACCGGGGAACTTCCTATCTCATAGAAAAGGGCTACCTGCGGACGTAGCTATTCGATCACAGCCCGAATCGGGTCAAGCCGGTGCCACCTGCGTGGGTATACCGCGAGAGCATCGTCTCGACCCGGTGGCCGGAGATCTCGGCCAGGTCGGCGTTGTTGATACCGGCGGCGCGGAGGTGCGTACGTAGGAGTGGCGGCACTCGTGCGGGCGGATGTCTAGGCCGGAGGCTCACTGGGCTGGTTTCCAGACGGTTGCGCTCGCGCCACATGCGGACGGTCGGAGTCGTGAGAGGAGATCGCAGTCTTCGCCGTTGAGACGGATCTCTGCTTCGAGCATCCAGGCTAGCCTTGATGCCATCAAGGATGAGACCGAGACTGTCCGGACGGGCCGGAACGCTGGCGGGTGAAGAACCGCGGCCTGAGGGAAGCGGGCGGTCTGGCTCCATGCCGGGGAATTCGCGCCTCCCACGGAACAGCAAGGAACGCGCCTGACAGGATTCGAACCTGTGACCTTCGGTTTCGTAGACCGACGCTCTATCCAACTGAGCTACAGGCGCGGGTTGCCGGGGGAGAGCCCGGAGGGGCGATTCTAGGGACTCGGGGGCGTGGTCAGTCGACTTCCGGCTCGGCGGGCTGGTTCAGCCGGACGTGCCACTGGACCGAGGCGGTGGCGACGGGGTCGCCGGAGGCGTCGGTCATCTCGACCTCGCAGGGGAAGACGACCTTGCCCTCGGCGTCGAGGGTGGCGAGGGCCTCGGCCGGGTCGACGCCGAGCTTGGCGCGGGCCTCGATCGGGCCCTTGGCGACCTTGACGTAGGAGATCTCGGCGCCGCGGGCGAGGGGCGTCACTTCCCCCATGCGCTGGGCGAAGGCGCCGACGAAGGCGGCGCCCGAGGCCGTCTCGGCGAGCGTGAAGAGTGCTCCCGCATGCTGGGAGCCGACGTGGTTGGTCAGCTCCGCCCGCTCGGGCAGGACGACGACTGCCGCGCCCTCGGCGACATCGGTGACCTCCAGCCCCAGGTGCCCGGCGAAGGGCACCGCCTGGGTCATGCCCGCGGCGATCGCCTCGAAGAGCTCGCTCATCGCTCAGCGGCCCTCGAAGGTGGCGTGGCCCGGGGCGCCGTGCTCGAGGAAGGTCTTCACCGCGCGCTGCAGGTCCTCGGTCGCGAAGAGCTCGACGGAGTCCTTGCGAATCGTCTCGTCGGCGGCGGCGATGCCGCCTTCGCGGAAGCGGCGCAGGACGAGCTTCGTCATCGCGTGGGCCTTGGTCGGCCCGGCCGCCAGCTCGGCGGCGAGGGCGCGTGCCCGCTCGTCGAAGCCCTCGTCGTCGAAGACCCGGTTTACCACGCCCCAGCCCGCCAGCTGCTCGGCGCCGAAGAGCTCGCCGGTCATCACCAGCTCGCCGGCGCGACCGCTGCCGGCGCGCTCGGCGAGCCGCTGGGTGCCGCCCATCGACGGGGTCAGCCCGACCACTTTCTCGACCAGGCCGAACTTGGCCGAGCGGGCGGCGAGGATCAGGTCGCAGCCGAGCGCCAGCTCGAAGGTCCAGGTCAGGGTGAGCGCGTGGGCGGCGAAGACGACCGGCAGCGGCAGTCGTTCGAGCCGCTCCACCAGGTCGATCGACTCGTCCCAGAGCTCGCTCGCCCGCTCGGGCGTGAGCCCGTCGAACTCGGAGACGTCGACCCCGCCGGAGACGACGCGCGCCTCGGCCCGGAACAGCAGGGCTCGCGGCGGCTCGGCCTCGGCCGCCTCGATCGTCGCCAGCAGGCCCTCGAACATCGCCCGGTTGAAGAGGTTCAGCGGCGGGCTGTCGATGGTCGCGACCGCCAGGCCCCCGTCGCGTTCGAGTCGGATGGACACGGTGGGACCCTACTGCGCAGCAGCGCGCCGGCGCCCGGCCGCCTCAGGGCACGCGGTGGACCTCGAAGAGGTTGGTCCCCAGCTCCTGATCGGGCAGGCCGGCCGTGATCGCGATCAGCTCGCCGGAGCCGGCGATGCCGTGCTTGCCCGCCAGCTCGGCGCAGTCGCGGAGCAGGCCGCGCACGTCGGTCTCGTGCTCGTTCAGCACCGCGGTCACGCCGAAGAGCAGGTTGAGGCGGCGCACGGTCTCGATCCTTGGCGAGACGGCGAGCACCGGCACGTTCGGGCGGTGAGCGGAGACGAGCCGCGCCGTGCGCCCGCTGGTCGTCGGCACCACCAGGGCGGAGAGCCCCAGCCGGTAGACGGCCCCCACAGCCCCCCAGGCGACCGAGTCGGCGACCTCCTGGGTGACCTGGTCGGTGCGGCTGAAGAGCCACTCGCCGTAGGGCAGGTCGGGCTCGGTGGCGCGTGCGATCCGGTCCATCACGCGCACGGCCTCGATCGGGTTGTGGCCGACCGCGGTCTCCTCGGAGAGCATCACCGCGTCGGTGCCGTCGTAGATCGCATTGGCGACGTCGGTCACCTCGGCCCGGGTCGGCCGCCGTGCGGTCACCATCGAGGCCAGCATCTGGGTCGCCGTGATGGTCGGCTTGGAGCGCTTGCCGGCGGCGCGGATCAGCCGCTTCTGCACGACCGGCACCCGCGCCAGCGGCAGCTCGATCCCGAGGTCGCCGCGGGCGACCATGATCCCCCCGGTCGCCGCCGCGACGATCTCCTCGGCGTTCTCGGCCGCCTGCTGCTTCTCGATCTTCGCGATCAGGGGGACGTCGGAGCCAAGCGCGCGCAGCCGCTCGGCCACCGGCTCCAGGTCGGCGGCGCTGGAGACGAAGGAGACGGCGAGCAGGTCGACGCCCTGCTCGACCGCGAACTCGACCCAGCCGAGGTCGCCAGCCGTCGCCGCCGGGGTGCTGACGCCGGGCACGTTCATCCCCTTGTGGGAGGAGAGCGTGCCGCCGACCTCGACCTCGCAGTCGACGCCGCCGTCCTCGGGGCCGCGCACGCGCAGGCGGATCGAGCCGTCGGCGAGGTAGACCGGCTCGTCCTCTCGCAGCGCGGAGACCCCCGGCCAGCTGACCGGGATCGTCTCCCGGTCGCCCTCGACGTCACGCGGCGTCAGCTTCACGTGCATGCCGGTCTCCAGCTCGGCGACGTCGCCGCGCAGCTCGCCGATCCGCAGCTTCGGCCCCGGCAGGTCGCCGAGCACGGCCACCTCGCGCCCGGCCTGCTCGGCCGCGGCGCGGATCGCTTCGATCGTACGCGCGTGGCGGTCGCGGTCGGCGTGGGAGAAGTTGAGCCGCAGGACGTCGGCGCCGGCGTCGATCAGGCGGGTGAGGACGCCCGGGTCCCAGCTCGCCGGCCCGACGGTTGCGATGATCTTGGTGCGCCTGCCTCGCTGCATGCGTATGACTGTAGAGACTGGCAAGACCATGACATCGATCTGTGTGACAATCCTTCGGTGAGCACCGTCGCCGAGCGCACTGCCAGCGCCGAGGAGCCCGCCTTCCCCGGCCTCGTCGGCGAGGCGCCGCCCTCGCCCGCCGGGCCGATCGAGCCCGAGGAGGCCGCCGGCCTTCCCAAGCCGCCGGTCGTGCCGCTGCCGCGCGCGGTTCAGATGGTGCGCTTCAACCAGCGCCAGATCCAGTACGTCTTCGGCGCCCGCCGCCGGCTCGGCGACGTCTTCCGCATGCGCACGGCGCTGCCCGGAGGACCGGTCATCACCAGCCATCCCGACCACGTGCGCTCTCTCTTCACCGCCAAGCCCGAGCAGGCGCCGTCGCTGACCGGGGAGTCGCCGCTGCGCCCGATCCTCGGCACCGGCTCGGTCCTGACCGCGGTCGGGCCCCGCCACATGCGCCAGCGCAAGCTGCTGCTGCCCCCCTTCCACGGCGAGGCGATCGAGCGCTACACGGCGATGATCACCGACGCGACCGAACGCGAGATCGACCGCTGGCCGCTCAACCGGCCCTTCGCGCTGGCGCCGCGGATGCAGGCGATCACGCTCGACGTGATCATGGCCGGCATCTTCGGCATCGAGGGGCGCCCGGAGCGGGGAACGCCCGAGTACTGGATGCGGGTCGCCGTCAAGCGCCTCGTCGCCGCCTCGACCTCCCCCCTGGCCCAGGTCGGCGAACTGATGAACCTGACCCGCGAAGAGGCGATCGGCGTGATCCGGCTCGGCGTGGCGCTGCTCGATCGCCCGACCTACGCGGTGATCGCAGCGCGCCGCCGCGCGGAGGGCCTCGAGGAGCGCCGCGACATCCTCTCCTTGCTGCTGCAGGCGCGGACCGAGGAGGGCGAGGCGCTGAACGACAAAGAAGTCCGCGACGAGCTGCTCACCCTCGTCCTCGCCGGCCACGAGACGACCGCCAACTCGCTCTCCTGGGCCTGGGAGCGCCTGGTCCGCAACCCCGCCGCCCACGAGGCCCTGCGCGAGGCCGTCCGCAGCGGCGACGGCGCCGAGGAGCAGGTCGAGGCGACGATCGTGGAGACCATGCGCTCGCGGCCCGTGGTGCCGATGATCGGCAGGCGGGTGATGCTGCCCTGGCGCCTCGGCCCCTACGCGGTCTCAGCCGACACCCCGGTGACGATGAGCATCCTCCTCGTCCACCACCGCGAGGACCTCTACCCGGAGCCTTTCGAGTTTCGCCCCGAGCGCTGGCTCGGCCGCAAGCCCGGCACCTATGAGTGGATCCCCTTCGGCGGCGGCATCCGCCGCTGCCTCGGCGCCGCCCTGGCGATGGCCGAGATGCGCGTCGTCCTCGAGGCGACGGCCCGCCGCCTCGACCTCGAGGCCGCCGACCCCGAGCCCGAGCATGCCCTCCACCGCAACGTGACGATGATCCCCGCCCAGGGGGGCCGGGTCGTCCTGCGCGCTCGCAGCTGAGCTCAGCGCGGCAGCGGCCGGCGCCGCCAGATCTGGACCAGCCCCCAGAGGGAGACCGCCGCCCAGACGACCTCCAGGAGGAGGAACCCCCACTGGCGCTCCTCCCAGGCAAGCACCGCGAGCACCGCCGAGCCGACCAGGTTGAGGACGAGGTAGGCCCGCGAGTGAGGGTCCATCGCGCCGAGCTGAGCCGCGGCGTAGGCGCTCAGGATGAGCAGCGCCCCGACGACCTGGACGAGCTGGTCCATCGGGAATTCATAGCCGTCTTTCGAGGAGAGCAGCCGCCGGGGACCCCGGCGAGGGCGCTGAGAGGCTCGCCCTCATTCAAAACGCCGGACCCCCGCCTCGAAAATCCAAGGCAGGGGCCCGGTAACGACTTCCTGAATCAGCCGATGTAGGCGATCGCGATTGCCATCGCGTCGTCGATCGGGTGATGCCCTTCCGGCACGTTGTAGATCCCGTGCATGCGGATCGTCTGGTTTTTGCTGATCGTCGAGATCGGGTTCCCGGTGCAAACCCCCATCGAGGAGACGTGTTTGCGGCCGTCCGGGGTTTCGTAGCCCGGGCCGCCGTAGCCGGCGACGGAGTTGCACAGCAGGGCTTCCCCGGCGCTTTTGTTGGTCAGTTCGATGTTGACGCCATGGTCGTGGATGTGGCCGGCGGTGGCGATCAGTTTGCCGCCGAAGCTGGCTTTCCAGTCGTAGTGCGTGTCGCTGAGCCCGGTTGGTACCGAGATGTAGGAGTTCAGCGAGCACTGGTTGGCGTCAAACCAGACCGGGCGAAGAGGCGCGCGGCTGGTGTGGTCGCTCCCCGTGGCGTACTTCCAGGTCATCCGGATTTTCACGGTTTTGCTGGTCGTTTCCCAGTTCATCAAGTCGAAGACCATGTTCCAGGTCTCCGAGCTGTTGACCTTGTAGCCGTAGGGCAGCGACTGGAGGTCGACTGCGGTGCGCTCGTCGCCGGAGGCGAAGAAGCGTTCGCCGAGCAGGCCCGGGCCTTTGCCGGCGCAGGTGACGTCGGACTTGCCGCTCGACTGGGCGGCGAACATCGCGTGGTGGAGCATCGGGCCCTGGCTGATCGTCGCTTTGCTGCCGTCGGTGTAGACGAGGTCCGGCGTGACGCCGATGATCGAGCAGCTGGTGCACGGCTTGGCGATGTTGGTGACGATTTTGTTGGTGATCATCCCCGCGTTCTCATGGTCGTGCGGGTCGCCGTTGCCGGCGGGGATCGTGTATGGGCCGTAGTCGATGGTCGTGGTCGTGATCGCTGCGCTGGCCGGGCTGACCGGCACGACGAAGGCCGCGACGGCGCAGGCGAGCAACGTCAATCGTTTCAGAGTCAAAATCGTTCCTCCTTAGAAGAGAAGCTGAGTAAAAAGGAGACCTTAATGAATCATGGATTGATGTCAAGGTTGCTCGACCGTCAGGATACGGCGCTTGGTGAGCGCCTCGACCGAGACCATTCCTGCTTCGCCCCGTCCCACCGCGCCCCTCGATCCCCCCGGGTCGATCTTCCTGCGCTTCCTCAAGTTCGGCCTGCTCGCCTGGGGCGGGCCGGCGGCGCAGATCGCGATGATCAAGCGAGAGTGCGTCGATGAGGAAGGCTGGGTCTCCGAGGAGGCGTTCAAGAAGACGCTCGCCGTCTACCAGGTGCTGCCGGGCCCGGAGGCGCACGAGCTCTGCGTCTACTTCGGTCGTCTGCGCGGCGGCAAGCTCGGCGGGTTCGCCGCGGGGCTCGGCTTCATGCTGCCCGGCTTCCTGCTCATGCTGGGGCTCTCGGTCCTCTATGTCGAGGCGAGCCTGGCCGGGCATCTCGAGGAGCTGTTCTACGGGCTGACGGCGGCCGTAGGCGCCCTGGTCGCGCGAGCGCTGGTGCGGCTCGGCCCCACCTTCGTCACCGACGTGCCGCTGGCGATCATCGCCGTCATCGCCTTCGCCCTGACCGTCTTCGCCTCGGCGAGCTTCGTCCTCGTCCTGCTCGGCGCCGGCATCGCATATGAGCTGTGGACCAACGGCGGGCGCTGGCGAGACCGCGCCAGCTCCTTCTCGCCGGGCCCGCTGACAGTCATCGCACTCGCTCTCGGCACGATCACGGTCTCGCTCACCGCCTCGATCTTCTGGGAGGGACTGAAGGCCGGGCTGCTCACCTTCGGCGGCGCCTACACGGTGATCCCCTTCCTGCAGGAGAGCGCCGTCGACGGCCGCCACTGGCTCACCGACAGCCAGTTCGTCGACGGGCTGGCGATCAGCGGCATCCTGCCGGCGCCCCTGATCATCTTCTCCACCTTCGTCGGCTACCTCGCCGGCGGCCTGGCCGGGGGGATCGCGATGACGCTGGGGATTTTCCTACCCGCCTTCGTCTTCCCGATCTTCTTCCACCGAACCCTGGTCGCAGTCGCCGAGAACCCGCGGATCAGGCCCTTCCTGCTCGGCGTCGCCGCCGCCGTGATCGGCCTGATCGCCGCGGTCACGGTGACGATCCTCGAAACCAGCGTGGTCGACGTGCCGACCGCGATCCTCGCGGCCGGGGCCTTCCTCGCCCTCAACCGCTGGCACGGCAAGCTGACCGTGCTCTACGTGGTGCTCGGCTGCGGCGCGATCGGGCTCCTACTGCAGCTAACGGTGGTCTAGGGGCACGATTGTTGCTAGCGCGCATCCGACATTGACCCCACCAGAGCGGGGTGAATGTCGGGCGCGACCTGCATGACGGAGGTCCAGACCCGTTTCCTTCGGCTTTGCCTCTCGAGCAATCAAGTCAGACGGAGGAGCGGCGGTTTCCCCGCTCGAAGCCTCGGGTAGCCAAAGCGTGGCTCCAGTTGGATCACCAGCGTTAACCAATCCGTGGGGACCTCGTTGGAGCCCTCTGACCAAGTTGCGCCGTCTCGTTTCAGGACGGGCTTGGCCGAGCTTGGAACAAGCCAATCCAATAGGAGGACATCATCATGGAGTCAGCAACGACTCGCGCCCCAGGCGCGGGTACAGCCGACCGCTCCGCGGGGCGCGGCGTAGTCCGCCGTTTCGCCACCGAGACGAAACAGGCGTTCAAGACGACCGAGTTCTGGGCGATGGTGGCCGTGATCGTCGGCATACTCGTCGCCGCCGCCGCGATCAAGGGCGGCGACACCAGCGGAACCGACGAGTTCATCGCCAGGCAGGCATGGCTCTACGTCGCCATCGTCGCCGTCGGGTACATGATCAGCCGCGGTTTGGCGAAGTCCGGCTCACGCGAGCCTTACGACGCCGACCGTGACGACCGCGATCCGCCTCGTCACTAGACCGGTGAGACATAGTGCTAGACCGGTGAGACATAGTGGTGTGAGGGGGCGCTTCGGCGCCCTCCTGTAGTCGGGGACGATTCAGTCTCAAATACGGAGAGGGAGGGATTCGAACCCTCGAGAGAGCTTGCGCCCCCTACTCGCTTAGCAGGCGAGTGCCTTCAGCCACTCGGCCACCTCTCCGGGCACTGGGGCCGATTGTAAGAGCTTCCGGGGGTGGCGCGGCTAGTCTCATCGTCGTGCCCGGCCGTTCGCACGCACAGCTGGAGCAGATCTTCGAGGAGGTGGAGGCGCCGTTTGCCTTCGTCGACCTCGACGCGATGTGGTCGAACTCGGACGCGATGCTGGAGCGCGCCGGGGGCAAGCCGATCCGCGTGGCGAGCAAGTCGGTGCGCTGCCGGGGCGTCCTGGAGCGCATCTTCAGCCGGGACGAGCGCTATGCCGGACTGATGACGTTCACCTTGCCGGAGACGCTCTGGCTGGCGGAATGCGGATACGAGAACCTGCTGCTCGCCTACCCCACCGCGGACACCGCGGCGCTCGGCGAGCTGGCGCTGCGCTCGGTAGCCAGTCCGGCCGAGGCGCCGATCGTGATGGTCGACTGCAGCGAGCACCTCGACGCGATCGAGTCGGTGCTGGGCGCGGACGCGGCGCCGGTGCGCGTCTGCATCGACCTCGACGCCGGCTGGTGGGCGCTGGGGGGGCGGATCAAGGTGGGGCCCAAGCGCTCGCCCGTGCACACGGTCGAGCAGGCGGTGGAGCTGGCGCGCGAGATCGAGCGCCGGCCGCAGGTCGAGCTCGCCGCGCTGATGTCCTACGAGGGCCAGATCGCCGGCGTCGGCGACGAACCACCCGGGCGCCGGTTCCGCGGCGCCGCGATCCGCACGATGCAGCGCCGCTCGGCGGCCGAGCTGGCCGAGCGCCGCGCCGCCGTGGTGGCCGCGATCCGCGAGTTCGCCGAGCTGCCGATCGTCAACGGCGGCGGCACCGGCAGCCTCGAGCTGACCGGCGGTGAGGACTCGGTAACCGAGATCGCCGCCGGCTCGGGCTTCTACGCCCCCACCCTCTTCGACCACTACAGCCGCTTCTCCCTCGAGCCCGCGGCCGGCTTCGCCCTGCCGATCGTGCGCAAGCCGGCGCCGGGCATCGCCACGGCGCTCGGCGGCGGCTACCTCGCCTCGGGCAGCGGCGACGGCGCCCGCCTTCCCTCCCCCTGGCTCCCCGCCGGGCTCGAGCTCGACGCCGAGGAGGGCGCCGGCGAGGTCCAGACCCCCTTCAGCGGCGCCCCCGCCCGCGAGCTGCAGATCGGCGACCGCGTCTACATGCGTCACGCCAAGGCCGGCGAGCTCTGCGAGCGCTTCGATGCCCTCCACCTGGTCGAAGGCGACGAGATCATCGACGTGGTTCCGACCTATCGCGGCGAGGGAAAGGCATTCCTCTGATCGGGTGTAACGCGTTTGCGCCATTCAGGCGCCTTACGCGTTTCACCCGGGGAAAACCGATCACGGGCCGAGGACGCGCTCGGCGTACTCATTAGTGAAGGCGCGGCCGGGGTCCAGCTCGTCGCGCGCGGCCTGGAACTCGGCCCAGCGCGGGTAGCGTTGCGGCAGGGTGGCCGCGGTCTGGAAGTGACGCTTGCCCCAGTGGGGGCGGCCACCGTACTCGTTCATGATCGACTCGACCGCTTCGAAGTAGGGGCGCCACTCCATGCCGCGGTACTGGTGGACGGCGATGTAGGCGGTGTCGCGTTCGTGCGAGGGGCTGAGCAGGGCGTCGTCGGCGGCGGTCACCCGCATCTCGATCGGGAAGAAGACCGGGTAGCGGCTGGCCCGCACCCACTCGATGACCCGGCGCACCGCCTCGGGGCCGTGCTCGCGCGGCACGCCGTACTCCATCTCGGTGAAGCGGACGCGGCGCTCGTTGGCGAAGATCCGGTCGCTGCGGTCGGTCGAGGCGCTGCCCGAGGCGAGCCAGGCGGCGAGGCGGGAAAGCGATGGAATCGCGCGCGGAACCAGCTTCCCGGCGGCGGAAACCGCCTCCAGCGCCCAGTTCTCGAGCACGACGTCGTTGAGGTAGGCGGCGGCACGGCCACGCGGGCGCGGCGGCCCCTCCGTGCGGTTGCGCTCCAGCACTAGGGCTGAGTCGGCGTAGGGGAAGGTGAAGAGCTCGAAGTGCTCGTTGGCGTCGGCGCTCTCCTGGAAGGCATCCAGGACCCCCTCACGCGGCCGCCGGGTGTCGACCCGGTGCAGGGTGAAGGCCGGCACGCAGCGCAGCGTCACCGCCGAGATCACGCCGAGCGCGCCGATCCCGACCCGCGCCGCCCGCAGCAGCTCCGGGTCGGCGCCGGCGCTCAGCTCGCGTACCGAGCCGTCGGCCCCGACCAGCTCCAGCGCCTCGACCTGGGTGGAGATGTTGCCCAGCCTGGCCCCGGTCCCGTGGGTGCCGGTCGAGATCGCCCCGGCGATCGTCTGGCGGTCGATGTCGCCGAGGTTCTCCATCGCCAACCCGAGCCGGTGCAGCGCCTCATTGAGCTCGGCCAGAACCGTGCCGGCCCCGACCCTGACCAGGCCCGAGGCGGGATCGGCGTCTATCACGCCGCTGAGCGAGCTGACGTCGAGCATCGTGCCGTCGGTCTTCGCCGCCTCGGTGAAGGAGTGGCCCGAGCCGGCAACCCCGACCTTGCGACCGGCCGCGACTGCCCTGACGATCGCCTCGGCGAGCTCGTCGCGCGTGCCCGGGCGCACGAGCTCGGAGGGCGTGCAGACCTGGTCCCCGGCCCAGTTGTGCCAGGTCACCCCAGCTCTCCCCCGCTCGCTGCCCGATGAAGCCATGCCCGATGAGCCTAGCCTCCCCCACTCCCGGCGGGGCGAGCGGCGGGCGGCACGAGAACGTGGAACGAGTATGCGGCCGTGCAGAGCAGGAGCGCGACGATCGCGAAAGCGGGCGTCGCGTTGCCCGCGGCGCCGGCGAGGGCGCCGCCGGCGAGACCGCCGATGACCTGTCCAAGCGCCCAGGCCATGTTGGACAGGCCGGCGGAGACGCCCTGGTTGAGGCGGCTCGACTCCGCCATCTCCGAGAGCATGGTCAGAGCCGGCGTGAAGCAGATGCCGCCGCCGAGCGAGGTGAGCATCAGCCCGGTCATCACCACCCCCATGGTCGTGCCGACGGCGACGGCGAGCATTGCCACGGCGCAGATGCCGAGGCCTATGGCGAATGGGAATCGACGCCCGGCTCTGTCGGAGTAGCGGCCGGCGAGGGGCGCCAGGATCCCCTCCAGCGCGGCCCCGGCGATGAAGCCCCCGGCGATCAGGGCGTGGCCGCCGCCCAGGTCGGCGATCTGCAGCGGCGCCAGGACCTCGACCGCGCCGAACATCACCGACGGCACGGCGACGAACGTCATCCCGGTGAGGATCGGACGGGTGAAGATGATGTCGCTGATCACGCGCAGCGACTGGCGCTCGGGCGGCGCAGCCTCGGGCAGGCGCGCCGCGATCGCGGCAAGGACGACCGCCACCACCAGCACTCCGCTGAACACGAGCTCTGTCCCGATCTCAGCCGCGAGTGCGCCCAGGGCCGGACCGAGCAGGGCACCGCCGACAGCGGTGCCCAGGGCGATGCCGATGACCGCGCCACGTCGCTCTGGCGGGGCAGTCGTCACCAGCCAGGTCAGCGCACCCGACCAGATCAGGGCGCCTGAGGCGCCCTGTACGAGCCGAGCCGCGTCGAGCAGGAGGTACTCGTGGGCAAAGCCAAAGGCGACGCTGGAGCAGCCGAGCAGGAGCAGACCGGCGATGACCGTGCGGCGCGGGCCGATGCGCGCAGCGAGGAGCCCTGCCGGCAGGGAGAAGGCCAGGGTCCCGGCGGCGTAAGAAGCCGAGAGGAAGCCGGCCTCGGCCTTGCTCAGGCCGAGCTCGGACACGTAGTCCGGCAGCAGCGGCGCGATGGCGGAGAAGAAGACGACGTCGAAGAAGACCATCGCCGAGGCAAGTGCGATCAGACGGCGCATTGCAGACAATAAAATCAGTTAGAGCGAACACGGTCGCAGGCCATGGCGTCTAGCATCGGCAGATCGCCTATTACCTGGAGGGGTGGCAGAGCGGTTGAATGCACCGGTCTTGAAAACCGGCAGACGTCGCAAGGCGTCTCGAGGGTTCGAATCCCTCCCCCTCCGCTGAAACGTGGGCTGGCACTTCGGCAGGAAACGCCGGGCGGCGACCGAACGTGCGGGGATGGAGACGGCATCGCGCCGGGCGCGTACGCGTGAGCGATGGCGGCAGCGGGCCGAGCAGGCCCGCGACGCCTTCGGGCTGGTTCTCCTGCTCGTGCTGGCTACCTATGTGCTGGCCTCGCTGATCGAAAACCGCGGCTGGACCTCGGTGGTCCTGACCGTTGCGACAAGCGCGACTTCGGTGGTCGCCCTGGTCAGCTCGCACGTGCAGGCGAAGGTCGTGCGGGTGGCGGTCGGGCTCTCGTTGCTGACCGTCGTCCTGGCGGCGATCGGAGCGGCCAGCGACGATCACACCTGGCTCAGCGTCGCCTCCGTGATCCAGATCTCACTGCTGACCCTGGCGATGGGCTCGGTTCTGCGCCGCGTCGTCACCGCCCCGGAAGTCGGCTCGCGCACCATCCTCGGCGCGCTCAGCGTCTACGCCGTGCTGGGGATCCTCTTCACCTTCCTCTACGGGGCGATCGAGCGCGTCCAGGGCGGGGCTTTCTTCGAAGGCGTGCCCGACCCCGCGGGGTCGGACTTCCTCTTCTTCAGCTACACGACGCTGACCACGACCGGCTACGGCAACCTCGTCCCCGGGGGCCAGCCCGGGCGGCTGATCGCCGGCCTGGAGATGATGGCCGGGCAGATCTTCCTCGTCACCCTGGTCGCCGGCCTGGTCAGCCTCTGGCGCCCGGGCGATGCGATCAGGCGCCGTCGCGAGAAAAAGGGCGGCGAGGCCTGACGGGGCGTTACTCGGAGAGCTCGACGCGCTCGATCGTCTGCGGCTCCAGCGGGCGGTCGGAGCCGTCGGTCTCCGTCGACTCGATCGCGTCGACGGCGTCCATGCCCTCGACGACCCGGCCGAAGACCGTGTGCTTGCCGTCGAGCCAGGAAGCCGACTCGGTGGTGACGATGAAGAACTGGGAGCCGTTGGTGTTGGGGCCGGCGTTGGCCATCGCCAGCGCCCCGCGCACGACCTTGTGGTCGTTGAACTCGTCCTCGAAGGTGTAGCCGGGCCCGCCGCGGCCGGTTCCCTCCGGGCAGCCGCCCTGGATCATGAAGTCGGGGATCACCCGGTGGAAGACCAGTTCGTCGTAGAAGCCGTCGGCGGAGAGCTTGCGGAAGTTCTCGACCGTCTTGGGGGCGTCGTCGTCGTGGAGCTCGAGCACGATCGCCCCGGCGCTCGTGTGAAGGGTTGCCTGCGACATCGCGAGCACTCTATCGAGTGAACGATCGACCCCCGCATACGGTGGTAAATCGTTCACTCGAGCTGCTCAGCCGGTGACGCGCACGGTCACCGGGCGGGAGGCGCCGGGAGCATAGGGCCAGCGCTCCTCGGCAAGCGCAACGGCGCGCAGGCGGATGCTGGCGGTGCCGCTGACGTAGCGGAAGCGGTAGCGCGCGTGGAAGCGGCCGCCGTGGCCGGTTCGGGTGACCAGGACGGGGCGCCAGCGCGCCGCGGCCTCCTCGTAGTACTGGATCGCGACCAGCTTGCCGCGCCGGGGAAGAGGCGCACCCAGAGTGCGCACGCGTCCCCGAAGACGGATGAGGCTTCCGGTCTGCAGCGTCAGCGGTGCGGCGCTGAAGTCGATGCCGCCGCGCACACGCAGCGCCAGCGGCTGCCGCCTGGCCGGCTCGAGCCGGTCGTCGCCCCGGAAGACGACCGCGATCCGCCTCGAGGTCCCCACGGGCAAGCGCAGGGCGAAGCCGCCGTGCGGCCCGGTCTGGACGGTCGCGATTCGGACCCTGCCCAACGCTCCGCGCGAGGGCCGTGAGACGACTCGCAGGCTGCGAGCGGCGAGGCCCGCACCGTCCGCGTTGACGAGCCGGCCATTGAGCGTCGTCGCGGCCTTGAAGGGCACGGTCAGCTCGGTGCCCGAGCGGCCCCGCCACGCGAGCCGGGCGAAGATCCGCGCCTTGCCCGCCTGCCCCCTGGGCTCGGCTCGCTTCACGGGGGCGGCGACCTTGCGCACCGTCATCTCGCCTCCGTCGTGGCGGCGAGAGGTCGATGCGGAGTTGCCGGCTCCGTCGACCGCGTCGGCGCGGAACAGATAGGTGCCGGGAGCGAGGTCGCCGGGCAGCCGGGCGAGGAGCACCGCCGCGTCGGCCGTCGCCGCGCGCTGGAGCTTGGCCGGCAGCTCGATCCAGCGCTCGCCGTCCAACCGCCGGTAGTGGATCTCCCCGCCGGTCGGCCCGGAGTGCGCGTCGGTGACCTGCGCACGGACCTCTTCCGGCGGAGAATCGGGGGAAACGGGTGGCTCGAAGGCAACGGAGGGCGGTACGTCGTCGAAGCGCAGCGAGACGGACGAGGCCGAGTCAGGCGCGACGTTGCCCGCCTCGTCGCGCAGCCAGACGCTCAGCGAGAAGGCCCCGGCTCGTGGCACGGAGCGGTCGGCGAGGGCGCTCAGGTCGCGCCCCTGCGCAAACCTCGGCCCGCTGTCGTACTCGCCCGGGCCGACGATCCGCCAGAAGGCTCCGCCGATCGGGCTCGCCACGCCCTGAGGCGGGTTGGCCCAGGAGACGTCGAAGTCGTTGCCGTGCCGCCAGCCCTCTGCGCCGGCGACCGCAAGGCTGCGCGGGTGCGCCGGGGGGTTGTTGTCCACGTAGACAGCCTGGTCCGGGGTGCAACCGGCGTTGCCCGAGAAGTCGGTGACGCAGTGGTGGACGGTGTGCGGGCCGTCGCTGAGCCGCGTGGTGTCGATGATGGCGTTGCCGGAGACCGAGAGGTCACAGGGCTGCATCCGCGTCGCCCGCCACTCGCCGCCGATCGTCGTCTTCGCGCAGGGGTACTCGGTGAGGATGGCGCGGGAGCCGTCGACCGCGGTCTCGCCGAAACGCACGCCGGCGCCGAAGTCGCGGCCCGAGAAGCCGACACCCTGCACACCCCGCCTCCAACCGCCGGCGACGATGTCGCCTGAGATCCCCGCGGCGGGCCACTGGTCGTCCTGCAGCGTGAGCGTCAGAGCGCGGATCGCCGCCCAGGAGCCGGGCTCGAGGCTGCACCACCTGCTCTCCGCCCGAGCGCAGAGGAGGCGGTCCTCCAGGCTCGGCTGAGCGGGGTCGAAGCCGGCGACGAACTCCCCGGGCGTCGTCTCGGTCGAGGCGGCAGAGGCGAAGACGTCAAAGCCGCCGCCCCGGGTATTGACGCCGATCCTGTGCTCGATGCCGTCGTGCAGGGCATGCCACCAGGTGCCGCGGACCTGCGAGATGGCGGTGCCGAACGGCGCGTCCCAGCGCCAGCGGGCGAAGCGGGTGCCGGACACGGTCGACTGCCCGTCGCGGGTGAAGCTCTTCAGGCGGGCGCCCGCGAAGGGGTCCTGGCCAAGGGGCGGGACACACCAGGCGTCGGGGCGAAACTTCGACCCGCCGGTCGTGTCGGCCCAGGCCGCGTCGGCGCCGACGTACCAGCCGCACTGGGCCACCGCGTACTTCCCAGCCGTCGCCTCGCGGGCGGCGAACAGCAGAAGCGCCAAGGCCAGCGCGACCCCCAAAGCCAGGATGCGGGCAAGTCCGCCCCATGCACCGGACATGAATCCTCCTCCTTCGCTCGACAGCTCGTGGAGGGCTAAGGCCGGGGCGGCGAAAACTCTCCCCCCTGGCGCGGGATGGGACCGGGCGCCGCGCCTTTGCGAGAATGGCCCAGATGCCACTTCCTACGCAGGATCAGATAACCGAGAAGCTGCGCGCGGTGATCGACCCCGAGCTGCGCCGCTCGATCGTCGAGCTGGGCATGGTGCGCTCGATCGACGTCAAGGAAACGGGTCGCGTCGAGGTGGTCGTCTCGCTGACCACTGCGGGCTGCCCGATCCGCTCCCACTTCGAAGAGGCGGTCGCCAAGCAGGTCTCCGAGCTGGACGGGGTGACCGAGGTTGCGGTCGGCTTCGACGTTCTCTCAGACGAGGAGAAATCGTCGCTGCAGCAGACGCTGGGCCGCGGCAAGCTGCCGGCCGGCGCGCTGGCGCAGGTGAAGAACGTGATCTGCGTCGCCTCGGGCAAGGGCGGCGTCGGCAAGTCGACGATGACGGCCAACCTGGCCGCCGCGCTGAGCGCCGAAGGCCACGCCGCGGGCGCGCTGGACTGCGACGTCTACGGCTACTCGATCCCGCGCATGCTCGGCGTCAACCGCAAGCCGGAGGTGAACGGCGAGCGCAAGATCCTCCCTCTCGAAGCCTCGGGCGGGGTGAAGGTGATGTCGATCGGCTTCTTCGTCGAGGAGAACTCGGCCGTCGTCTGGCGCGGGCCGATGCTGCACAAGGCGATCCAGCAGTTCCTCGAGGACGTCGCCTGGGGCGAGCTGGAGTACCTGCTGCTCGACCTGCCGCCGGGGACCGGCGACGTCTCGATGACCCTCGCCCAGCTCCTCCCCCAGGCAAAGTTCCTGATCGTCACCACCCCGCAGCCCGCCGCCCAGAGCGTCGCCAAGCGCGGCGCCGAGATGGCGAAGAAGTTCGACCTCGAGCTGCTCGGCGCGATCGAGAACATGTCCGGCTTCACCACCCCCCAGGGTGAGCGCATGACGATCTTCGGCGAGGGGGGCGGCCAGCTGCTGGCCGACGAGCTCGACATCCCCCTGCTCGGCAAGGTGCCGCTCTCGGAGGAGCTGCGCGAGCACGCCGACGCCGGCACGCCGCTGGTCACCTCCGAGCCAGACTCTCCCGCGGCCCAGGCGATCCGCCAGGCCGCCCGCGGCATCGTGGCCGCGACGCCGCAGGAGCTGCCCGTGCTGCAGGCCGTCCCGGCCGCGGCCGAGGCGCCGCCGCTCAGCGGCACGCCGCTGCCCGTCGTGCAGTGAGGCCCGCCGCGCCGTGTCCGCCGCTGGACGTGTGCGGGGTCTTCGTCGGTCCCCCTAGACCCTCCTAGTTCGACTTGCGGACAGCCACGGCCGGGAAGGTGGTCGGAACCTCCTGGATGCTCATTCGCTTCACCTCCCTGGACCGCGGCACCTCGAAGCACATCATCCCGGCGACCACCTCGACGGTCTCCTCGCCGCGAGCCACCCGCTCGCTGCTGCTCGCCTCCGCCTCGAGGATTTCTTCCAGCGCCCTGTCCTGGATCGCCGCCACCTCGTCGAATCCCTGCCGGTCGAGCCTCATCGAGGTCCTGCTCAGGTGATTGTTGGGCCAGGCATCGAACCTCCCGGCCGCGAACGAAGCCGCCGCGTCGGCAAGCAGCAGCTGGACGATCCAGAGCGAGAAGCGCTGCCGGGCCGGCACGCTCAGCTTCTGCCAGGCCTCGTTGCTGACCAGCGGGCGGACGACCGCCCGGTAGACGTGCTGGAAGGCGCTTCCCACCTCGCGGGTCTCGGCCAGCTCGGCCATTCCCAGCCTGGCCAGCTTCTTGACGTGGTGGCTTGCCGCCGACGTCGACAGGTCCAGGACGGGGCCGATCTCCTTGGCGCTCGCCGGCCGTTCGGCGAGCAGCGTGAGCGCCTCGATCGTCTTGCCGCAGGAGACGAGCTTGGCCATCTGCTTGTCGAGCTGCTTCTCCTCGGTGCGTTCCTCTGCCTCCATGCCTGCTCCTCCTTTTGGTACGGGCGGAGTCGACAGCATCCCGGCGCACGGGCCGTTTGTCACGCTCAATCCGCAGAGCGGTCAGTCGCCGCTTCTCCGCTATGCGAGATTCGCTTCGTTTAGGCGCGGCGGTGGCCTAGCGTCGCTGCCGGCGGCGGATGACGGAGGACAGGCGACAGAGAGGACGGGCCCGGAAGCGGCGCGGGCCGGCATGCGCCGCACGCGCACTCGTACTCGCGGCTATCGTCGCCGGTGGGCTTGGCTCACACGGCGTATCCGCGGACCTGGACGTGACACTGACCGCAAACGACTCACGCATCGGCGCCATCCGCACCTGCAACCCGGGCGAGGCGATTCGCGCCGCTCGCGGCGAGGCGAGCGGAAAGGAGGAGCGGTGACGGGCGGCGACCTGGATCCTGCGCGGGCTGCGTACGACGCCTTCGCGCGCCACTACGACGGCTTCACCGGGACCCTGGACTACGAGCCGTGGCTGGCGGAAGCGCTGCCGTTGCTGGAACGCCGCGGGCTCCGCGGCAATCGCCTGCTCGACGTCGGCTGCGGCACCGGCAAGAGCCTCGCCCCGATGCTCGCGCGAGGCTGGCGGTGCCACGGCTGCGACATCTCAGCGGCGATGGTGCAGCTGGCCCGCGAGAGGGTGGGCGAACGGGCCCGGCTGACGGTCGCCGACATGCGACGCCTGCCGCGGCTGGGCAGCTTCGACCTCGTCTGGTCGCTCAACGACTCGGTCAACTACCTGCTCGACTGCGACCAGCTCGAGCTGGCGCTCAGGGGGATGCGGGAGAACCTGGCCGACGAGGGCCTCCTCGCCTTCGACCTCAACACGCTCCTCTCCTACCGCACCTTCTTCGCCGAACGGCAGGTCGTCGAACACGACGGGCGGCGCCTCGTCTGGCAGGGCGAGGCCTCACGCGAGCAGGCGCCGGGCTCGATCGCGACCGCCCGCTTCGAAGCCGAGGGCGAGGCGGCGGGCGCCCACGTCCACCGGCAGCGCCACTTCCCCGAGCGGGAGGTCCGCGGCGCCCTCGGGGGCGCCGGGCTGGAGACCCTCGACGTCCTCGGCCAGGACGAGGAGGGCAGGCTCCACCCCGACCTGGACGAGCTGACTCACGCCAAGGCGCTGTACGTGGCGCGCAGGGCGCGCTGAGCACAGCTAGGCGGCGGACTTGCTCTTGTAGTAGTCCGCGTTGATCTCGGCGTATTTGGCCCACTCGGCCGGGAGCTGGTCCTCGGCGAAGCAGGCGTCGACGGGACAGGCCTCGACGCAGGCGTCGCAGTCGATGCACTCGTCCGGGTCGATGTAGAGCATCTCGACCGAGTCGTAGTCGGGCTCGTCCGGGGTCGGGTGGATGCAGTCGACGGGACATACCTCGACACACGAGTTGTCCTTGGTGCCGATACAAGGCTCGGCGATGACGTAGGTCATTCGAGGCTTTCTCCTGGTTCGTCGTTTCGGTGCAACCGGAGGCTCGCAGGCCCCCGCCAAAGCGCGGGTGCACATTTTACGGATTGTGCGGCGGATGGCGCTCCCCCACTAGCATCGGCAAGCGATGCTGCTGCTGACGGGGGCAACGGGAAGCGTTGGGTCGAGGCTGCTGCCGCTCCTGCTGGAGGGGGGCGAGGACGTGCGCTGCCTGGTGCGCGAGCCGCGGCGGCTGGGCGCGCGGCGGGTGGACGTGCAGATCGCGCTCGGCGACCTCGGCGAGATGTCGGACCCCTACCTGGTGCGACAGGCGCTGCGCGGCGTCGACACGGTGGTCCACCTGGCGGCGACGATCCGCGACCAGCCCCCGCACCGAATCGAGGAGCTGAACGGCCTCGCGACGGTGCGGCTGCTGCGCGCGGCCGAGCGCAGCGGCGTGCGGCGCTTCGTCTTCTTCAGCGCGCTGAACGCCTCCGCCGCCCAGCGCACGCGGTTCTTTCGCGCCAAGTGGCTTGCGGAGCAGGCCGTGGCGTCCTCCTCCCTGGAGACGACGATCTTCGCCCCCTCGATCGTCTACGACCATTCGGACCCCTGGGTAACCCTGCTGCGCCGCTTCTCCTTCCTGCCGGTGCTGCCGGTCTCGGGCGACGGCCAGGCGCGCTTCGAGCCGATCTGGGCAAAGGACGCCGCGCGCTGCGTCGTCGCGGCGCTCGGCCGGGGCGACGAACGGCGCTACGAGCTGGCCGGCCCCGAGAGCCTCGACTACGACGAGATGTCCGACCTCGTCAGCCGCATCGCCGGCCGGCCCCGGCCCCTCGTCCACCTGCCCCTGCCCCTGGTCCGCTCCGGCCTGATCGCGATCCGCTCCCTTTTCGGCGAGGCCGTGTTCGCTACATGGGAGGAGGCCGAGCTGATGGAGGTGCCGATGGTCAGCGAGCGCGGCACGGCAGACGCGGAGGAGCTGGGAGTGACGCCGAGAAGGATGGGCGATGTGCTGGAGGAAAGCTAGGCAGGCAGCCGTTCTCACGGCGCTCCTCGCCGGGCTCTTCGCCGGCCAGGCGCGAGCGCTGACCCTCGTGCCGCCGAAGCCGAACGTCCTCGTCGGCGTCAGCGACCGGGGAACGACGCAGGAGTTCAACGAATTCGCCGGCCTGATGGCGAAGCACCCGGCCCTGCTGGAGACCTTCCACCCCTGGGGCAACAGCCTCAACGCCGCCTACGAACGCTGGCGCGAAACCGCGACGCGGCCGATCCTGCACATCTCCACCGCCGACGACCAGACCCTGGCGGAGCTGATCACGCCGGCGCAGATCGCGCTCGGCTACGGCGACGACTACCTGCTGCAACTCAACGACTTCTTCGCCAAACGCGGGCTCCCCGCCTACATCAGGCCGCTGGGCGAGCCCAACCGCTGTCTCAACGCCTGGTCGGCGGTCAACTGCGACGGCACCCAGAAGGGCGGCGAACACACGACCGGCTGGTACAAGCAGGCCTTCCGGCGCATCGTCGCGATCGTGCGCGGCGGGCAGACGCTGGAAGGGGTCAACGCGACGCTGGCGGAAATCGGGCTGCCGCCGGTCAGCCGGACCAAGGGGTCGCCTCCCACGAGCCTGCCCGCGGCCCCCGTCAGCATCGTCTGGAGCCCGCTGCCGGGGGGCTCGCCGCGGGTGAAGGGCAACTTCCCCGGCAACTACTGGCCGGGCGCGCGCTGGGTCGACTGGGCCGGCACCGACTTCTACTCCAACTATCCGGCCTGGAAAGACCTCAGCCGCTTCTACGCGGGCAAGCAGTGGAAGGGCAAGCCGATCGCGCTCACCGAGTGGGCGGTAGCCGGCAAGGACGACCCCCGCTTCGTCAAGCAGCTGATCGCCTGGACGGTGAAGCGCCCGCGAGTGCGGATGCTCGTCTACTACACCGGCTTCGGCACCGCCGCCGAGAACCCCTACGACCTCGGCCTCTACCCCCGCACGACCAACACCCTGCGCCTCAAGCTCCGCCGCCCCACCTTCCTCCAATACGCCGAATACAACGCCGGCACTCTGCCACCGCTCCCCCCACCTCCGCCGAAGTAGCCGCCGACGGGCCGATACGTCAAGTATGCGTTGACATATCGGCCCATCGGCGGCGCTGCTCAGCTCTGGCAAGGAGGGAGCGAACAGTTTTGGCGAGCGCTGCAGGTTCCAGAAAGATCTGCTCCCAGGTGCAGTGAGAAACTTCCCAGCCGGCAAGTTGAAGGCGCTGTTCTCGCTTACGGTCGATCTGGAACGCCGAATCCGTGTCGTGGTAGGTGCGACTGTCGGCTTCGAGGATCAAGCCTGCTTTCCGCCAGAGGAAGTCCGGCTTCAAGAATCTTCGATCGACGCGCAATGGGACGTTGACCTCCGGCAACGACAGGCCAGCCTTCTCGCATAGCCGCAGGAACTCTCGCTCCATTTCGCTGCGAGTTCGCTTCGTCTCGGGGCGTATTTCGTCCATAACCATCCGCAATCGAGCTACCCCCCGACGGCCGCGGTGGCGGCGGATTAGAGCTCTCACCGCAGCGTGGTCGAGAATCCGCAAGACCTCGGCCTCAGATACCGCCTTTCGCAACTCCCAGATGGGAGCAACCGCGGCAAAGTCCAGCAATGTTTTCGCCATGGCCGTACAGGCGATCCCCCGGACAGAGGACCGATCGCTCGACGCCAGCATGTCGTCCCGATGGGAGGCAATACCCTGCGGCGATCGCCCTCGTCGGGTCGGTGCGGTCACGTCGATAGGGCCGCCACCGGGCCTCCGAAGCCCATACAACTCGGCAGCGGAGCGATGGGACAAAACCGCCTCAGGTCCGCAGGCCAGCACCGCCGCCATCAACTCACGCTCCCGCGTCAAGGGGACGTGGCCGACTGCATATACCCCCTCATAAAGCCGGTGAAGTCGCCCTGCCTTAACCCGCCCGTGCGCAGCGGCGCGATTGATCCCAAGCGCCTCCAGCTGCCAAAGCCCCACCACTCCGTGCTGGCCGGCGCAAATCCGTGCGATCTCCCGATCAACCGGGGGCCGACGGGCCGATACGTCAACACATACTTGACGTATCGGCCCGTCGGCGGGAGGTTCCGGGGTGGGTATGGGGCGCATGCACCGAGGATGAGGGGCCGCGGCGCGCTGGTGGTGCGCGCAGGGTCACGGAACGGTGCCGGAAGACCTCCGAAATGCGAGAGGCCCGGCGGTTGCCGGGCCTCTCGGAAAGCCACTCGCCTGTTAGGGCGAGGATACGCCCGGAGGCGTCCTACATCATGCCGCCCATGTCCGGCATGCCGCCTGGCATGCCGCCGCCGGCACCTTCCTTCTCGGGCGGCTCGGCGATCACGGCCTCGGTGACGAGGATGTTCTTCGCGATCGAGGCGGCGTTCTCCAGCGCCGAGCGGGTCACCTTGGTCGGGTCGATGACGCCGGCGGCGATCAGGTCGCCGTACTCGCCGGTGGCCGCGTTGAGGCCTTCGCCGGCCTTCAGGTCGCGGATCTTGTTGACCACGACCGAGCCCTCCTCGCCGGAGTTCTCGGCGATCTGGCGGACCGGCTCCTCAAGCGCGCGGTGCACGATGCGGGCACCGGTGGCCTCGTCCGGGTCCTTGCTGAGCTTGTCCGGGTCGAGCCCGCCCTGCGCGTTGAGCAGGGCCACGCCGCCGCCCGGCACGACGCCCTCCTCGAGCGCGGCACGAGTCGCCTGCAGCGCGTCCTCGACGCGGTGCTTCTTCTCCTTCATCTCGGTCTCGGTGGCGGCGCCGACCTTGACCACGGCGACGCCGCCGGCCAGCTTGGCGAGGCGCTCTTGGAGCTTCTCGCGGTCGAAGTCGGAATCGGTGTTCTCGACCTCGGTTTTGATCTGGTTGATCCGGCCCTTGATGTCGTCGGCGTCACCGGCGCCGTCGATGATCGTCGTCGTGTCCTTGGAGACGACGACGCGGCGGGCTTTGCCGAGCTGGGAGAGCTGGGTGTTCTCGAGTTTGAGGCCCATCTCCTCGGTGATCACCTCACCGCCGGTGAGGATCGCGATGTCCTCGAGCATCCGCTTGCGACGGTCGCCGAAGCCGGGAGCCTTGACCGCGACGCCGGTGAAAGTGCCGCGCAGCTTGTTGACGACGAGGGTCGCGAGGCACTCGCCCTCGACGTCCTCGGCGACGATCAGCAGCGGCTTGCCGCCCTGCATCACCTGCTCGAGCACCGGCAGGATGTCCCGCACGGAGCCGATTTTCTGGTTGGCGATGAGGATGTAGGGGTCCTCCAGCACCGCCTCCATGCGGTCCTGGTCGGTGACCATGTACGGGGAGATGTAGCCCTTGTCGAACTGCATCCCCTCGGTGAACTCCAGCTCCATGCCGAAGGTCTGGCCCTCCTCGACGTTGACCACGCCGTCCTTGCCGACCTTCTCGATCGCGTCGGCGATCACGTTGCCGATCTCGTCGTCGCCGGCGGAGATGGCGGCGACGCGGGCGATCTGCTCCTTGCCGGCGACCTCCTTGGACTGCTTCTCGCGCAGGGCGTCGACGACCTCCTCGACCGCCTTCTCGATGCCGCGGCGCAGGGCCAGCGGGTTGGCGCCGGCGGCGACGTTCTTGAGGCCCTGGCGGACGATGATCTGGGCCAGCAGCGTCGCCGTCGTGGTGCCGTCTCCGGCGACGTCGTTGGTCGCCGTGGCGACCTCGCGGACGAGCTGGGCGCCCTGGTTCTCGAAGACGTCCTCGACCTCGACCTCGCGGGCGATGGTGACGCCGTCGTTGGTGATCGTCGGCGCGCCGAACTTCTTGTCGAGCACGACGTAGCGACCCTTCGGCCCGAGGGTGACCTTTACCGCGTCGGCGACGGCGTCGACGCCGGCCTGCAGGGCCCCCCGTGCCTCCTCGCTGAACTTCAGCTCCTTATGAGCCATCTGTTTTCAGTCCTCCTTGTCTCTAAGTCCTGGTTGGCGGTGGGCTAGCCGAGCTTGGCGAGAACGTCCGACTCTTTGAGCACGAGCAGTTCCTCGTCCTCGACGGTGACCTCGGTGCCCCCGTACTTGGAGTAGAGGACCTCGTCGCCCTCGGCGACGTCGAGGGGGATGCGCTTCTCCCCGTCCTCGTCCCATTTGCCGTCGCCGACGGCGACGACCTTGCCCTTCTGGGGCTTCTCTTTGGCCGTATCGGGGAGGACGATCCCGCTCGCGGTCGTCTCCTCCTCTTCGATCGGCTTCACGATCAGCCGGTCCCCGAGGGGCTTCAGCTTCATCCGTATACCTCCGTATGGATCAGTAGGGGTTAGAAGTTCGAGACTGGATTGGCACTCCCCATGTGAGAGTGCCAGAGGCCTGAAAGATAGCGAGTTGGGCAAGTCGGGGCGAGCCTTAGCCATTGGCGAGCAGGCGGCAGCCCAGGAGGCGCGCTATGCCCTCGCCGCCGCGGGCCATCACCCAGTCGTGGTTCCACTTGAATACCGGGCGGCCAACCGGTGCGACCAGGTTCATCCAGGCCTTGGTGGTGGCGACGTTCCACTCGTAGAGCACGGCGGTCACGCTGTCGTGCTCGAAGAAGCGCCAGCGGCCGACGCCGGTCAGGTCGCCGACCGCGTCGCCTTCGAGCAGAAAAGGGTCGATCCGCTTCATCGTCACCTCGAACTCGACCCGGTAGGGAAGCAGGCTCCTCCAGACCATCCGGGCGACGGTGCCGACGTCCCCGTCCTCGCCGCGCCGGACCAGCTCGGCCCTCTCGACGCCGCGCCACCACTCGGGCCAGCGCGCCTGGTCGTAGATCGCCTCCCAGACCGGCTCGCGGGGGGAATCGAGGAGCCAGCCGGTGAGGAAGGAATAGTGGGCCATTGCGCGATTCCGCCGCGGGCGGCCCGTCCTCTCAGTTGTTGCGGGGGGTCTCCCCGTTGCCGAAATGGGCCCCCGGCGGCTCGACGATCTGCGAGAAGCGGATCACGGTGACGATTTCCTCCGGAGAGACCGGGCGGCCGTAGATCTGCTCGAGGAACTTGGTCTCGTCCTCGAGGCGGCGGAACTCGGGATTGTCGTGCTCGATGTCCCGCGGCGAGAGCTCGGAGATCCGCTTCACCTCGACGTCGTCGATCACCGCGGTGAAGATCTTCTCGCGCGGGCTGTGGCGGAACCCGACCGTGATCCAAACGACCTGGCCACGCTCGTACTTGTTGCTCTTGTCGCCGAGGCGGATTGTCGCCGTCTTGCGCCCCCGCTTGAGCTGGTCGACGAAGATCGGCGAGTAAAAATTGAGTACGTAGATGCCGCCCCTCACGCGGGCGAGCGTATCTGACCCTGGACGGGTATTGGGGACTGGCATCAGGAAACAGCTGCTGCTGCCGATGAAAGGCAGGGAATGCTACGTCCGGCGTCACCAACCTTTGCGCGCCTCCTCTGGTCGCTCCCGATCGCGACGGCGATTGGGCTCGTCCTCGCCGTGGGAGGCGCCGCGGCGGCCACCTGCGGCGGCAAGCACGCGACGATCGTCGGCACCGCCGGCAACGACGTGATCGTCGGCAAGAAGGCAAGCGACGTGATCTACGGCGGCGGCGGCAACGACCGCATCAGCGGCGGCCCCAACGGCAACGACAAGATCTGCGGCGGGCCGGGCGACGACTCGATCCACGGCGGCCGCGGCTTCGACGCGCTCTACGGCGGCGGCGGCGGCGATCGCCTGCGCGGCGACAGCGGCTCCGATCACCTCGAGGGCGGCGGCGGCGGCGACAACCTGGTCGGCGCCGAGGGCAAGGACAGCCTCGTCGGCGGTGCCGGCGACGACCTGCTGCTCGGCGCCAAAGGGCCCGACGTCCTCAAAGGAGCCGCCGGCAACGACTACATCGACGGCGAGAAGGGCAGCGACGCGATCGGCGGCGACGGCGGTGACGACTCACTGCACGGCGACAAGGGCAACGACGCGATCCGGGGTGGGCCCGGCAGCGATCAGATCGAAGGGGGCCCCGGCGACGAGACCGACCTCGACGGCGGGCCCGACAGCGACTTCGTCTTCGGCGGCGCCGGCAGCGACCGCGCGAGCGGCGGCGAGGGCGACGGCGACGTCGTCCGCGGCGACAGCGGCGAAGACACGCTCGACGGCGGCGGTGGCGCCCGGGACATCGTCTCCTACGCCAGCGCCACGCGCAGCGGCGTCATCGTCGACCTCGGCGCGCAGCGCTCGAAAGGCGACGGGCATGACACGCTGGTCGGGTTCGAGGACGTCGTCGGCTCGCCCCAAGGCGACGAGATCTCAGGCGACGGCGGCGTCAACCGGCTCGACGGGGGCGTCGGCGACGACGACCTGGCCGGCGCCGGTGGCCCCGACGAAGCCTTCGGCGGCGCCGGCAGCGACGACTGCAACGGCTTCGCCGCCGAGCACTCCTGCGGGATCGAAGACAACCCGCCGGGCAGCGGCACCTTCGTCATCCTCAACCAGGGCCTCGACGGCAGCAGCCTGATCGTGCAGGGCGCCGGCACAGGCGACGACATCCGCGTCTCGTTCAGCGGTGGCTGGATCGTCTCCGACTCCAGCGGCGCCTACCCCGGCGACGGCTGCGCGCTGAGCGGCGGCGGCACCGTGGTCAGCTGCCCGACCGCTGTCGCGACGGGCCTCGTCGTGATCACCGGCGGGCCGGGCAACGACTCGATCGCGCTCGACCCGAGCGTTCCCGCTGCGGTCAAGGTGCGCGCCAACGGCAACGCCGGCAACGACACGCTGAGCGGCGGGCCGGGCGACGACGTGCTGGAGGCCGGCGAGAACTACAACGGCCCCGACAACGGCAACGACACCCTGGTCGGCAACGCCGGCAGCGACGTGCTCTACGCAGACCCCGGCGCCGACCAGCTCGCCGGCGGGCCGGGCAACGACCTGCTGGTCTCCTCGGTGCCGGTCTGCCAAGGCCACGACTACAGCGGCGGGCCGGGCGACGACACCGTCTCCTACGGCCGCTCGGACGCTTCGCTCACGGTCAAGCTCGGAGGCAGCGGCGGCCCCGGCGGCTGTGGCTCGCCCGACCGGGTGGGCGGCGACAACGAGAGCCTCGAGGGCTCCGACGGGCCCGACGTGCTGATCGGCGACAACCGCGCCAACAGCTTCATGGGGCATCTCGGCGCCGACACCTTCGTCGGCAAGGGCGGCAACGACTTCGTCGACGCGATCGACGGAGGGCGCGACAAGTCGATCCAGTGCGGCGGCGGTGCCGACGACGCGATCGGGGATCGCGCCGACCCCCGCATGCAGAGCTGCTGAGCCTCTAGAAGATGTAGTTGCGCAGCTTCTCCGGCGCGAGCACGGTGACGCGCCCGCGGCCGGGGCGGACGATGCCGGCCCGCTCGAGGTCGGCGAGGAAGCGGCTGACGCTCTCGCGCGAGGTGCCGGCGAGCTGGGCCAGGTCGGCCTGGTTCATCCGGATCGTCACCTCGCCGCCCTCTCCCGAGCGCGGCGCCTCCTCGGCGACCAGCTGGGAGAGCACGCCCGCGACGCGGCTGGGAACGGTCTGGAACGACTGGCGCGAGATCCGCTCGTTGGCGGTGCGCAGCCGGCGCACGAGGGCGGCGACCAGCTTCACCGTGATGTCGGGGTGACGGGCGAGCAGCGCTCGCACCTCGCCCGCTGGAAGGGCGAGCAGCTCGCCATCGCTGAGCGCCTCGACGCTGGCCGAGCGGACCTCGCCGTCGAGCATCGCCAGCTCGCCGAAGATGTCGCCCGTGCCGAGCGTCGCCAGGGTGATCGCCCGGCCGTCGGAGTGCTCGCGGGTGACGCGGAAGCTGCCGTCGCGGACGATGTAGCAGGCGTCGGAGTGGTCCCCCTCGTGGAAGACGCGGGTGCCGGCCGGGAAGGAGCGGGCGACGGCGACCCGGGAGAAGCGCTCCAGCTCGCCCTCCTCGAGGTCGGCGAAGAGCGGCACGCTGCGCAGCAGCTCGACCGGGCCCTGCCCCTCCTCGCGATCAGCCATCGAGGGGATTATCTCAGCGACGAGGGGGAGAACTCGAAGAGCCCAAGGCCTTAGCCCAGGGTGAACACTCGCGGGTGTGTATACAGATTTGTAAACTCAATCCATGGCCGCAACCGAGACGACGATGATCCGCGTGCGCCGCAGCGCCCAGGAACGCCTCGCTCACCAGGCCGAGCTCGAGGGAAAGAGCTTGACCGAGATGTTTGACGCAGCCGTGGACCTGTTGGAGGAGCAAAGCCTGCTGGCCTCGATGGATGAGTCCTATCGCAAGTACGGGGACGAGATCCACGAGGAAATGAAAGCTTGGCTGGAGATGCCCCTCGACGGTCCCGCCGATGAGCGCTGACGCTTTCGAGGTCAAACGAGGTGAGGTCTACCTTGCCGACCCCGACCCGGTAGTGGGGCACGAGCAAGGCGGGCGACGGCCCCATCTCGTGATCTCGGTCAACCAGATGAATCGCTCGGCGGCCGGCCTGCTGATTGGCGTTCCCCTTACAACCACGGACCGAGGCAGCAAGCTGCACGTGCGGCTGGAGCCTCCCGAAGGTGGGCTCAATCGAGTCAGCTTCGCCATGCCCGAGATGGCCCGCTCGGTCTCAAAGGCTCGCCTTCTGACAAAGCTCGGCTACGCCTCCTCAGATACGGTCGAAGCTGTCGCAAAGCACGTCGGCATCCTGATCGGGCTCGGACGCTCTCGCTGATCGAGAGGGGCGCTCAGCGCGCCGCCAGCGTCAGCTTGCGAGGGCCGCCGCGGCTGAAGCCGGCCTCGAGCAGGGCGTCCTCGTGGCCGGAGCCGATCACCGGGTCGCCGTCGAGCTTCTCCACGGCGAGCTTCGGCAGGCGGCCGGCGCCGACGGCGTCGGCGAGGGCGCCCACCGCCGCCACCAGCTCCTCGGCGCCGAGCTCGACCAGGCGGACCACTCCCTTCCCGCCACGCTCGACGTAGAGCACGGGGGCGCCGTCGCGGAGGAGGACGTGGGCGCCGGGCGTGCGCGCCGGGCGGCGGCGGCTGGGTGCCTTCGGCCAGGGCAGCGAGGCGCCGTAGGGATTGGCCGGGTCGGTGGCGGCGAGGAGGAGGAAGGACCCGTCGTCTTCGGGGAGGGAGCGCAGGCGCTCGACCGCTCCCGGTAGGGCGAACTGGGCGCCGCCGAGGCCCTCGACGAAGTAGCCGCGGCGGGCGGTGCCGAGCAGCTCGAGGTTGCCGAGCTCGGCGTAGACGCTGGCGAAGCCGCCGGGGACGCCCTCGGCGAGGACGGTCTCGCGGGTGACGATGCCGTAGCGCTCCAGCATCAGCTCGGCCTGGGCACGCAGGCGCGGACCGGCGGCGGGGCCGTTCTCGAACAGCGCCGCGGTCAGCGACCAGCGGCCCTGCACGGCTGCCCCGCGGGCGCGGCTGCGGGCGAAGCGGCGCCCGCCCTGCTCCGGCGGGCGGGCGGCGCGCTGGCGCGGCGAGCGCAGGGGGGCGAAGGCGTCGTTGGTCACCTCGCCGGCCCAGGCGAGGTCCCAGAGCGCCCCGTGCAACTCCTCGAGCGGATGGTCGAGGTCAGCGAGCAGGTCGATCCAGAAGTCCGGCCCGGCCGCGAGCCGCTCGCGGATCGCGTCGTGCACCTCGCCCTCGTGCCGCTCCAGCTTCGCGTTGGCCGGCGGCGGGCCGGCGAGGCGGACGTCGTCGCGGAAGTAGATCGCGACGCGACCGTCGCTGCGACCCCGGGCGCCTGCCCCGATCCAGACCAGCTCGCCGCTGGTGCAGAGTTCGTCGAGCCAGGCGGGCGAGTAGGCGCCGAGGCGCCGGGGCAACACGTCGCCCTCCCAGACCTTGGGCGTCAGCGCCACCCCCTGCAGCGGCACCAGCGCCTCGCGCAGGCGGTCGGGCCCGGCGCCGGCGGCGCGGTGGGCGTCGACGTTCTGCCAGCTCGGCAGGAAGCGGGCGAAACGGTCGCGCGCAGCCGGTTCGACCTCGCGGCGCAGGTGGGCGAGGCTGGCGCGGCGGACCCGGCGCAGGACGTCGGAGTCGCACCACTCGCGCTCGCTGCCACCCGGCAGCAGCTCGCCGCGGACCA
>CAMLQY010000007.1 GCA_946482365.1 uncultured Actinomycetes bacterium
AGGCCGGTTACGTCGTTGGCGGCGGTGCGGGGGTGGGTGGGGGCGGCGGAGGCGGGAGTTGCGAGGAGGAGGAATAGGAGGGAGGTGAGGAGAGCGGTGAGCACTGCAGTGGCGCTTCTCGTGTGGCCTTTGCTTTGTCCCATCTCCCTGGCTCCCCCTGTGTTCTGTTGTCCTTCGTGTTGTGCTGTGCGTCTAGACCGCCGCCCCGGGAGCCGGTTGGCTCCCGGGGCTTTGGCCTTGCTTCTAGGTGGCGATTAGGTAGCTATCGCCCCCTAGTCGAATTTCGCTTCCACGGACTTCGCTTCATTCATGGTCACCAGGCAAGTGCCGGTGCCCGAGCAGCCCGCGCCTGACCAGCCGGCGAAGGTCGAGCCTTTGCCGGGCAGCGGGACGAGCAGTTCGATCACCGCGCCTTTGAAGTAGGCGGCTGCCTGGGAGGTGCAGGTCAGGCCGCAGTTGATGCCGGCCTGTTTTGCCTTGACGGTGCCTTGACCGCCGCCTGTCTTGGTGAGCGTGAGGTTGAACTGCGGGACCGCGGTGAATTCAGCCCCGACCGACTTGTCTGCTTCCAGCGTGCTGAGCACGCAGGTCGTGCTTTCGCCCGTGCAGTCACCCGTCCATTTGGTGAATGTGTAGTTTTTGGACGGGGTCGCTGTGAGCGTGACCGAGGTCAGCTCTTTGAAGGCCCCTTTGGTCGTGGAGCAGTTCGACAAGCAGAGGATTCCGCTTGGCGCGCTCTGCACCTTGCCAAGGCCTGTGCCTACGCGGGTTACCGAGACGTCGTAGGCCTGGATGAATTTGGCCGAGACGGTCTTCGCTTTGTCCATGGTGACTTTGCACGTGCGCCCGATGGCTCCGCCCGTTTCGCAGCCTTTCCAGCTGACGAAGAGGGATTCGGAGTCAGGCGATGCGGTCAGGGTGACTTTTTCGCCTTCTTTGAAGTCGGCCGAGCAGGTCGGGTCACATTCGATCCCGGCCGGGTTCGAGACGACGGTGCCATCGCCCGTGCCTTCCTTGATGACGGTGAGTTTGTGTTCGACGATCCCGAGGTCGAACCTGCCGATCGCCGGAGTCGAGGGGAAGAGCGAGTCACCCGCGGTCGTGAACCAGAGGCTGTTTTTGGGACCGGGCACGAGAGTGCCCATTTTGCCGAGCGTCGCCGGCGTCGCCGTGATCGTTTGCGGCTCCAGCGGGAAGACTTCAAATGCACCCGATGGTTTGAAGCGGTAGAGCTTGTGAGGCACTGCCCCCGAATTGGCCAGTTCGATCGAGCACGAGGATCCGGTACCGGTGAGTTCGCTTATGCATCCCAGCATAGGAACATTAGTGCGGGCGAATTTTCCTTCGAATTCGATCGTTCGTATGACCTGAGAGGAGCCAGTTTCGGTTTCGATGCCTTTGACGTTGCCTACGCCGCCGATGGACGGAAGAGCTCCCAGTTTTTCTTCGATGGTCGCAGCGGGGGCGTTGAAGGCGAGCGATTCGGTTTTTTCGCCTTCGAATTCGAGTTTGTATGCGCCACCGAGTTCTCCTTCGGTGACTTTGAGCGTGATTTTCTGCCTCTCATTCTGGGTGAGCGTTTCCTTGACCCAGACGTTGCCGTCGGCGCCAGTGGCGAATCCGGTGAGGGCAGCCCCCCCGGCTCCGATACCGCCCAGGCCGGTGTTGTAGTAGGTCACGACGCCTGCGGGGGTTATGGCGCCGATCCTTTCTTCCGTCGGTATCGCCGTGTTCTGCGCCGCGAACCAGATCCTTCCGTCGCCGCCGTAAGTAAGCGACTGAGGCCGGTTGTTGCCGGTGCCGGCGTTGACCGTGAACTCGGTGAACGTCTCGGCGGGCAGTGTGATCTTGCCGATCGCTTTGGTCGGGCCGACGTCGCCGAAGTAGAGGTTGCCGTCGCCGCCGGCGATGATCGCAGTGGCGAGGGAGCCGGTGTTGTAGCCGGCGGTGACGCCAGGACTGAATTCGGTGACGACACCGGCGGGGGTCATTTTGAAGATTTTCCTGGTCGTGGGGGTCGGGGCGATGGTGAACCAGAGGTTGCCGTCGGACCCTTCGACGATGTATTCCGGTTCGCCCGCGACCGAGAACTCCGTGAGGCCGGCGCCAGAGGTGTTGATGGAGCCGATTTTTTTGGCGGTTTTCTCGGTGAACCAGAGCTTGCCTTCCGGCCCGGACGTGATGCTGAACGCGGCGCCGGTGAGACCGGGGCTGAACTCGGTCACTTCCCCGGAGGGAGTGACTTTGCCGATTTTGGTCGAGCCGTCGTTGGTGTACCAGAGGTTGCCGTCGGGGCCTTCGACGGCAGTGAGCGGTTTCGTCGGCTGTGTCGGCGCGATGAATTCTTCGGTGTCGCCCAAGGCCGCCGAAGCGCCGGCCGGCAGGGCGAGAGCGAACAGCGCAACCGCCATCAGGGCCACGGGGACGCCGAATCGCGTGCGCAGCCGTTTCAGATTCATCGGTTTCGGCTTGGCCTTCGCAGCCGGTGCCTTCGAGGTGCCTCTCACTTGCTCTCTCCTTGTCCCTGAGCCCCTGCCGGCCGCTCCCAGCGGCCTCGGCGACTCGGTTTTCCCTGTGGGTTCCCGTACGTGCCCAGTGAGGGCACGACGAAGGCAGAATACCGTGTCGTACCGAAATTGCAAGCCTGAGTTTCTTGCTCATGCCGCGCGCATTCCCCATCATGGCGCGCCAAAGCCATTCTCGTCATGAGAGAAATGCAGGGAAGACCTGAGGCGAGAGCTAGGGCTTGACGACCCGGAAGATCAGCTTCTTGAGCTTGGTGCGCGGTTCGCCGCCGGTGGGCGAGAAGGTGAATTTGACTTTGATCCGCAGCTGGCGGCCTTTGGCTTTTTCGAGCTCGGCCATGCCTTTGGCGTTGAGCTCGAGTTTGAGCGTGAAGCTGCCGGCGGATTTGCCCGTCGCTTTGGCCGTTTTCATCAGGTCGGCGGTGGCGGTGAAGGTGCCGCCGCTGGAGACCTTGACCCTGATCGTGACGACGCCGGTAGAGGGGTGCTTGACCTTGCCCAGGTTGAACTTGTTGGAAGGCAGCGGGCTGCAGTAGGGCGGCGTGCCGGTCTGCCCTTTGGGGCAGCCGTCGGCGGTGGAGGCGGCCGGCAGGGCAAGCGCGACAAAGGCAAGCGCCCCTGCGAGCAGAAGAAGCAGTCTGTTCCCCATCCCCACTACGGACCTCCCCTTTCCGCTGCAACCCTAGCAGGCAAGCTGGAAAGACGGCCCTGCCTGGCCCGCGCCCGGAAGGCGCCCCCGGGCGCGTCGACTCGGGCGAGGAAGACGCGGCGCGGGCCGGCAGCGACGCGGGCGAGCGGCGCCCAGCCGCGCCGGGTGCGGCGCTCGAGGACGAGCCGGCCGGGCGCGGGCGCCTTGCCCCAGAGGAGCACCTTGCCGCGGCCGCGGCGCGCGACGAAGGGGAAGCCGAAGGCGCGGTGGGCCGGCTTCGCCCCGCCCTCGATGAAGAAGAGGCCGCTCTGCTGGGTGGCGCCGAACCCGGCCGCACCGGGGGAGCGGTCGCGCAGGTACCACCAGACGACCGCGCCGGCGCCCTGGCGCCAGAGTTCGAAGAGCGATTCGGAGAGGAAGCGCGCGTGGCGGCGCAGCGGCACGCCTTCGGGATCGGGAGGGTTCGAGTCGATCCAGATCTCCGTCGCCCAGAAGGGCTTGGGCCCGGCCGGAAGCAGGCGCCCGGTCGCGACCCCCCGGCGCACGATCGAGGTGAGGCGACCGAGGTCCGGGGTCGAGACGTCGAGCGGGCTGACGGCGCCGCGGCTGGGCGCCCAGACGTTGATCGGGTTGTGGGCCGCTATGTCGAAGCGGGCGGGTTCGGGGCAGGCGAGCGGCCGCAGCTGCGGCCCGCGCAGGCAGAGCAGGGCGCGCCAGAACCAGACCGGCGGGACGCGGCTCCCTCCCACCTCCGCGTCCCCGTAGGGCGCCAGACCCCCGACGATCACGCGGGCAGCGGGGCTGGCGGCGTGGATCGCCGTGTAGGCGGCGTTCAACATCGCCCGGTAATGCTGGGGAGCGACCAGCTTTCCCCCTTCCCAGAGCGGGTTGAGGTGGACCGAGAGGTTCTGCTCGGCCCAGACCTGGAAGTAGCGGACGCGAGGGAGCGGGCCGGCGGCCGGGTCGGCGAAGCCCCCCGCGTAACGGGCGGCGAGCGCGTGGGAGAAGCTCCCCAGCTCAGCGGGCTGTGGCAGCCAGGTGCCGGGGGGCGCCACGGCCGGGCTGGGGCGGTCCGGTCCCTCCGCCCAGCGGGGGGCGAAGTTGACGGCGAGCACCGGCTGCAGGCCGCGGGCGACGGCGGCGCGGACGGCGGCGTCGAGGGCCTCCCAGTCGTAGGCGGGGTCGGCCGGGTCGGCGGGGTCGAAGCCGGCCGGGGGAGCCTTGGGCGCGATGCTCGACCAGGCGACGGTGAGGAGGACCAGGTCCGCCCGCGCCTCCTGCGCCCGGGTCATCCACTCCTCGCGCAGCCCCGCGTCGGCGCCGTTGAAGGCCGTGTCGGCGAGGCCGAGCTCGAGGCCGCGCGGCGCCGCGGCGGCCCCCGGCGCCAGGGAGGCGAGCGCCAGCGCCGTGAGGGCGAGGACGGTGGCGAGCCGCTTCACCGCGTCACGATGCCGCGCCACCTGGCGGCACCGAAGGCGACTGCGCCCGCCGCCGTGAGCGCCAGCACGAGCGGGAAGAGGTCGCCCAGGCCCTGGTCGTCGGGAACGCGCACCGCCGAGGCGGGCGGCGAGCCATCCCGCTCCGCGCCCACGCCGAGCACCCCGGAAGGAGCCGTTTTGGCGACCACGGTCGCGACCGCGAGGCCCTCCGGCCCGCTCCCGCGCAGGGCGCGTTCGGTGGACTCGGTCAGCGCCCCGTCGCGCACCGCGTCGCGCGTCTCCTTCGCCGCATCGGGAGCCCGCGGGCCGGTCGCGCCGGGGAGCGTCTGGTAGTACTGGTCGGCCTCGGAGTTGCCCGGCGGCGCCACGACCCGGACCGCGGCGCTCGCGGAAAACGGCATGGCCAGCACAAGCAGGAGGGCGAGTGTCGTAGTTTTCATCGCCTTGATGTGCATTAACCCCGCCGGGGCGCCGTAAGAGCTGCCGGCCCCCGCCCTCCGGAAACTGTACATGGCGCGGTGCAGGGCGATGTGCATAAATCGTCCACGCAGTGGTCATATAATGCCCACATAGTGGAAATGCCTACCGTCACCCGCGCTATCGAGCCCCGCCTCCTCGCCGCCCTCGGTGACACGCCCGCGGTGATGCTCGTCGGACCGCGCCAGGCCGGCAAGAGCACGCTGGTGCAGGGGCTCGCCGCGGGACCGCACCCCGCGCGCTACATCACCCTCGACGACCTGCGCACGCTCGAAGCGGCGCGCCGCGACCCGGTCGGCCTGATCGAGGGCGCCGAGGACCCTCTGGCGATCGACGAGATCCAGCGCGCGCCCGAGCTGCTCCTCCCGATCAAGGCCGCAATCGACCGCGACCGGCGCCCCGGGCGGTTCATCCTCACCGGCTCGGCACAGGTGATGCTGCTGCCGAAAGTCTCCGAGTCCCTCGCCGGACGAGTTGAGGTCCACACGCTGTGGCCGTTCTCCCAGGCCGAGATCGAGGACGTCCCAGGGGACGCGGTCGAGCGGCTGCTCGGTGGCTCCCCCCCGCCCGCAGCCCCGGCCACATCTCGCCAGGAGCTGATCAAGCGCCTCGTCCGGGGTGGCTTTCCCGAGGCGGCGGGCCGCGATGCGGAGCGCCGCGACGAGTGGCTTGCGGCGTACCTCACCGCGATAGTGCAGCGTGACCTTCGCGACCTCGCGAACATCGAGCGCCTCGGCGAGGTCCCGGCGGTGCTCGCCTCACTCGCCGCGCGCGTCCGCGCTCCGCTGAACAAGGCGGATGTGAGCAGCGCGGTGGGAATTCCACGAACCTCACTGGATAGGTACCTGACCCTGCTCGAGCACGTCTTCCTGGTCCGCCGCCTGCCGGCCTGGCACACGAATCGGATCAAGCAGGTCACGAAAGCGCCGAAGCTCCTCATCGCCGACTCTGCCCTGCTCGCGCACCTGCTGCGAGCCGACCGGCAGCGCCTAGCCGAAGACGAGTCCCTTCTGGGAATCGTCCTGGAGTGCTTCGTCGGCATGGAGCTGGCGAAGCAGCTGTCCGCCTCGGGGAGGCGCACGGCGCTGCTCCACATGCGCTCAGCAAGGGGCGCCGAGGTCGACTTCATTCTGGAAGGCGCCGATGGCGGCGTCGCGGGTGTCGAGGTGAAGGCGGGGGCAACCGTGCGGAGTGAGGATTTCCGGCACCTGGCCATGCTGCGCGACCGGCTCGGGGATCGCTTCGCGCGCGGCATCGTGCTCTATCCGGGCGGCGAACGGCTCCCCTTCGGCGAGGGGCTGGAAGCCTGGCCGCTTTCCAGCCTATGGACTGCGTGAGCGGAGTGGCGTAGTTTTCCGCATCCCTTTGCCATTGGAAACACCGGAGCACGTAAAAGAGAGGGCCGTACCGGACGATCGCCGTCCGGCCGTGTCCTCGTTCGACTGGGGCGGGGCCGCGACATGGCTGCTCGCCGCCTTCCTCGTCGTCTACCTGGGGCTGGAAAACGGCGGCTACGACCCGATCCCGCGCGACCAGGTCGGGGTCGCGGTCTGGTGGCTGGTCCTGCTCGGGGTCGCGGTGGAGGCGCTGCCGCTGCCGGGGCGGACGCGCGCCGCCCTCGCGGTCCTCGGCCTGCTCGCCGGCTTCGGCGGCTGGACCGCGATCTCGATGGGCTGGACGCAGAGCGCCGAGCGCACGGCCGACGAGCTCGCCCGGGTCGCCACCTACCTCGGCGTCCTCGTGCTCGGCACCTGCCTGGCGACGCGGCGGCGGGCGGGGGCGCGGCAGGTCCTGCACGGGGTCACCTTCGGCCTCGGCCTGATCGCGGCGCTCGGCGTCCTCTCCCGCCTGCAGATGGCGTGGTTCCCGGTCAACGAACTGGGCAAAGTGCTGCCGGGGATCGAGATCGAGCGCCGCCTCTCCTACCCGCTGGGCTACTCGAGCGCGATCGGGGCGCTGGCCGGGATGACGCTGCCGCTGCTGCTCGCGGCGACCGCCTCGGCGCGCACGATCGCCGCCCAGGCCCTCGCCGCGGCAGCGATCCCGCTCGCCGGCCTCGCCCTCTACCTCGCCACCTCGGGCACCGGCGCGATCGTCGCCGTCGCGGCGATGCTCGCCTTCCTCGCCCTCTCCCCCGACCGCCTGCCGAAACTGCTCACCCTCGCCGCCGGGGGCGGGGGTGGGGTGCTCCTCGCCCTCGCGGTCGACAGCCGCGAGGCGCTGGCCCGGGGCCTGCCGACCGCGGCCGCCGAAGCGCAGGGGGACGAGGTGATGTGGATCGCGCTCGGGATCTGCGCCGCGGTCGCCGCGGCCCAGGTCGGGATCGGGCTCGCGGCGCGCGGCCTGCGACGGCCCCGCTGGCTGCGGCCCAGCCGCCGCGAGGCGCTTGTCGCGACAGCGGCGGTGACCCTCGTCGCGATCCCTGTCGCGGTCGCCGCCGGGCTGCCGGGCGAGGCCTCGGACCGCTGGGAGGTCTTCAAGAGCCACGGCAAGGGGGCGAGGGTGGAGCCCAGCTCGCCGGCCTCGATCCTCGACTCGACCAGCAGCGGCCGCTACCAGTTCTGGCAGTCGGCGGTGGACGCGGGCGAGGCCGAGCCCTGGCAGGGGACCGGCCCGGGGACCTTCGAGTTCTGGTGGGCCCAGCACGGCTCCTACAAGGGCTTCGTGCGCAACGCCCATTCGCTCTACCTGGAGGCCTTCGCCGAGCTGGGGATCATCGGGCTGGTCCTGATCGGGGGCTTCGTGCTGGCCGTGCTCGGCACCGGCGCGGTGCGCTCGCTGCGGGCTCCGCCGGAGCAGCGCCTGCTGCTCGCCGCGGCGACCGCCGGCGCGGCCGGGTTCGCGATGGCCGCGGCCCTGGACTGGGTCTGGCAGCTGGCGGCGCTCGCCGTCGCCTTCATGCTGCTGGCGGCCGTCGCGGTCAGCGGCTACTCGCTGCCCGAACCGCACCGGCGGCGGCGGCGCACCAAGCGCCGCAACCGCCACCGCCTGCAGCGCGCCGCGGTCGCCGCGGTCGCGGTCGCGGCCCTGATCGCGATCTGGTTCCCGCTGCGCGGCGCCACCCACCTGCGCCAGAGCCAGGTCGACGCCGCCCACGGCGATCTCGCGGCCGCCCTCCAGGAGGCGCAGGACGCCGCCGACGCCCAGCCCTACGCAGCGGCGCCGCTGCTGCAGCAGGCGCTCGTGCTCGAGCAGCAGGGGAAGCTCACCCCGGCCTCGGCGGCCGCTGCCGAGGCCACCCGCGAGGAAGAGGCCAACTGGCGCACCTGGACGATCCTGGCGCGGATCGAAGCCGAGCGCGGCCGCGTCGAGCGCTCGCTGGGCGCCTACGGCCGGGCCAAGGCACTCAACCCCAACTTCATCCTGTTCAGAACCGACTAGCTTGCCGGGATGACCAAGATCCTCTTCGTCGTCGGTATGGCCCGCAGCGGCAGCACGCTGCTGACCGCGCTGCTGAACCGGGTCGACGGCTTCGCCGGGCTGGGAGAGACCCACGTCTACTGGGAGCTCGCCGGGGGCGAGGAACGCTGCGGCTGCGACCGCAGCCTGGCCGAGTGCCCGCTGTGGGGGGCGCTGTACCGGGAGCAGCGCGAGCGGGGGGTCGAGTTCGCCGAGCTGCAGGACTCCTTCCGCGATTTCGTCCGGCCCCGCCCCAGCTCCCTGCTGCGCGGCCTGCGGGCCCGGCGCGGCGGGGAGGGGACCGACCGCCTCGGCCGCTACCTGGAGGCCACCGAGTCCACTTATAAGTGGATGGCGGAGAGGACCGGGTCAACGGTGCTGGTCGACTCGACCAAGCTCCCGGCCGCGGCCGACCTGACCGCGGCGATGCCGAGCACGGACGTCCACCTCGTGCACCTGGTGCGCGACCCGCGGGCCGCCGCCCAGTCGCTCGCCCGGCGCCACCAGGGAAGCGGTGGGGGCGGCTCGCTGCGCTACCTCGCCGCCGTCGCCAGGGCGGCGCTGGACTGGACGCTTCGCAACGCCTACGCCGAGGCGAAGCTGCGGCGCCACTTCGCGGGGCGCTACCTGCGGCTGCGCTTCGAGGACCTGACGCGGGAGCCGCGGGAGACCGTGGCGGGACTGCTGGAGTTCGTCGGGGCCGAGCCCGCAGCGGAGGTCTTCGTCTCCGAGGACACGGTCGAGCTCGGCGAGAACCACATCCTCACCGGCAACTCCGTCCGCTTCCAGCGGGGATCGGTCACGGTGGCGCCGGCCGAGAAGTGGCGCGCCGAGATGCCGCTCGGAGCCCAGGCCCTGGCGACGCTGCTGACCCTGCCGCTGCTCGCCTTCTACCGCTACCCCCTCCTGCCCCGCCGCCGCTGAGATGCGGATCCTCCTGCTCTCCTACTGCTTCCCGCCGGTGCCGCTGATCGAGGCGCAGGTGGCGGCGAAGGTGAGCGGGCACCTCGGCGCCGAGGTCGACGTGATCGCGGCCGAGCCCGGCCTCTGGCGGCTGCCCGCCGACCACAGCCTCGACGGGTACGTCGAGGAGGCGTTCGGGACGGTCTCCTACCTGCGCCGCCCGGGGATGCCGCTGCTGCTGCGGACCCACGGGCGGGTGCCGTTCATCAGCGAGCGGCCCGACGCCCTCACCTTCCTCAACGGCCGCGTGCTGAAGGAGGTGCGGCGCCGCTCGCTCGGCGAGTACGACCTGCTGGTGACGCGCGGTCAGTTCCACTCGATCCACCTGGTGCCGCTGCGCCTGCGCCGGCGCCCGCCCTGGGTGGCCCACTTCAGCGACCCCTGGGTCGGCAACCCGACCCGCGGCGACGCGCGCCGGGTGCGCTGGATCAACGAACGCAAGGAGGCGCGCGTGGTCGGGGCGGCGGACCGGCTCGTCTTCACCTCGGCGACGGCTGCCGAGTACACGGTCGGGCGCTACCCGGAGGAGGTCCGCGCCAAGACCCGCCACGTTCCGCACTGCTTCATGCCTGAGCTGTTCGAGGGCGGCGCGGCGGCGCCGTCGAGCGGCCGGGTGCTCGCCCGCCACGTCGGCAACCTGCGCTGGAACCGCCACCCCGAACCGCTCTTCCGCGCCCTGCTGGAGCTGGAGCGGCTGCGGCCGGGCGCGCTCGGCGAGCTGCGCGTCGACCTGCTCGGGCTGATCAGCCCGGCAATGCTGCAGGGCGCCGCCCGGGCCCTTCCCGACGGCCTGCTCGAGGTCTCCCCCCCGGTCGACTACCGCGCCTCGCTGGTGGCGATGCGCGAGTCGGAGCTGCTGCTGGTGACCGAGACCGAGGCCGCCCGCAGCGTCGACCTGCACGCCAAGATCGTCGACTACACCGGCGCCGGCGTGCCGATCGTCGGCATCGTCCCCCCCGGCCCCACCGCCGACCTGATCGAGGCGCTAGGCGGCTGGCACGGCCACCCCAGCCAGCCCGAGGAGGGCGCCCAAGCCCTCCAGGCCGGCCTCGAGGAAGCGCAACGCCGCCGCCAACAGGCCAACCCCAGCCTCTGGGGAGACCCCACCGTTCGCGCCCGCTACAGCGCCGAGACCGTCGGCAAAGAACTGGCCGAGATCTACAGCGAGTGCATAGACAACGGTTGAAGGGACGCCGGTGCCCCTCCCCAAAACACTCAAGCGAGGCTCCCGCCGAGCGTTTTGGGGAGGGGCACCGGCGTCCCCCCCAAGAACCAACGTCTAGGCACCCTCTAGGGTTCGCTCGATGCCACGCTGGCCCGACTTCATTCTGGTCGGCGCACCCAAGTGCGCGACGGGGACGATCTACGAGCTGCTGGGGCGCAGCCCAGGCGTGTTCCTGGCGCCGAAGGACCTCTACTTCTTCGGCTCCGACCTCGCCACCACGCAGCCCCGCCTCTCCCAGGCGGAGTACTGGTCCCAGTTCGACGCCGCCCCGGCAGGGGCCAGGCTCGCCGATTCCTCGGTCGGATACCTCTGCTCGGAGCGCGCCGCCGGGGAGATCTACGCCCAGGTGCCGGAGGCGAGGATCGTGATCGCGCTGCGCAGCCCGCTCGACGCGATCCCCTCCCTGCACCGGCACTGCCTCTACTACGGGCTGGAGGAGATCGAGGACCTGGGCGAGGCGCTGGCGGCCGAGGCCGACCGGGCCGCGGGCCGGCGCATGCCGCGCCGCTGTGCCCACCCCTGGATGCTGCGCTACACCCACGTCTACCGCTACGCCGAGCAGGTAAGGCGTTACTTCGAGGCCTTCGGCCGCTCGCGCTGCCACGTCGTCGTCTACGACGACTTCCGCGCCGATCCCGACGGGACGATGGACGCCCTGCGCTCGTTCCTCGAGCTGCCGGCGCCCGAGGCGAAGGAGGACGCCGAAGGCTCGGCGCCGTCCGAGCTCCGGGTCAACCGGGCCCGGCGGGCGCGCAGCCGGCGGATCAGCGCCCTGCTCACCGACCCGCCGCGGCCGGTTCGGCGCCTCGTCCGCGCTCTCACCCCGCAGCCGCTGCGACGGCGGGTCGCCGAGGGGGTGCTGGCCGCCAACACCGCCGGCGACGCCCCGCCCCCGGTCGACCCAGCTGTGCGCGCCGGGCTGGCGACCACCTTCGCCGCCGAGGTGGAGAGCGTCTCGCGCCTGCTCGGCCGCGACCTCGGCCACTGGCTGGAGACTCGTGAAGCCGCCGGGACGGCCCGCTGAGACGTGCCCCGCATCGCCCACATGATCAGCACCCCCAGCGGCTTCGGCGGCGGCGAGGCGGTGATGGTGGCGCTGCTTCGAGGCGGCGCCGAGCGGGGCTGGGAGCAGGTCGTGCTCAACCCCTTCGCCCGTTCCGGCGAGGAGGAGCTGGCGGGGCGCTGCGCCGAGTTCGGCTATGAGGCGTTCCCGGCGCCGGGGCCCCGGCCCGTGGCCCTGCCGGCAACGATGCGCTGGGCCCGGCGGCGCCTCGACGAGCTCTCCCCCGACGTGACCCAGGTCTACCTGGTCCACGCCCTCGTCCTCGCCGCGACCCTGCCGCGCTCCAGCGGTGGGGTGCGGATCCTCAGCCACCAGCACGGGAACCACTTCGAAGCCTCCGGGCGCCGGCTCGGGGAGGCGCTCGACCGGCGCGCCGGCAAGCGCTTCGACCATGTCGTCGCCTGCTCGGAAGCGGTGCGCGACTTCCTGCTCGAGACCTATCGCTACCCGCCGCAGCGCGTCACCTGCATCCGCAACGGCTGGTCGGGAACGCCGCTGCAGCTGCGCAAAGACCCGCGCCCGACGATCGTCTGCACCGCCAACTTCCGCGCCCAGAAGGGGCATCCGGTGCTGGTCGAGGCATTCGCCACGGTGGCGCAACGGGTGCCCGAGGCGCGGCTGGTGCTGCTCGGCGACGGCCCCGAGCTGCCGGCGGTGCGCCGCCTGATCGCCGAGCGCGGCCTGGCCGAGCGGGTCGAGCTGCCCGGTCCCCAGGCCGACGTCTGGCCCTGGCTCGCCAAGGCGCACGTCTTCGCCCTCGCCTCCCACTACGAGCCGCTCGGGATCGCGGTGCTGGAGGCGATGGGAGCGGGACTGCCGGTGGTCGCGACCGGGGTCGACGGGCTCAGAGAGCTGGTCTGGCCGGGCGTGACGGGCGAGCTGGTCCCGCCGGGCGACCCGGCGGCGATGGCGGGGGCGCTGATCGCGATCCTCGAGGACCCCGGTGCCGCCACGCGCATGGGGGCGGCCGGGCGCGCGGCGGCCGAGGAGAACCGGATGGAGATCTGCGTCGAGCGCTACTTCGAGCTTTACGAGCGCCTCCTCGGCGAACGGGGAGGTGCCTAGATGGCGGGCCGGGTCGTGATGGTGACGCCGTCGCCCTCCCACGAGGGCGGTGCCGCCAAGCACACGCGGACGATCGCCACCGGCCTCGCCGAGCGCGGCTGGGAGGTGACGGTGATCGCCCGCGACGCCGAGGGGCGACGGCTGGCGCGGTCCCGGGTCGGGGGCGCGAGGCTGATCGAGATCCCCGGCTTCGGCCACCGCCTGGGCGCGGTCGTCTTCCTCGCCCTGGCGATCCCCCTCGCCCTGCTGCGCGGCCGCCGCGCCGCCTACATATCGCTCGAACTCGCCTCGCAGGGGCTGGTGGCCGCGACCTGCGCCACGCTAACCGGCCGGCGCTACGTCGGCTTCAACTTCTCCAGCGGGCGCAACGGCGAGATCGAGCACTTCCAGGCCTCCCGGCTCTGGCCCCTGCGGCGAGCGCTGCTGGGCCGCGCCACCTACCTGGTCGGGCAGACCCCGGCGGCCGCGGAGGAGCTGCGGGCCGTCGTCGCCGAGGAGCACCTCGCCGTCGTGCCGACCCCGGTCGAGGAAGTCGAGGCGCCGCCGCTGAGCGGCGAGCCGCGGGTGCTGTTCACTGGCAGGCTGACCGGGCAGAAGGGCCTGGAGAGCCTGCTCGACGCCTGGGAGCTGGTGCTCGACCGCGTCCCCGGGGCGCGGCTGACGATCGCCGGCAGCGCCGAGGGCTGGGGCTCGCTCTGGCCGCCGGTCGAGGAGGACCTGAAGCGGACGGTGGCGGCATCGCCGCGGCTGAGCGAGACGGTCACCTTCACGGGCTGGGTCGCCGACGTCGCCGCCCTGCTCGCCGGCCACGACGTCTACGTCCTGCCGAGCCGCAGCGAGGGCATGTCCAACGCCCTGCTCGAGGCCGGCGCCTGGGACCGCGTGATCGCCGCCTCCGACCTGGCCGCGAACAAGGCCGTGCTGGGCGAGGGCTACCCGCTGCTCTTCGGGGTCGACGACGCGCCGGCTATGGCGGAGCGCCTCGTCGCCGCCCTCAGCGACGAGAGCGCTCGCGCCGAGGCGCGCGAGCGGGTCCGCGCCCGCATGCCGGCCTTCTACGCCGGCGGCGTGATCGACCGGATCGAGGAGCTCCTCTCGTGACCAGCCTCCTGCGCATGGCCTACGGCCACCCGCTCCTCTACAAGGGGCGCCGGCTCGAGTGCCCGGTCTGCGGCGGCAGGTTCCGCCGCATGCGCCACGGGCGCGGGCGCCGCGACGTGCAGTGCCCGCGCTGCGGCTCCTATGAGCGGGTGCGGGCGCTCTGGCTCTTCCTGCGCGATCAGACCGGCCTCTCCGAGGGAAGCCACCGCGTGCTCCACTTCGCCCCCGAGCCGAGCATCGCCGCGGCGATCGAGGCGATGCCGGGGGTCGAGTACCTCAGCGCCGACATCGAGCCGGGGGTGGCGATGGAGGTGGTCGACATCACCGACATCCCCTACCCCGTGGGCTCCTTCGACGCGGTCATCTGCAGCCACGTGCTCGAGCACGTCCCCGACGACGCCCGGGCGATGAGCGAGGTCTTCCGGGTGCTGCGCCCCGGCGGGACCGCCTGGTTCATGCAGCCGGTCGACTTCGGGCAGGAAGAGACCTACGAAGACCCCTCGATCGTCACACCCGAGGCTCGGCTGCGCGCCTTCAACCAGCACAACCACGTGCGCGTCTATGGCCGCGACATCCGCGACCGCCTGGCCGGCGCCGGCTTCGAGGTGACCGAACGCCGCTACACCGAGGAGCTCGATCCCGCCGACCGCGCCCGCTACGCGCTGCAGGACGGCGACGCGACCGAACGCGAGGACGTGGTCTTCGTCGCCGTCAAGCCCCCTCGCTGATCCCACACTCCGGTGAAACGCGTTTGACGCGTAATGGGCCGCCAACGCGTTTCACCCGGGGGGCTGACCGAGGACCGCGGCGCGGCGGGGGCGAACCTCGCGGAAGACGACGGCGAGCAGAGCCAGGCCGGTGAGGAAGGCGAGGACGACGCGAACCGCGTCACCGGCAAAGCTGCCGGGCAGGGCGAGGGCGAGGGCGACGAGGACAGCCCCGAGCGCGTAGTGGGCGGCCTCCGAGGGCCAGCGCCAGGGCACCTCGGCGACGCGAGACGCCGCGACGTCCATCGCCGCCGCCTCGAAGGCGATCGCCAGCACCGTGGCAGCGGCCGCGCCGACGAGGCCGAAGGGAGGCAGCAGCAGCGCCACCAGGGCCAGGTTGAGGACCGCCGCCGCCGGCGTGATCCAGGCCAGCGGCTTCGTGTGCTTGGTCCAGAAGAGGACCTGGGTGCGCGGCAGGTAGGTGGCCCAGGGCAGGGTCGAGAGGGCGAGCACGGCGGTGATCTCGGCGAGGAAGCCGGGGTCGTAGTCGGAGGGCGCCACGATCGAGAGCAGCGGCCGGGCCGAGAGCGCGATCACGCCGCAGGTGAGCGCGGCCAGCCGGGTGACCAGCGCCGCCGTCTCCGCCAGCGAGCGCCAGCGCAGGTGCTCCTCGGCGCCGAAGGTGATCGGTACCCAGGCGTTCTGCAGCGAGGAGAGGAAGTTCATCCCCAGCCCGCCGACCGCGTAGGCGAGCTGGTACTGGCCGACGGCGCTGAGCCCGGAGACGACCTGGATCACGAGCCGGTCGCCGAGCGCGAGGACGAAGACCGAGAGCGTGTGAGGGACGGTCGGCAGCCCGTAGGCGATCGCGCTGCGCAGGGCGGGGCGTGGCGCCGGTCGCGTCCTGACCGCGCCGGTGAGGGTCGCCGCGCCCAGCGCCGCGATCGCCATCGCCGCGCCGTAGCCGAGCAGGTAGGCAACCGCGCTGCGGTCGACCAAGAGGCCGACTATCCCGAGGATCTGGGCGCCGAAGTTGGCGACGAGGGTGATGCAGATGAACTGGACCGGCTGTTCCTGGACGCGGATCAGGGCCAGCGAAGCGGTGATCACCGCCCCCGGCAGGGCGATCGCGATGCCGAGCATGATCGCCGCCGGTTCGTCGGGAACCAGCAGCGGTGCCCAGGCGAGCGCTGTCAGCAGCCCCAGCGCGGTGCCGCCGAGGCCGAGCACGGCGGTGCTGACGATCAGGGCCCGGGCAGTCGACTTGCCGTCTCCGTCCTCCTCTGTCTCGAAGTAGGTCCTGGTCAGGGCGGCGGGCACACCGAGGGCCGCGAGCGTGGTGACGAAGAGCTGGATCGTCAGCGCCAGCGCCACCGTCCCGTACTCGGCCGGGTCGAGCAGGCGGGTGACGACCGGGATCGCCAGAGCCGAGCCCGCAAGTTGCAGGACCGAGCCCAGCGTGTAGATCGAGCCCTTGCCGAGCAGGTGCCTTCCCTGCCCGGTGCCGCTGGAGGTCGTGCTCACCCTGCGTCCCGCTGCGGTGCCCCGTCCCAGATCGGGGAGTCATAGACGAAGCGTGAAACGAGCTGGGTCAGGTCGGGGCGCCCGTCGAGAAAGGAAACGACCTCGGCCAGGGGAATGAGCGGGGCGCTATCGCCGAGCTCCTCGTAGACGGCGCGACAGAGGATCAAGTCCTCCGGGTAGTCGGCGGTTAGGCGAAGGTCGGTACGCCGACAGGGAGGCAAAGGCTCGACGATCTCCACCTCGAAGAGCCGTTGGTTGAAACGGCCGAAGTTCGAGACGAGCTCGCTGCGATCCTCGTCGCGGCCCTCGGCGTGCGAACGTCGCAGCGCGTCCAGGGTGTAGATCTCCACAGACGTCCCCAGCGGCACGTGATCGACGACGGTGATGTCGTTGCCGTTGGCGACGTGGCGCTCCCAGGCGAGCTCCATGCCGTCGATTTCGAAGAACGGCGACTCCGTCGTCTTTCGCAACACGTCGGTCGCCTCACGTGCCTCCGCGGCGAGGATCAGGCGACCGAGCACGTCCTTCTCGTCGCCGAACACGTACGGCGTGCCCAGGTCCTCGGCCGCCAAGCGCAACGCCGCGTTCTCGGCCGAGTCGGCTATCGCCAGCACCGGCTCCGCCGGTACCGCGGACGCCCGTACGCAGTCGACGATCTGGGCCAGGATCGTCACCCCGGGTGCGAGGTTCTGCAGCGGCTTGCCGTAGAGCCGCGAACCCGTCAAACGGCACGCAAGCCCGGCGATCGGGCGTCGGCTCATTGCAGATCGCCGCGGGCCAGCGGGGCGTTCGCGGGAACCGGGGACGCGAGGACCTCCCCGATCGCTTCGTCAAGGCGAAACAGGGCATCCGCAGGAGGCTCTGGGGCACGCTTCAGGGCGAGCTCAGCGCCGTCGAGGCGGGTGCCCGCGGGCAGATCGCGGACGGCGACGACGTGCTTCTTCATCAGCAGTCGATAGGCCCGTTCGGCCTCCCCCATCTCGACCTCGCCCCTCGTCGGGGCCCCAAGAGCAAGGAGAGCTAGGCGCATGTTCTCGACGAACTCGGCAAAGCCGTCCGGGGCGAGCGCGGACTCATGGTCCGGATCGCCCAGGACCTGGGCAAGCGTGATGTGCTTCTCGACATAGGTGACGCCGAGGGCAAGGGCGAGCGCGGGCAGCCACATGACGGCTGCCTCCTCCTTGCCGGTGTGATCGGCGAACCCCAGCGCAACCTGGGGAAACGCCTCTCGCATCGCCTGAAGGCGGAGCAGCCGGTTCTCGGGGATCGGGGTCGGGTATGCCTGGAAGCCGAGCACGAGGGTGACCTCCTTCTCCGGGAGCAGCGCGATCGCGTCGCGAATCTCGTCGTACGTGGTCCCACCTGCCGAGAGCAGGACCTCGGGCACCGCGGAGGCGCCGATGTCGCGCAGCAACTCGTCGTTGAGCATGTCGCTGCTGTGGACCTTGACGGCGGCCGCCCCGACGCTCTCGGCGAGCTCCAACCCCTGGCTGCCGAAGATGTCGAGGAGCAGCTCGACCTCCAGCTCGCGGGCCCGCTCGCCGACAATGCGCCAGCGGTCCTGCGGTAGCTGCAGTTCGCGGACGAGCTCGGCAAACGGGTGATCCGGCGTGTGCAGCTCGCCCGGGTAGAGGACCTGGAACTTGACCGCCGTCGCACCGGCGCGCGCCGCGACTTCGAGCAGGGCCAGCTCCTTGCCCCAATCCGCTGCATAACCCTGAGCCGCCTCGGCGACGATCCTCGGCTTCGACATCAGGCGGCGGAGTCTAATCGCGTGCCTGGGGGCATGGAACCCCCCGGATGGCCCGCCCCACAGCCAGAGGGCTAAGCGTTCATCAAGTCGAAGGTGTTGTTGAGCAACACCCTGCGACCGCTTTTCAGCGGAGTGCCCCGATGCAGGCCGCGGAAGTCGGCCAGGATCAGGGTCCCCGCCTTGCCCGTGCAGACGACCTCGTCCCAGTCATGCTGCTCTCTCAGGGCGCGAATCTCCTGTGGGAAGAAGTGGCCGTAGCGACCGCTGGTCCCGTCAGCGTCGAACTCGATCGCGTGCCGCTTGCGCCAGGGACCGTTCTTGTGAGACCGGCGCAGGTAGCGGAAGGGAGCGTTCTCCTCCTCGACGTCGACGAGGTAGAGGAACGCCTTGCAGATCGGCCTCCAGTTGTCGAAGTGAAAGAGGTCGGCCTGAGCCATCTTGGAGAGGCCGAACCGGTTCTCCAGCTCGCGGCGAAAGGAAACCACGCGTGGCGAGAGGTATGCCTCCATCACGCCCCGGATGGCGGGGTCCTCGAAGAAAGGACGCGTCTCGGGGATCAGCTCGTCGACGCGGGCGATACGGAAGATGATGTCCGGCTGGATCGTGAAGAAGCGATCGGAGAGCTCGCCGTCCTGGGCCTTGCGGATCACCTCTTCGGCGCCTGCCAGCATTGCGGCGATCTGGTCCGGGGGCAGATAGTCCTCGACGGTGACGATGCCCTCCCGGTCGAGCTCCTCCAGCAGCTCCCGGTGCTGGGTCAGCTCGGGCCGTATCTCGACCCCTCGGTAGGCCCGGGCGCGCTGGACTCGGTGAACGACGCGGCTACCTCTGAAAGGGCCCTCTCGAACCAGCTTCCTCGCAGCCTGCCGGGTACGGGTGGGAACGCTGGACACAGCCCCTAGCATCGCGAACGATCCTAACAATTCTCATGCCTACGGCCTCTCTCCGGCGGTGGTCTCGTCCAGCAGCGCCTCGGTCAGTCGCTCTCCGGCGCGGCCGTCCAGCCGGTGGAGGAAGCGCTCGACGAAGGCCGGCTTGCCGGGGAGCTGGCGCCGGTGCAGCCCCTCACAGTCGTCGAGTGCCGCCCGAAGCTCTTCGAAGGAGGTGACAGGTTGTGCGACCCCGGCTCCGACGAGACGACCGGAGAGAACCTCCTTGGTCCGTGGATGGATCTCCACGGTGATCGTCGTCATGTGGTCGAGCCCGGCAAGCGGCAGCTGCAGCGTGGACATGAGGCCCAGCGCGATCGAGGCCGATTGAGCCCTCTCGGCGAGCTGCGAGATGCTGGGGACGATCTCGACGCTGCCGTCCGTGTACTCGGTCCAAGGCGAGGAGCGCTCGCCGGGATGGACCTTGACCACCAGCCGACGGCCGCTCGCGGTGACCGCCGCGTGGATTCCCTCGGCCCAGCGGCGGTGGAAGCTGGGATCCCAGCCCAGGTAGCCGGTGTTGTGGAGCTGGTGGTCGACCAGGACGACCGTTTCCGATCCCGGATCTGTGCCGCCGCGATCGGCGCGGAAGCAGTCGAACTGGGGTACTCCGACGAACAAGGTCTGGTCCGCGAGTCGAGGGGGGACCAGGTCGAGCTCGCGGTGGAAGGCGAAGCACTCGGGTGCGAAGGAGACGTAGCGGTCGGGCCGGCGCATGTCGGCGACGGCGCTGAGCGTCTCGAGCGAGGCACCGCCGATGCTCGGCAGCGCATGGCGGGCGAGACGGGCGGCGTCCCGGGGGGGCAGGCGCATCAGGGACCCGGCGAAGAAGCGGTGGGTTGCCAGAGACGACCTAGGCGGTGCGATATCTCCGTTCGTCACCTTGTCCCGCTGGCCCTTGATCGAGCGCTGAGTTGCCAGCGGGAGGCGATATCCGTGCTCGAGGTGGATCGTTCGCACCCCCCGGCGGCCGGCTTCGCGGCGCAGCGCGAGCTGGTTGCGAACCCCGACCGCGAGCATGACCAAGAGGTCCGGTTCGACCTCGCGCAACAGCGAGTGCGCCGAGCGGTGCTCCTCCCAGGTAGTTAGGCGCCCGTAGGGCTCATAGGCCTCCTGCGTCACGCCCGGGGTCGACGCGTACTCGACGAAGGTCAGCTCGGCGCGCTTGGCCGCTCCCTCGAACATCGCCAGCAGGTCCGCTCTGCCGATGGTGGCTGCAACGAGGATGCGAGGGCGCGTCACGAGACGATCCAACCCCCGAAGCTAACCAGAGACAGGTGCCACGCCGGCAGCCATCTCGCGCAGCTGCTCGGCGCTGAGCCACTCCTCGTTGCTGTCGCTGGCATAGCGGAAGCCAGGCGGCAGCTCTTCGCCACTCGGGAACCCGGTCGTGCGCCAGTAGGGGAAGGCGGGGTAGACCGCGTAGTACTCCTCGAAGCGCACGCCATGCCGCGCCTCGTCCGGCGTCAACAACACCTCGTGCACCTTCTCCCCCGGCCGCACACCGATGATCTCGTGCTCGACCCCGGGAGCAAGCGCCTCGGCCAGGTCCATGATCGACATGCTCGGTATGCGCGGCACGAAGACCTCACCGCCCTGCATACGCGTCAGGCTCGCGATCACGAAGTCGACCGCCTCGTCGAGAGTGATCCAGAAGCGAGTCATCGCCGTGTCGGTGATCGTCAGCTTCCCCTCGGCGGCCTGGCGCTTGAACAGGGGGATGACGCTGCCGCGGCTGCCCACAACGTTGCCGTAGCGCACCGTTGAGAAACGCGCGTCCGCGTCGCCCGCGTAGACATTGCCCTGGGTGACGATCTTCTCGGCGCTGAGCTTGGTCGCGCCGTAGAGGTTGACCGGGTTGACGGCCTTGTCGGTGCTGAGCGAGATCGTGTGCGGAACCCCGTGCTCGATCGCCGCCGTGACCACGTTCTCGGCCCCGATGATGTTGGTCTGCACCGCCTCGAAGGGGTTGTACTCGCAGGCCGGCACCTGCTTCAGCGCCGCGGCGTGGACGATCACGTCGACGCCGCGGACCGCCATCCGCAGCCGGCTGAGGTCGCGCACGTCGCCGATCAGGAAGCGCAGCCGCTCGTCGTCGACGGCCTGGCGCATCTCGTGCTGCTTGAGCTCGTCGCGGCTGTAGATGCGCACGGCTGCGGGTTCGTGGTCGCGCAGCAGGTGGTCGACGAAGCGCTTGCCGAAGGAACCGGTGCCGCCGGTGACGAGCACCGTCTTTCCCTTCAGCTCGGGGCTCGGCTGTCTCGCAGAAGGGGATGTCATTGGCCTTGCAGGCGGTCGCGATCGACGCCGCCTGACGGCGCAAGTCTAGGCGAACGCCGAATTGCCCGCCTTGAACGCAGCCTACGGGCAGATACCGGCGCACTTTGCCGTATTACCAGGACTTCCCCGTCTGCTTTGTTGTTTTTGTTGACTTGAGTCAATTCGTACGGTAGGAATGTGCAAATTCTTGACAGCGATGGGGAAATGATGAACAAGGAATTCGAAGCTCCACTCAGGCCGGGCATGGGCCGGCTCTCGTGGATGGCAGCACTACTTGTCACAACCGCCCTGTGCGCCATTGGGAGCCTCCCCGCACCGGCTACGGCGGCGCCACCCACGGCTATCACCGAAGCGGCGATTGGAGTGAGCTACGAAGAAGCGACCCTCAAGGGAACCGTCAACCCCGAAGGCTCCGCCACCAGCTATTACTTCGAATACGGCAAAACCGAATCCTATGGGACCAAAATCCCGCTCTCGCCTGCATCGGTTGGCTCGGGAACATCTAACGTATCCGTTCGCCAGGTTGTCACAGGCCTGAGCCAGAGCACGACCTACCACTTCAGGGTCGTGGCCGAAGGCGAAACGACGACCAAAGGCGAAGACCTCACCTTGACGACGGCCGGTTTCAACTTCGAATTCGGGGAAGAAGGATCCGAAGCAGGTCAGTTCGACCAGCCCTTTGACGCTGCGGTCGACGGCGAAGGGAACATCTGGGTCACCGATACCGAAAACAACCGCGTGCAGAAGTTCAACGCCAAAGGCGAATACCTGTCTCAGTTCGGAAAAGAAGGCGTCGGGAACGGGGAATTCAAAGGACCGAAGGGCATCGAGATCGACTCCGCGGGCAACATCTGGGTCGTCGACTCCGGCAACAACCGCGTGCAGAAGTTCAACTCGAAAGGCGAATACGTCTCCCAGTTTGGGGAAAAAGGCTCGGGAGAAGGCCAGTTCGAATCTCCCAGCGGGATCGCCCTCGACGCTTCTGACAGGCCTTTCATCGTCGATACCGGCAACGACCGCGTGCAGAAATTCAACGGCTCCTTCAAATTCTTGGACCAGGTTGGCAAAGAAGGCACTGGCAATGCCGAATTCAACTCGCCTACGGGAATCGAGATCGACGCAGCGGGGCGGTTGTGGATCACCGACACGGGCAACGACCGAGTACAGCGATTCACTGCCTCCACCCTCAATTACACATTCCAGTTCGGCGAAGAAGGCACTGGCAATGGTGAGTTCAACAGCCCTGTTGGAATCGCCAGCGACTTCCAGGAAAGGATCTGGGTCGTCGACTCCGGCAACGACCGCCTTCAGAAGTTCAATTACAAGGAAGGCGAATACCTCGAGCAGGTCGGCGAAGAAGGCGGCGGCGCCGGGCAGCTCAACGCGCCGACCGGAGTCGTGACGCCTGCCGCGCAAAAGCTCCTGATCCTCGACGCCGGCAACAGCCGTGTAGAGGGTTGGACGGTCAAGGCTGAGTCGCCGACGGTCTTCACCGCCCCCGCATCCGATATCAAAGCCAACTCGGCAACCTTGCATGCAACTCTCAACCCGGAGGGCTTCACCACCACCTACTACTTCGAGTGGGGCCTGACCACCTCTTACGGGAACCAAATCCCGATCCCGGCGGAATCGATTGGCTCGGGCCTTTCCAACGTACTAGTCGAACAGGGCATAGCGGGACTCGCCGAAAAAACGGTCTACCACTTCAGGGCAGTTGCCGAGAGCGCAGCGGGCACGACAATAGGAAAAGACCGGACCTTTAAAACGTTGTAGCTCCGCCAGTCATGGCCTGGGAGCACGCCGGGCGGGCCGAGCTTTGGGCAGATCCCGGTTTATGACGGCTGGCGGCGCACTACAGGCTCCTTCCCGCTACCGTTCGCGGCGCCGGTGATCCCCTACTCGAAGCAGAGCCTCGACGCCGAGGACAGGGCCGCCGTCATGGCGGTGCTCGAGGGCGACTGGCTCACCCAGGGGCCGGCCGTGAGCAGCTTTGAGGATGCGGTGGCTACTCGCTGTGGGGTGCCCCATGCCGTCGCCTTCTCCTCCGGGACGGCGGCCCTCCACGCGGCCGCCTTCGCCGCCGGGGTCGGCCCGGGCGACGAGATCGTGACCAGCGCGATCACCTTCGCCGCCAGTGCCAACTGCGGGGCCTACCTCGGTGCCCGTCCTCGCTTCGCCGACATCGAGGCCGACACGTGGAACGTCTCAGCGGCCACCCTGGAGGCGGCGATGACGCCCCGGGTCAAGGTCGTGATTCCGGTTCACTTCGCCGGCCTGCCGGCACCGATCGAGCCGATCCGCGAGCTGGTCGGGCCGAGGGTGACGATCATCGAGGACGCCGCGCACGCGCTAGGTGGCAACTCGAGCGAGGGAGAGGTCGGTTCCTGCGCGCACGCAGAGATGGCGATCTTCAGCCTCCACCCGACCAAGGCGATCACCTCTGCCGAGGGCGGCGTCGTCACCACCCGTGACCCCGCCCTGGCCGAGCGCCTCGCCGTCTTCCGCCACCACGGCATGGTCCGCGACCCCGAGCGCTTCGTCCATCCCGAGGGCGCCGGCGACGAAGGCCCCTGGTACCACGAGCAGCAATACCTCGGCTTCAACTATCGGCTCTCCGACGCGCACGCAGCGCTGGGCCACTCGCAACTGGGCAAGCTCGACCGCCACGTCGCCGCCCGCAACGCCATCGCAACCCGCTACCGCGAGGGGCTGGCGGGGATCGGGGGGCTCGCCCTTCCGCCGCAAGCCGAGGAGGGCTCCCTTCACGCCTACCACCTCTTCGTCATCCACCTGCGCGAGGGCACAGCCCGCCGGCTGGCGCTCTACCGGCGGCTGCTCGAGAACGAGATCCGCAGCCAGGTCCACTACATCCCCGTCTATCGCCACCCCTACTACCGCAGCGCCTTCGGTTACGAACCGGGCCTCTGCCCAGAGGCCGAGCGCCACTACTCCGGCTGCCTCTCCCTGCCCTGCTACCCGGGTCTCGCGCCGGCCGAGCAGGACCGGGTGATCGAGGTCGTGCGCGAGGCGATGAGCGATGGCTGAGCCCGCCGCCCTCCCCGCGAGCTTCGAGATCGGGGGACGCCCGGTCGGCGGGGGCCACTCCACTTACGTGATCGCCGAGGCCGGCGCCAACCACAACCGCGACCTGGCGCTCGCACGCGAGCTGGTCGACGTCGCCGCCGAGGCGGGTGCCGACGCGGTCAAGTTCCAGACCTACTCTGGCGAGGCGCTCTACTCGACGAAGACGCCTGACTTCGAGTACCTGGCGCCGATCACCGACAAGAGCCCCTCCGAACTGCTCGAGGACATCGCCCTGCCCCGCGAGTGGCAGGTCGAGCTGCGCGACCATGCCGCCGCGCGGGGGATCGCCTTCTTCTCCAGCCCCTTCGACGTCGAGGCGATCGCCGAGCTCGACGCGCTCGGCGTGCCGGCGATGAAGATCGCCTCCTTCGAGATCGTCGACCCGGTATTGATAGCGGCTGCCGCCGCCAGCGGCCGCCCGCTGCTGATCTCTACCGGGATGGCGACGCTGGGAGAGGTCGAGGCGGCGCTGCGCGACGCCGTTGCCGCGGGAGCGACGGAGGTCGGCCTGATGCAGTGCACCTCGGTCTATCCCGCCCCGCCGGAGCGGGCCAACCTGCGAGCGATGGCGACGATGCGCACGGCCTTCGGCGTTCCCGTTGGCCTTTCCGACCACACCACCGGGACCGCCGTGCCGATCGCAGCGGCGGCGATGGGGGCGGCATTCGTCGAGAAGCACTTCACCCTCGACCGCACGATGGAGGGGCCCGACCACCCCTTTGCCCTCGAGCCCGGAGAGCTGAAGGCGATGATCACCGGCATTCGCGAAGCGCAGGCGGCACTCGGCGACGGCCGCAAGAGCGGGCCGGGCCCGGAGGAGGCGAAGGAGAACTACGAACTGGGGCGCCGCAGCCTGATCGTCGTCGGCGACCACCCTGCCGGCACCGCGCTGAGCGAGGAGATGCTGACCCGCAAGCGACCCGGCTTCGGCATCTCGCCCAGGGACCTGGACAAGGTCGTCGGCCGTACCCTGCGGGTCGCCGTCGAGCACGACGACGTCCTCACCTGGGAGATGCTCTGAGGGCTCGGCTCCTCGCCGACGCGAGCACCGGAGTGGGGCTCGGCCACCTGGCCCGCTGCACGGCGCTTGCCTGCGCCCTGGAGGCCGAGGGCTTCGGGGTCGAGGCGTTAGGCCTGGGCGCCAGGGAAGAGATCGAGCTCGACGGCGTGCGCTGGGAGCCGTGGCAGCTCGACGTCGCCCTCGTCGAAGCGGTCACCGAGCCGGTCCCGGACCTGCTCGTGCTCGACACCTACGACCGCCTCGCCTGGCAGCGGGCCCCAGCACTGCCGCACCGACTCCTCGCCGCCTTCTCGGACGCACTGCCGCATCCCGGCGCAGCCGGCATCGTCATCGGGCCCCAGTACGGCCCCGGCCACGACGACCCGGGCCTGGAGTTCGCCTGCCTGCGCCGGCCCTTCTGGGATGTCGCGCCGCGCGCGCTGCGGGACTCGCCGGAGCGGGCCCTGGTCACAACCGGGGGCGGCGACCTGGGCGGGCTGGCGGGTCGCATCGCGACGCACCTCGGCGAACGCCTGCCGCAGATCGAGATCGAGCTCGTCTGGGGGCCGGGATTCGCCGGCGAGCCGCCGCAGGGCGTCACGGTGCTCGAGCGCCCCACCTCGCTGCTCGAGCCGCTGCTGCGCGCCGACGCCGTCGTCTGCACGGGGGGCCAGACGATGCTGGAGGCGGCCGCGACCGGGACCCCGGCGGTGGTGCTCGAGGGCGCGCCGAACCAGCGCCCGCAGATAGCCAGGCTCGCCGCCCGCGAGGCGATCATCCTCGCCGACGAGGAGGAGGTCCCGCTAACCCTCGAGGGTCTCCTCGGCTCGGCCTCGCAGCAGCGGAAGCTCTCCAGCCGAGCCCAGGAGGCGGTCGACGGGCGCGGGGCGCTTAGAATCGCCGCAGAGCTCGCGACGCTGACCCAGCGCTGAGCGACTCCGGGGAGGAAGCCGTGTTACCGCAACATGGAGCGCACCGAGTGAGAGTGTCGAGACCGACAGCCGCCGTCGCGGCTGTGTCGATGCTGCTGGCCGTGCTCGCGGTCGCCGGCGGCACCGCGTCCGGGGCAGCCTTCCCGGGGGCCAACGGCCGGATCGCCTACGCCTCCAACCAAGGCGGCAACTGGGACATCTACTCGATGAACGCCGACGGGAGCGGCAAGAGGCAGCTAACCAGCGGCCCCGGCAACGACACCCAGCCCTCCTATTCCGCCGACGGCACCCGCATCCTCTTCGCCTCCAACCGGGCCGGCAACTACGACATCTATGCGATGAACGCGGATGGGAGCGGGGTGACGCGCCTCACCGCCGACCCAGGCGACGACACGCAGCCTACGTTCTCCCCGGACGGCACCCGGGTCGCCTTCGTCAGCGTGCGCTTCGGCAGCTGGTACACGGACCTCTTCCTGATGAACGCGGACGGCAGCGGCCAGACTCGCCTCATAAGCCAGGGCGGCACAGAAGAGGCACCGACCTTCTCACCGGACGGCCAGCGGATCGTCTTCGTTCGTACTCGCCAGTCCTACAAAAGCATCTTCTCCGTGAATACCGCTGGTGGAGAGCTGACCGGCCTCACGAACAGTGGCGCTGACGACCGCCGGCCCTCGTTCTCGCCGAACGGACAGCGGATCGCCTTCGCCAGCCGTCGCGACGGCCGCTTCGAGATCTACACGATGAAATCCGACGGCGGCGGGGCAACCAAGCTGACCAGCGCGCCGGTGAGCCAGATGCCGGCCTACTCCCCGGACGGGCGCCTGATTGCCTTCTCCAGGGGAGGGAGCATTTACACAGTGGGCAGCACAGGCGGTGACGAGGTGAGGTTGACAAGGGAACCCGGCTCTCAGGCATGGCCGACCTGGCAGCCAATCCCCGGCGGCTCAGGTGGCGGCACGACCGGCGGAAAGGGCGCATCGGGTGGGAAGCTGAGGATCGGCAGGCCGATCCTCGACCGTCGCCGCGGGACCGCGAAGCTGCCCGTCACGGTGCCGGCGGCGGGAACGCTGAAGCTGAGCGGCAAAGCGGTCAAGCCAACGCAGCGCAAAGTCGGAGGGCCGGCGACCGTGAAGCTCCTGGTCAAGCCCCAGGCGGGCGCACTGAGGGCGCTCGCCCAGACGGGCAAGGCGAGGGTGAAGGTGCTGGTCTCCTACGCCCGCAGGGGCGGTGACAGGGAAGTCAAGTCGAAGGCCTTCTCCCTGCGAAGACGCGACTAGGATCCCCGCGTGAACGCGCTACGCCCCCTCGCCCCCCAGGACTCCCCCACCCTCCTGCGCTGGCGCAACCTCCCGGAGGTCGCCCGCTACATGCTCACGGACCACACCATCTCGGCGGAGGAGCACGCAGCCTGGTTCGATCGCACGCTGAGCCGCGACGACGTCAAGTACTGGATCATCACCGCGGATGGCGTCGACGTCGGGGTCACGAACCTGACCGAGATCGACTACGACAACAAAACCTGCTTCTGGGCCTTCTACCTCGCCGACACGGCGGTCCGGGGGAAGGGGATAGGCGCCTTTGCCGAGTTCAGCGTCCTCGACCACGTGTTCCTCGAGATGAAATTCAGGAAGCTGAGCTCAGAAGTCCTGGCCTCCAACTCTCACACCTGGACCATGCAGGAACGGTTCGGCTTCGTCCGCGAGGGCTGCCTGCGAGAGCAGATCCAGAAAGCCGACGGGCCGGTCGACGTCTACCGCCTGGGGATGCTCGCGCGGGAGTGGGAAGAGGTCAGGGAGGGCCACCGGCAGGCCCTTCTCGAAAAGGGAATACTCGCCCCCTGATCATCATGTCCCCCTCCGATCCGAGCCCATACACGGCCGCCCGGGCTCGGCGGGAAGACGCCCCTACGTTGGGCTTCTTCGTCGTCGGTGCCGCCAAGGCCGGCACCACCGCCCTCCACCACCTGCTCCGCACCCATCCCGGGCTCTGCCTGCCCGAGGGCAAGGAGCTTCCCTACTTCGTCACCCCCAAGCACGCGTACTACGAGTCCCCCGCGGAGTTCTTCGCCGACGCCTTCGAGCACCGCGGCGAAGGGCAGCTGTGCGGGACGGTGACCCCGCAGTACCTCTACGGCGCCCTGCTCGGGCCGGACCGCTCGGCCGCCGCCTCCGACTCGCCGGAGACGGCGATCCCGAGCCGGATCCGCGAGGCCTACCCCAGCGCGAAGCTGATCGCGATCCTGCGCGACCCGGTCGCCCGGGCCCGCTCCCACCACCGCATGTCGGCGATGAGGGGCATCGAGCAGCGCCCCTTCGACGTCGCGATCGACGAGCTGCTCGCATCCGATGCCCTCGCCGAGGCCCGCCTGCGACCCGACGAGACCAACGGGTACGTCGTCCTCGGCGAGTACGGCCGACTGCTCGGGGGCTACCTCGACGTCTTCCCCCGCGAGCAGATGCTCGTCCTCTTCCAGGGCGATCTGGAAGAGGATCCGGGCGCCGTCTGCGCTGAGGTGTTTGGCTTCCTCGGCGTCGACCCCGGCTTCCGCCCGCCGAACCTCGGCAGCCGCTACCACGACGGCGGCAGCCACCGCCGTTTCGCCTGGCTCGACTTGACGAGCTGGCAGCGCGCCGCCCGCCGCTCGGCCCTGCTGAGCAGGCTCTGGCGACGGGCGCCCCGCTCGTTGCGGCGACGTACCCTCAAGCGCTTCAACCTCGCCTCCCGGCGGCTCTTCCTCTGGAACCGCGTCGCCGTAGACACCGCGGCGGAACCCGACACACCGAGCCCTGAGACCCTGGCCAGGCTGCGGAACCACTACCGCGAGGACGAAGCCCGCCTGTGCGAGCTCCTCGGCGCCGCCCCGCCCTGGGCCCCCTAAGCCCTTCCGGTGCGCCTTTCCCCCTTATAGCGGGGGAAAGGCGCACCGGAAGCGGCGGCGGTTGGGGCGGCTCAGGCTTGCGCAGGCTCCAGCCGGGCGGGGTCCGCCGGCGCCGCGGAGCCGGCCGCCTTCCTTTCCTGCGCCGTCCGCCAGAGGGCGGCGATGATGCAGACGAACATCGCGACGATCTGAACCCTGTAGCGGAACGCGGTGCCCGCGTTGCCGGAGCTGAGCGCATAGGCCACCAGCAGGAAGAAGGTGAGGTAGATCAGGGGCCCGGCGCGGGCGATGATGCTCCCCCGGCTCCGGTACAGCGTCCTGATCAGGAAGAAGAGCGCCACGTAGGCTGCGGCTGTGCCCAGCAGGCCGAGGCCCTGGCTGATGTTGCCCAGCTGCCACGGGAAGGGCCGGACGAGGATGTCGAACGAGCGACGCGGCAGGTTCCTGACGACGGCGCCGCGGGTCGAGAAGTCGACCTGTTCCAGCTTCAGGTTCGCGTTGCCCGAGGCGTTGAATTCCTGGGGACGCTGGACGTTTTTCTCGAGGCTCTCGTCGGTCGAGGCCCGCAGGACGGTGGGGGCGGCAACCGCGGCGAAGAGGATCACCGCGCCGACCAGGGCGAGGGAGCGGATGGCGGCACGGTGCTCGGCCCGCAACCCGGCGTGCAGCAGGATCGCGGCGCCCGCGGCGATCAGGAACCAGCCGGCGTACTGCCGCGTGGCCACCGCGACCAGGCAGCCGGCGACGACGATCAGCAGGTTGCGGGGCTCCCCCCGCTTCCAGACCTTGGCGCCGCCCAGGGCGACGAGGCCGATCGCCAGCAGCATGTTGGCCTCCTTGTGCAGGAGGCTGGAGAAGAAGATGCTGGCGGGCTCCAGGGCGAGCAGCCACATCGCCATCACCGAGGCCCGGGGGCCGGCCAGCTCGTAGACGGCGGCGGCCAGCAGGACCAGGCCGGAGACGGCGATCCCCACCTCGGCCACCCGCATCGCCAGCTCCGGCGAGTCGAACAGCGCTTGCTGCACGGCGAGCACGAAGACGTGAAGTTCCTGCAGCAGCGCGTTCGTCCACTCTCCCGAGCCGAAGGGCGTTTCGACTATCAGGTCGGCTTTGTCGCGGAAGATCAGCTCGTCGCCGCCGCGAATCTCCCGCGCCACCGGCGTCAGCGAGATCAGGCCGGCGGCGAGGACGCGCAGGGCGAGGGCCGCCATCGCCGCCGGGCCGACCGCGAACCCCGGCCTGCTGCGGCCGAGGGCGTTGACCAGGACGATGATCGCCAGCCCCCCCAGGGCGGCCATCGCCGTGGTCACCAGGACGGCGTGGAGGCTCTGGTCGGCGGTCGGCTCCATCTGCGCCTGGACGATAGCCGGGCGCCTGCGAGGAGGTGGCGCTTTCCCGCAACCCGACCGCACATGAAACCTGGCTGTCTATGGACGCCTATACCAGAGACCCGGCTGTCTTCGCCACCTATAATTCCGTCCTCTGTGACCGAGCCGCGCCAGGAAGGTCTTGACATACGTCAGTGGGGTCGCCTCGTTTGGCGCCGCAAGTGGCTCCTGCTCGCAATCGTGATCGTGATCCCCGTCGCCGTCTACGTGGGCTCCTCGCTGCTGCCGAAGACCTACCAGTCGCAGGCGACGATCAACGTCCAGGCGACTGCCGGAGCATCGACGCTGTTCTCGAACGTCAACGCCAAGTCCGACACCGACGAAGTGCAAACGCTTATCGGAACCACCGTGGTCGGCCGCCGCGCGGCTCGCATCCTGGGACTGCCCCCCTCCAGCGCAAGGGAGCTCCTCACCCACGTCTCGGTGGCCCCGACCAACCCCGCCGAAACCGACAGCAACTTCCTCACGATCACCGCGCAGGACTCCGACGCGGAGATGGCGGCGGCGATCGCCAACGCCTTCGCCCGAGCCGTCTCCCAGGCCAGGACGTCAAACGCGATCAGCAACATCGACCGCACGATCGAGACCCTGGAGACGCAGCAGGCCTCCAGCACCGACGAGTCCTCTCAGGAAGCGATCGCCGCCCAGCTGCAGGAACTGCGCGGCCTGCGGGCGACCCAGGCCGGGACGACGACGATCGTCGAAGTCGCGACGCCGGCGGCGGCGCCGATTTCACCCAAGCCCAAACGCAACACGGTGATCGCGCTGATCCTCTCGCTGCTGATCGCCGCTGCGCTGGCGCCGCTGCTCGACCGCCTCGACCGGCGCATCCGCGAACCGGGCGAAATGGAGGATCTGCTCGATGCCCCCGTCCTGGCGATGATCCCCGACGACGCCTTCCCCGGCCACCCCCCAGGCCTGCACGTGCGCGAGTCCTTCCAGACGCTGCGCGCCAGCCTCACCTACTTCAACGTCGACCGCTCGCTCTCGACCCTGGTCATCGCCAGCCCGATCCAGCAGGACGGCAAGACGACGGTCGCCGTCAACCTGGCCCTCGCCTACGCCCTCGACGAACGCGACGTCGTCCTCATCGACGGAGACCTGCGTCGCCCCCAGGTGGCGGCCCGGCTGGGCAAGGAAGTCGATTTCGGCCTCGACTCGGTGCTGGTCGGCGAGCGGACGCTGGAGGAGACCCTCGTCAACGTCGACGCCGGCGCCGGACGGCTGCGCATCCTTCCCGGCGCCGCGCCGCCGCCGAATCCAGCCGTGATGCTCGGCTCGCAGCGGATGCGATCTCTGCTCGCCGAACTCTCCGAGCAGGTCGACATGGTCGTGATCGACACCCCCGGGCTGCTCGCCGTCAGCGACGCGATCCCGCTCTTCAGCCAGGTCGCGGGCAACGTGATCGTCTCGCGCCTGAACCAAACCCCGAAGGACGCAGTGCTTCGCGCCAAGCAGGTGATCAGCTCCGCCGGGGGGACCGTGCTGGGCAGCGTCGTCACCGGCGCCCACGCCGGGGGGATCTACGGCTACTACGGGTACTACGGCTACTACGGCGCCCAGAACGACCGCGACAAGGCAGAGTCGGGCAGGAACGGGCGTCTGCGCGACCTCGCCTTCCGCCGCTCAGGATCCAACGACTCCTAAGCAGGGTCTCCAAGGGCCATCGGGGTGCCTCCCCCAGGCCGCTTCGCGGGAGTTCCTGGGGGAGGCACCCCGATGGCCCTCAGCGCGTGATGAGCAGCTCGCGGTAGAGATTGTCCACGTCGGTGAGCAGCCGCTTGGCTCCGTAGCTGTTGATCGCGTGGCTGCGGGCTGAGGTGCCGTAGCGCCGGCGGCGCTCGGGGTCGGCGGCCAGCTCGACGATGGCGGCTGCCAGCGCCGCCGGGTCGTCGCGCGGGACCATGATCCCGGTGTCCTCGCCGACGACCTCGCGCACGCCGCCGACGTCGGTCGCTACAGCGGGCAGGCCGGCTGCTGCTGCTTCGATCAGGGAGACGGGGGTGCCCTCGTTGTCGGAGGAGAGGACGGCCAGGTCGGCGGCGGCGAATATCGGGCGCAGCTCGCGCCGGTAGCCGAGGAAGAGGACGTCGGCGGCGATGCCCAGCTCGGCCGCCTGGCGCTCCAGCTGAGGGCGTTCCCCGCCGTCGCCCACGACCGCCAGCCGCAGGCGCGGGTCGGCCTCCCGGGCCCCTGCCAGCGCCTGCAGGAGCAGGTCGAGGCGCTTGATCGGGACGAAGCGGCCGACGAAGACGAGGAGGATCTCGTCCTCGCCAATGCCCAGCTCCGCCCGCGAGGGAGCCCGCAGCTCGCCGGGGAGCTCGGCCAGGCGATCGAGATCGAGGCCGAGGGGCAGGACCCGGAACTTCGAAGGCGGCGCGACGCCGAGGCGGACGAGGTCGTCGACCGTCGCCTGGCTGACCCCGATCAGCCGATCGCTGAGCCGGGCGAGAGCGCGCTCCATCTCGAGGTAGAGGCGTGACTTGGGGGCGCCGAAGTAGCCCTCGAGGACGTGGCCGTGGTAGGTGTGGACCAGGGCCGGGCGGGGGCGTACGGCGAGGGCCGCCTGGCGCCCGAGGAAGCCCGCCTTCGCCGTATGGGTGTGGACGAGGTGTGGCCTGAAATCCCGCACCAGGCGCGCCAGCTTCGCCAGGGCCAGCCCGTCGCGCAGCGGCTGCACCGGCTGCTGCAGCTCGGGGAGGTGGTGCATCGTCGCGCCCTCCTCCTCGGCCAGCTCGGCGAGCGACTCCTCACCCGGGGCGAGGCTGCCGTGGACGAGTCGCGTCTCGTAGCGGCCCGGGTCGAACCGCCTGCCGCTGAGCAGGGCCGCGATATGAGCCGGCCCCCCCATGTTGAGGCGGCCGATCACCTGCAGGACGCGCAGGCGCCCTCCATTCTCCGAATCGGCTGCCGGCGAAGTCACGTGCGACGCAGGCTATGCGTCAGCCAGACCACTCGGTCGTGGGGGCGGGAGCCCACTCCGGCGACTCCAGCAGCGCCACCACTGCGATGCCGCCGAGGATGAGGACGGTCGCGACGAAGGCGGCGACCGACTTGTCGCTGCCGACGAGGACGGCGCCGGCGGCTGTGAGGAGCGCCTGGGCGCCCGCCAGAACCAGCGCCACGCGGCGGGCCGAGCCCAGCTTCGCGCGCAGCCTGTGGGTCAGGTGGTCGCGTCCGCCCTTGAAGACGCCCACCCCGCGACGCAGCCGTGAGACGACGACCAGGGTGGTGTCGAGGGCGGGGAGCCCGACCAGGACCACCGCGACGGGGACGAAGGCCCAGCCGAGCTGACCCGTCCCGGGCACCGCCATGATCACCGCCGCGACGACGAAGCCGATCGGCATGCTGCCGCCGTCGCCGAGGAAGATGCGCGAGGGCGAGGCGAGGTTGAAGGGGAGGAAGCCGAGGCAGGCGCCGGAGAGGGCAAGCGCGAGAGCCGCCAGCTCGGCGCTTCCCTGGGCGAGGGCGAGCACCCCCAGGGTCGCCCCGGACACCGCGGCGACCGTGCCTGTGGCGCCGTCCATGTTGTCCATCAGGTTGAAGGCGTTGACGACGCCGGTGACGAACACGACCGTCAGGACCAGGTTGAGCGCGTCGCTGGCGAAGAGGTCCCAGCCGATCCCGCCGGCGAAGAGAACGCTGGCCGCCGCGACCTCGATCGCGAGGCGGGTCAGCGGCCCGAGCCCGTAGCGGTCGTCGATCGTCCCCACGCCGAGCAGGACGACGGCGCCGATCGCGATCGGGACGAAGGCGCTCGAGCCGTGGCCGAAGAGGGCGCCGGCGGCGAGCATGCCGCCGATCACGGCGGTCCCGCCGAGGTAGGGGGTCGGGCTGCCGTGGCCCTTGTAGCCGACCGGATGGTCGTAGAAGCCGGTGCTTCCGGCCAGCCGGATCGCCAGCGGCGTGAGCAGCAGGGTGGCGCCGAAGGCTGCGAGGAAGGCGAGCTCGGGCCCCATGCTGCCGGGCACCGCCTAGGCGTCTACCAGAGGATCGACTACCGCGCCCTCGCCGAATTCGACGATCTCGCCGTCGGCGGTGGGCAGTGCGTCGGCGGCCGCGCGCTCGAGCTCGAAGGCGGCGACGTCGTCGATCGCCTCCTCGATGCCGCGGGTGGAGCGCCAGCCCGTCATCTGCTCCAGCGCCGTGGTGTCCGGGCAGCGCCGACCGAGCTCCTCGAAACCCTCGCCGTATGCCTCCTCGTAGGGCACCATCTGGATGCCGGAGCTGGAGCCGGTCCGCTCGATCACGGCTTCGGCCAGTTCGAGGATCGTGATCTCCGAGGAGCGCCCGACGTTGAAGGCGGTGCCGCGCGCGCCCTCCTCGTCCATCAGCATGACCAGGGCCCGGGTCGTGTCGTAGACATGCGAGAAGCAGCGGGACTGGCTGCCGTCGCCGTAGACGGTCAGGTCCCGCCCTTCGAGGGCCTGGACGACGAAGCGCGGCAGCACCATCCCGTAGGCACCTGTCTGCCGGGGGCCGACGGTGTTGAAGAGGCGGGCGACGACCGTGTCCGCTTCGCGCTCCCGGTGGTAGCCGAGGACGATCGCCTCGCCGAAGGCCTTGGCGGTCGAGTAGGACCAGCGAGCGATCGAGGGCGGGCCCAGCACCCGGTCGGAATGCTCGGTCAGCCCGGAGCTGCCGTTCTTGCCGTAGATCTCCGAGGTGGAGGCGAAGAGGAGCCGCCGGCCGAGCCGGTGCGCGCCCTCGGTGATGACCTGTGCCCCGCGCACGCTGCGGCCCAGGGAGTCGACCGAGCGCTGGACGATCAGCTTGACCCCGACCGCGGAGGCGAGGTGGAAGCAGGCGTCGGCCCACTCCATGCAGTCGTCGACCAGCTCGACGTCGCAGACCGACCCCTCGACCAGCTCGGCCTGGCCGGTGGCGACCGCGTCGGCGACGTTCTCGGCGCTGCCGGTACTGAGGTCGTCGAGGACGAGAACCTCGTCCCCCCTTGCGACCAGGGCATCTGTCAGGTGAGAGCCGACGAACCCTGCCCCCCCTGTGATCAGGTATCGCACTTAGGCCTCTCCATGTCCGTCAAGCCCCTACCGGCCGCACGACGGCGGCCTTGCGCAAGGCTCGGTTTCCCCATGAACTCCCCTGTTTCCCATGTGAGTCATCTCACGCAAACGGCGAAACGACTCGCGATGCAGTAGACCAGAAACTCGATGGAGTGTCAAGGATAAGAGCTCGTCTTTACGTCGATGCCCCTCAGACAAAGATGGCTCTGGAATGGGAATTACAGGGGGGCTGGAATAGTTGTCATGCCTGCTTCAGGCGTACCCGGCGGCCCTCGACGCCGCTCCCGGAGACCTTCGCCGCCAAACCCGCCTCACGGCGGCCGAGCACCTGCTTCGCCTTGCGGGAAAGATCGATTCGAAGGGTCCTCGAAGCGTCCGCGGCGACGCTGAAGGACGCCGCGCCGATCGACACCCGCTTTCCCCCGTGCCCGACCCTGGCGAGGAGCTTCAACCTGCCCTTGCAGGCCCCCTCGCCGGCGCAGGAAACCCTCAGCATGGCCTTCCCCGCCTTGACCTTGGCGGTGGCAGCGGCTCGCGCCACGCCCTTCGGGGCCTTCTCGAAGGCGGCGGTCACCTCGCGGGCCTGGTCCATGGTCACGCGGCAGCTGCCGGTGCCGGTACAGGCGCCGGAGAAGCCGGCGAACCTGGAGCCCGCCGCGACGGTGGCGGTCAGGGTGACCTTGGTGCCGACCCCGAAGCCGACCTCACAGGCCTGGCCGCAATCGATCCCGGCCGGGTCGCTGGTCACGGTGCCCCTGCCCGTGCCCGTCCTCGAGACCGTGAGCGTGCGCTGGCCGACCGCGACGAAGACCGCCTTGGCGGCGCGGGAGGTGCTCATCGTCGTCGTGCAGGTGCCGGAGCCGGTGCAGCCCCCGCCGGTCCAGTGGTCGAAGACCGAGCCCGGCGCGGGGGTCGCCGTGAGCGTGACTTTGGTCCCTTCGAAAAAGCTCTCCGAGCAGTCGGACCCGCAATCGATCCCGGCCGGGTTGCTGGTCACGGTGCCCGAGCCGGTGCCGAGGCGCTCGACCGTGAGCGGGTACTCGAATCCGGGCGGGATCAGGTTGAAGGTGGCGGTGACTTTGCGTGCCCCGTCCATCACGACTTCGCAGCTGAAGCCGCTGCAGGCGTTCGAGAAGCCGGCGAATTCGGAGCCGGAGTCGGCACTCGGGTGCAGGAGCAGTTCGGTGCCTTCGGGGTATTTGACCTGGCAGGGTTCCGGGCCTTCCTGCGCCTCGCAGAGGACCGAGCCGGTGCCGGTGCCGGCGATTTTCAGCGTGAAGGCGTATTCGGGGGTCGTCGGTTCGAGGTCGAAGACGACCGTGACGCTGTGGGCCTCTTCCATCGTCAGGTCGCACGTTTCTTCTTCGCAGTCGCCGCTGAAGCGGACGAATTCGGAGCCGGGATCGGCAATGGGCAGCACGCTCAGTTCGGTGCCTTCGGGATAGGTGGCTTTGCAGGCTTCGACCGGACCCCCGCCCACCTGGCACTGGACCGTGCCCGAGCCGGTGCCGCTCGTTTTCAGCGTGAGCGCGAATTGGGGGAGGAGGTCGAAGGTGGCGGTGACCGACTTGGCCTCGGTCATCGTCAGTTCGCAATCGCTGGGTCCGCAGTCACCGGAGAATTCGACGAATTCGGAGTCGGGGTCCGGGCTGGGGACGAGGACCAGTCCGGTGCCTTCCGCGTACTGGCTGGCGCAGGGCCCTGCCGAGCCTCCATTGACCTCGCATTCGACGGCGCCGGAGCCGGCGCCGTCGATCGCGATCGTCAGCGCGAACAGGTCGGCAGCCTGCGCGGGGGAGCCGATCTGCGCCCATGCACAGAGGGCGGCGAGAACGGCAGAAAAGGCTAGGGTCCCTCCCAGGCGGCGCTTCATCCCACCCCTATTGTGCCTAACGGGGGCCGTCGGTATGCACGAACAGCACCGGCCCGGCGAGGCGGCCCTCCGCGCGCAGCGCCAGCAGGCCGGCCATCGCCTTCGCGGTGTAGACGGGATCGAGCGCGAGCCGCTCCTCGGCGGCGAGGGCGGCGGCGCGCGTGGCGGCCTCGGTGCGGTGGCCGTAGCCCGCTCCCATCTCCTCGCGGGTGAGGTCGAGCATGTCCGGCTCGAGCCGGAGCCGGCCGAGGCGGCCCCCGCGGTGCTCCAGCAGGGCGGCGGTGCGGCGCGCGAGGCGGGCGAAGACCGGCGGGTCGAGGCGGAGCTGGTCGTTGACCACCACCCCGGCGACGCGGGTGCGCAGGCCGGCGAGCTGGAAGCCGAGCGCCAGGCCCGCCGCGGTGCCGCCGGTGCCGACCGGGACGACGGCGTGGGCCGGCTCGGGCAGCGAGCCGGCCTCGACCTGGGCGGCGATCTCCAGCGCCGCCTCGACGTAGCCGAGCGCTCCGACCGGCGAGGAGCCGCCGGCCGGCAGCAGGTACGGCGGGCGGCCGCCGCGGGCGTTGCGGGCGATCAGCCACGGCAGCGCCGCCACCGTGCGCGCCTTCGTGTGGGTTCGGTGGATGCGCGCGCCCGAGGCCTCGAGCCGGGCGAGCTGGGCACGGACGTGGTCGTCGACCGGCTGGTCGACGAGCGCAAGCGCGGTCTCGATGCCGTGTTCGCGGGCGTAGAGCGCGGTCGCGAGCCCCCAGTTCGTGCCGAGGCCGCCGAAGGTGAGGATCGAGCGGCGGCCGCGGCGTCGGGCGTCGGGGATCAGCCACTCGAGCTTGCGCACCTTGTTGCCGCCCCAGCCGCCCGAGCCGAAGGCGCCGTCTTCCTTCACCCAGACGCCGAGCCCGGCCAGCTCGCGGACGGGCGTCGGGCGCTCGGACAGCACGAGGTGGGGAAGGGTCCCGGCCAGGGCCGGGAAGCGTTCGTGCAGATGCGCGGTCAAGGCGTGAGCATGACTGACGAGGCGAAACAACCATGGCATCGCGGCCGACCCCCCTCTGTAGTGTGGGCGCTCGATGAGGGCGGTCGCCTGCCAACGGGGTGCGCTCGAGCTGGTCGAGCTCCCGGAGCCCGAGCCCGGGCCGGGGCAGGTGCGGATCGAGGTCACCCGCTGCGGGATCTGCGGTTCGGACCTGCACGCCCGCCACGGGATCGACCAGCTGGCGGACGTGGCGCTCGGGGTCGGCTACGACCGCTTCGGCCGCTCCGGGGAGCAGGTCGTCTTCGGGCACGAGTTCAGCGGCCGGGTCGCCGAGTACGGGCCGAAGTGCAAGGGGGACCTGGCCACCGGGGCGCCGGTCGTCGCGCTTCCCCTGCTTCGCGGCCGCGACGGCGTCGACGCCACCGGTCTCTCCCGGCACGCCCCCGGCGCCTACGCCGAGCAGCTGCTCGTCCAGGAGTCGATGATGATGGCGGTGCCCAACGGGCTCGACCCGACCGTCGCGGCGCTGACCGAGCCGATGGCGGTCGCCCTGCACGCGGTTCGCCGCGGCGAGGCCGGCAAGCGGGACGTGGCGGTCGTGATCGGCTGCGGCCCGATCGGGCTCGGCACGATCCTGATGCTGAAGGCGACCGGCGTCCGCACCGTCGTCGCCAGCGACTTCTCCCCCGGCCGGCGCGCCCTCGCCGAGCGCTGCGGGGCCGACGTCGTCGTCGACCCCTCGCAGGACTCTCCCTACGAGCATGGGGATTCCGGTTGGCTGTCGAAGGCGGATGACGTCTTCGACCTCGCGCTCGACACGCGCGAGAAGCTCGGCCGCCTGCCGGTCGGCTGGTGGCACGTCTGGCGCCTGGCGGAGAAGCTCGGCGCCGGGCCAAAGCACCCCGTCGTCTTCGAGTGCGTCGGGGTCCCGGGGGTGATCTCGCAGATCGTCGACTCCGCGCCCTTCTTCTCGCGGGTCGTCGTGGTCGGCGTCTGTCTCGGCCCCGACTCGTTCCGGCCGGCGATGGCGATCAACAAGGAGATCGACCTGCGGTTCGTCCTCGGCTACACCCCGCTCGACTTCCGCGACACCCTCCACATGCTCGCCGAGGGCAAGGTCGACCCGCGGCCGATGATCACCGGCACGGTCGGCCTCACCGGCGTCGAGGGCGCCTTCGCGGACCTCGAGGACCCCGAGGGGCACGCCAAGATCCTGATCGACCCCGATCGCTAGGTCGTCGAGGGCGCGTTCAGGGCCACGGCGGCGCGGATCAGCGCCTTCAGCGCCTTCTCGTCGATCTCGTCGCCCTCGTGGAAGTCGATGGCGCGCCTCGTATTGCCCTCGAGGCTGGAGTTGAAGAGGCCTGAAGGGTCCTCCAGCGAGGCGCCCTTGGCGAAGGTCATCTTGACGACGTTCTTGTACGTCTCGCCGGTGCAGATCATGCCGTCGTGGTACCAGACCGGCACCCCTCTCCATTTCCACTCCTCGACCACTTCGGGGTCGGCCTGCTTGACGAGGGCCCGAACCCGAGCGAGCGTCTCGCCCCGCCAGTCATCCAGCTCCTCGATCCTCGCGTCTATCAGCCGAGAGGGAGAGTCCCCTCCCTTCCCCTCCTGCGAACCGCCCTTCTTCATGTTGCCGTCGCCTTTCTTCATCGTTCTCGTCGCCTGCCGTCACCTGAGTATCCCCGCCGAGCGCCGCGTCAACGAGCGATGACGCCGGCCTCGGCGGCCGGCGCCGCGTAGGCGGCGGCCAGCGTCGCGACGGTCTCGTGGGCGTTGAGCCCGCTGGGGTTGGGGACCACCCAGAGCGCCGCGCCGGACCAGCGGAGCGCGCTGTCGAGCGTGTCCGGCTGCCGGCCCAGGACCGCACCGCGCTCGCCGAACGCGTCGCGGTAGGCGGTGACGCCGGCGATCGCGACGACCGCGGGGCGGTGATCGGCGACGAACCGCCGCAGCCGCGCGCCGCCCTCGCGCAGCTCCTCGCCCGAGAGCTCGGAAGCGCGCGCGGTGGCGCGCCGCACGAGGTTGGTGATCCCGACGCCGCGCGCGAGGAGATGCGCGCGATCGGCGTCGCTCATCCCGGCGACCCGGTCGACCTCGTACTCGGTGATGCCGGCCGCGGCCAGCGCCGGGTAGAAGCGGTTGGTGGGATGCGCGAAGTGGGTCTGGACCGCGGCCGTCCAGAGGCCCGGGTTGATGCCGACGAACAGCAGCCTCAGCCCCGGCCCGACGAGGTCGTCGACCTCGCTGCCGCGAAACGCCTCCAGCTCCAAGCGGGTGAACCGCATGCCGCGATCCTGTCGAATCCGCGCGTCGTCGTTCGTCGAGGCAAGTTCTCAAGCTGCCCGATCTTGGTCCCACCGAGAGCAAGATCAGCAACCCCAGACAGTGGGTGCCATAGGATTGCGCCGTGCCGTTCACGCTCAGGAACCTCGAGGAGGACCTGGAGGACGTCGGGTCCAACTTCGACGGCGCGCCGGACCTGGAGTTCCGCCTGGCGACCCAGGCGCTCGAGCTCGAGAAGTCCGGCCTGGGCTACCAGCGCGTCCCGCCCAACTATCGCTTTCCGTACGGCCACATGCACAAGAAGCAGGAGGAGGTGTACGTGGTCCTGCGCGGGAGCGGGCGGATGAAGCTCGACGACGAGATCGTCGAGCTCGAGGAATGGGACGCGGTGCGCGTCCCGCCCGGCACCTGGCGAGGCTACGAGGCCGGGCCGGATGGCCTCGAGATCCTCGTCATCGGCGCGCCCAATCTCGGCGAGAACCCACGAGACGACGTCGAAGGCCGGCGCGACTGGTGGGTTGACTAACCGGCGACGAAACCGCTTGATAAGCGGGCTTCCACGCCTGGGACCAACCGATCTACTCCACGAGGTCGGTCGGGTCGAGGATGAAGACCTCGCACATCATGTCGGGCTCCTGCTGGTTTCCGCTCATGAAACCGATCACGTGGCGTCCGGTTGCCTTTTCGACGACCTCTTCGAAGCGTGCGCGCATCAGCTCCTGGAACTGCATGCGCTGTTCGATCACCGCCTCTCCCCGGCCGCCGCTGCGCAGCGTTTCCTCTACCCGGGTGAAACCTCCGCGCAGGACGCAGACGACTAGGTCGTCCTCGTAGTAGGACTTCGCCTGGGTCGGTCCGCGGCCGTAGAACTCCTTCAACAGCGCGACCAAGCCGTCGGAGATCGCGGTCAACTCCTCGCCGTGCCGTTGATTGCTCTCGATGTCTTCGCGACTCTTGATCAGGAACTCCCCCCGACAACCGTTTCGCGATGGTAGCCCAGAGCGCTACGCTGGACAAACCGCTCGTTGGGTCCTTCCCCCCTCTGCCTCGCGCGCGACCTGCCCAGAGGACGAGAAAGGGGCAACCCATGATGGCGACCGCTGATCCACCTCTCTACGGCGACGCTCTACTCGCGGCCGTGACCGATTCGATGGTCGCGCTGCACGAGCGCTACCACCACCGCGCCCCGGTTACCGCCAAGTCTCAGATGCTCGGTGACGACCTTCTCGCCTGCGTGCTCGCTGGCGTCTACACCGACGTCGAGAAGACGATGATCGAGTTGCAGCGCAGCACCGTCGTGCAGGAGACGCGCAGCGCTTTCCAGAGCTCGATGCAGCAGAAGTTCATCGCCGAGGTCGAGCGCCTCTCCGGCCGCGACGTCCTCGCCTTCATCTCCAATCATCACGTTGGCCCCGACATCGAGGTCGAGCTGTTCATGTTCAGGGACCCCGCCTGAAACCCACTGTCGATTCGGTCGGCGAACTCTCGACGGTCCGCTATCCTCGTTTGAGGAGGGCATCACTGGGGTCGGCCCGCGGGTCGGCAGCACTACTTGACTTCCGGCACAGCAGTCGTTCGAGCCGAGGAGTCCCGATGCCCCAAGTCCCCCCACTTTCGGTCAGCCCCACCGACGCGATCCGCGGTTGGGTGCCCACCCCGTTTGCCTGTACCTGTAAACCCGACGGCTGGGGCTCAGTTTGCCTCCATCTCGTGGGCGAGCTGGATTTCGCAACCTGCCCACTCTTCGAGCAGGCTTTGAAGGAGGCCCAGGACGATGCGAGCGTCGTCTCGATCGACCTGCAGGAACTGTCCTTCATCGACGGCGCAGGCCTGACCGCCATCGTCCGCGCAGCAACCCGTGCTGCAGCCTTTGAGACGAGGTTGATTCTCGTTGGAGCCACGGGACAGGTAGAGCGGCTCCTCGATCTGACCGGTCCTCTCCGAGCGGTGGAGGTGGTCGAGTTCAACCGAGCCACCCTGAACGCTGTACGAGCTTAGGTTGCCGAAGCGGCCTTAGCCGCGAGGCGCTCGGGCGAGACCCGCACCACGTCCCAGACAAGGTTGACCTTCTCCAGCCCGTCGATGATCAGTGCCGAGATGTCGATCTGCCACCAGCGCAGGCCGTGGGTGGCAGAGGTCGGGAAGGCGTGATGGCTGTTGTGGAAGGCCTCGCCGAGGGTCGGGATCGCGATCAGGGCAAGGTTGCGCGAGTGGTCGGCGGTCTCGAATTCGCGCTTGCCGAAGACGTGGCAGAGCGAGTTGATGCTGTAGGTGAAGTGGTGGAGGACGAAGACGCGGACGAGGCCACCCCAGAGCAGGCCGGTGAAGGCCGCGAAGAGGGTGCCGCCGATCGCCCAGCCGAGGAAAAAGGGCAGCAGCAGGCCGCCGATCGCCCAGACCAGGAAGGTACGGTCGACCCAGCTGATCGTCGGGTCCTCGATCAGGTCGGGCGCGAAGCGTTCCTTGTTGCCGCGCTGGGTGTGGATGAAGAGCCAGCCCATGTGGGCGTGGAAGAGGCCTCGCAGGGCACCCGACCAGCCGTGGCCGTGGTCGACGTGGGGGCTGTGCGGGTCCCCCTCTTCGTCGGAGAAGGCGTGGTGCTTGCGGTGGTCGGCGACCCAGGAGATGACCGGGCCCTCGATCGCCGCCGAGCCGAGGATCGCCAGCAGCCCGCGCAACCAACGGTGGGTTTTGAAGGCGCGGTGGGTGAGGCAACGGTGAAAGCCGACCGTGACCCCGAGCCCGGTGAAGAAGTACATGCCGGCGAAAAGGGCGATGTCGCTCCAGTGCAGGGCGCTGCCCCAGACCTGCCAGGCGGCGAGGGCAAGAGCGAGGAACGGGACGACGGTCACGAGCCCGGTGATGATCCGGTCGCGGGTCTCGTTCTCCACCGGCTGTATGTCTGAAGGCGAGGGAGCGAGCATCGTTGACCTCCATGAGCTAGACGACTGACCGGAAGTCAAAGGTTGCTGCCGGTCCACCGGACCGACCCCGAGGATGCCCTCCAGTTTCGAGGGTAGCAACCCGTTTCTCGGCCGCGCGATGTCATGTAGTCGCCGACCGACAGATGCTCCAGCCGACCCTCCGGGTAGCACAAGCGAAAATGGTGATGAGAATCAAGCAGAGGATTGGTCCATGCCCCGGCCTGGGGTGCCTGCTCGCAGCAGGGCTGGTTGTTGTCCTCGCCCTCACGGGCTGCGGCTCCGACGAGGAGGCCGGGGCTCCAACGGGCGAGTCCCCGATCGCGATCGATGGTCTTCATCCGGGCTTTGATCTCGCCGAGCACCGCTATGTCTCACGCTGTGGCCGGGGCGCGGCGCCGATCCACGCTGAGGCCAGCGATGGCGCCGAGGTCCAGGTGGGCTCTGGCCCGCCCGAAACCGGGACGATCGACATCGACCCCGGCGTCTCGCTCGGTGAGGACTTCGAGATCGCAGTGAGCGTCGGTGACCTTCGTCGCGTCTACGAGGTGCGCTGCCTCCCCGCGGATTTTCCTACCTGGCGATTTGAGAGCCTGGGCAAAAGGGAGCCCGGTCTTTTCGTGGTCAGCTTCAGGGCATCCCGAGACGAGCGCCCCTGGGTGATCGTCTTCGACCATGAAGGCGCCCCCCGGTGGTGGTACAGCCCCCCAACTCGCGCCCTGTGGGCGCAGATCCTCAGCGACGGGACCGTGTCCTGGGCGAGGTCCTTCGGCGACGGCTACGGGCTCGACCCGCGGATGGCGCACGAGGTCCGCTCGCTCTCGGGGGAGCTGCTGCGACTGGTCAGGACGAGGGGGCCGATCATCGACGGGCACGAGCTTCGCGAGCTCGGCAACGGCAACTTCCTGGCTGGCTCCTACGTTCCCGAAACGGCGGACCTGAGCCGCTTTGGCGGTCCCGCCCGAGCCGCGATCGTCTCGGCCGAAATCCAGGAACTCGATCCACGCGCGCAGGCGTTGTGGCGCTGGAGCTCGCGCGGGCACATCTCACTGAAAGAGACCGGCCGCTGGTGGCGCAACGTGCTGAGCAACCCCCGGCGCCGGCTGCAGGGACGGGAGGCCTTCGACCCGGTCCACATCAACGCGATCGAGCCGCGCGGGCCGGACGAAGTGGTGATCTCCACCCGCCACACCGACGCTGTCTACGGCATCCAACGCTCGACCGGTGAGATCGTCTGGAAGATCGGCGGCAGCAAAACTGCCGACTCGCTGCAGATCCTCGGTGACCCGGCCCGGAAGCTGCTCGGCGGCCAGCACGACGTCCGCATCGCCAGGGACGGCAGCCTCAGCATCTATGACAACGGCAAGGACCGACCACGGCGCCCGCGCGTCGTCTTCTACCGGCTCGAGCTCGCGCAGGGCAGGGTGCGCTACCTCGGCCAGCTGAACGATTCCGAGGTGAGGGCCAGTCATTGCTGCGGTTCGGCGCGAGAGCTGGCCGACGGCGGCTGGCTGGTGAGCTGGGGCGACAACCCGCTGGTCACCGCCTTCGACCCAGGGGGGCGGATCGCCTTCCGCCTCCATCTCCCCGCCTCCACCTTCCGGGCCGTCCCCGTTCCCCCCGGCGCCGTGACTCTGACCCAACTCGACGAAGGACTGGAGGCGATGGAGCGAGGTCGCCAAGCCCCTCGCGCACTGGAAGGCCGATAGACGACGACCACTGAACTTAGTACCCGCTGGGGAGATCGGCTGGAAATCCGTGGGCATGTTGCCCCATCCGTTGCCTCAGGGACGAACGTGTGTTCGTCATCCGCCGGTATGCCTGATTGACTTGCCGCGTGCCCACCGAGACTCCAACGACTGGTCTCGACGTCGTCGGACTCTTTGCGGGGATTGGAGGCATTGAGATCGGCCTCGGCGAGGCGGGGCATCGGTCCAAGCTGCTCTGCGAGATTGACGACGGCGCCCAAGCGGTGCTCAAGGCGCGGCTCGATGGGGTGGAGATCCAATCCGACGTGACGACGCTCGAGAGCCTGCCCTCGTGCGATCTCGTCACCGCAGGATTTCCTTGTCAAGACCTCAGCCAGGCCGGCCGAACCGCCGGAATCACTGGTTCGCAGTCGAGCTTGGTCGAACACGTCTTCAGACTGCTGGACTCCGCAGACCCCAAACCGACTTGGCTGCTGTTCGAGAATGTCTCTTTCATGCTCTCTCTCAATCGTGGAAACGCGATGACCTGGCTCGTACAGCAATTGGAGAGCCGTGGGTTCACCTGGGCCTATCGGGTAGTCGACTCTCAGGCATTCGGCCTCCCTCAGCGACGCCAACGCGTCCTGCTGCTCGCCTCTCGCTCAGAGGATCCCCGGCCGATCCTCCTCAATCAGGACGAGCAGCCAACCCTGGCCAGCTCCCATGAGGACGAGCTCGGTTGTGGCTTCTATTGGACGGAGGGGTTGCGCGGGCTCGGCTGGGCCATCGATGCGGTGCCCACGCTGAAGGGCGGCTCTGGCCTCGGAATTCCCTCCCCCCCAGCCATTTGGGCACCCCGCTCTGCGCGGTTGGTGACGCCAGACATCCGCGACGCCGAACGGCTCCAAGGCTTTCCGGTCGAATGGACCGTTACCGACGCGACGACGACCGACGGTCGTCGAGACAGAAATAGGTGGAAGCTCGTCGGGAATGCCGTGAGCGTGCCGGTCGCCCGCTGGCTGGGGCAGCGGCTGCTGACATCCGAGAGCTATCGCCAGGACGACGCGGAGCTTCATGGGAATCGATGGCCAAAGGCGGCCTGGGGTCGGCCGGGCGAGCGCCGCGAGGCCAAAGTCTCCATGTGGCCAGTCCAATGGGACCGGCCACATCTTCTCGACTACCTAGAGTTCGAGCCACAACTGCTGTCCGTTCGTGCAACCGCGGGCTTCTTGGAGAGGGCCGAACGTGGCAACCTCCGCATCCCTGAGGATTTTCTTTGCGAAGCTCACGCCCATCTGAAATCGATGACGACCGAGGCGCAACTGATCGCGGCCTGACCTTCGCTGGACCCGACTCGACGGCGATCATGCCGTCGTCGCAAGAAGCGAGTCGTCGGATGAAGAAGGTTCGTCGAGCTGGCACCTCTGCCGAGATGGAACTCCGACGGTCATTGCACGCGCGAGGCCTCCGCTACCGAGTGGACGCCCCCGTCCTACCCGACAAACGCCGGCGCGTCGATGTTGCCTTCCCCGCTGCAAGGTTGGCTGTCTTCGTTGACGGCTGCTTTTGGCATGGCTGCCCCGAGCATGCAACCTGGCCCGCCAGCAACGCCGACTTCTGGCGCCAGAAGATCGAGACCAACCAGCGCCGCGACAGGAATACCGATATCCAACTCCGGAAGGCTGGATGGCAGGTCGTGAGGGTCTGGGAGCACGAGGATCCAGAGCAGGTGGCTACGCGAATCGAGGATCTCGTGCGCGCCGCACGATCCCAAGGGCGTTCCTGAAGCGGCCCTCGTCCGCCTTCATACCTAGTCTCCTCCGAATGATGCATGGTCCAGAGATCCTCGTGGCGAGCATGTCGGTTCCGCAGCCGCGGGGTCAATCCGGCGAGTTGTGGCAATACCACTCCCGCTCCGACCTCCACAGCAAGGTCGCCTGCTGGGGCGTTTTCTTCGACATGCTGCGCACCAGCGCCTTGCTCGGCGACCACGCACGAGCAGGCAAGGTCATTTTCGGCGTCAACTTCGAGATGCGGGACTTTGCTACTGGTCGTAAGAAGAATCTCGATCTCGTGATTGCACGACCGTCAGGAGATGAATCAACCGGACACCGCACCCTCGCCGACTTGGCGGATCAATGGGGAATCGTCCTGAACGGCCCACAAGAAGCCGAGCTCGCAGAACTCCCATCGATCACCGAGGGGGCCCTCGCAGGCTCCGGGGTTCTAGTCGCCCTTGAGGCGAAGGCAGCGATGACCGCTCACTCAAAGGCGCGTCCCCGTCTTTACGACGAGCTCAACTCGAGCCATCTAACGGTACATGGAGCCTCCAACCAAGCTCTCGCGGTCGGTCTCGTGATGGTCAACGAAAGCGACACCTTCATCAGCCCGGAGCGCCAGGCCGGCAACGGCCGAGACATCATCTCGCAACACATGCAGCCCGCCGACGCAGAACGAATCATCCGCAAGGTCGAGGAGATACCCAGGCGAGCCTCCCCTGCTCACCACGGGTTCGACGGCCTAGGGATTGTCGTCGTCAGAGCAGCGAACGATGGAACCCCAGTTCAGCTGGTCGCGCGTCCGCCAGCACCGCAACCTGGAGAGGTCTTCTATTACGACGACATGCTTTCACGGGTCGCCAACGAGTACGACACTCGATTTGTGTCGATATAGACTTACCGGCAGAGTCGCTCAACGGCCTCAACTCCTTGGGCCATGTAGTAGCCCAGTCGCGTCTGCCCAGGAGCATGTTGACCACGGAGATATCCAGCTGGGGTTCGCTGTAGTGGAGGAAGTCCCTTGCCATCCACGAGCGTTTCTCGGAAGCGACGACTCGCGTGATTGCTTTTGTGGGCCACGGCATTTCGAACGATGCGCATTTTTTCCAACACTTCCGTATCCACCGGAAGCAAGCGATCGAATGGCCTGCCTTCCGATAGAAGATGCCGTGCGCGTCTCGTGGTTTGTTCTATAGGTAGCCAGTCAACGTACCTTCGATCGCCAGCGACGATCCTACGAGCAGTGACCTCGGATGAGGTTTCCACGAGCGCCCGGGCTGGGCGCCCAGAAACAACCAGTCTTCGCATCAAGATCCCCATGAAGAGGCGCTCGATATGACGCTCCAACCCCGTATAAAAAGCCAAGAATGCGCCCTCATAGGCTCGCGTTACGTCTCGCTGCGAGAGCCTCTTTTCGACGTGCAATCCCTCCAGTCTGTTGAGATATCCCTCGGTCCCACGTGCCGACTGCTTCAGGCTCTCTGCGATCGTTTTCGCGTGCCGTGCCCCCACTACACGGCCTCGTCAAATGCACTCTTCCAAGAACGCGAGCCGCGCGTTGCGGCTTTTTTGATCGGAGGATGCACCCCGGATCGCGTCCAGGACATCGGCCGGGACATCGGTGACGGAACGAATGCGTTTGCTAGCTCTAAGGAGTCGAGCATTCAGGCGTTTGGGCAATCTTCCACGTTTTTGATTTACCGAGAGATCGCGTCCACCGTACAGCTCTCGATAGATATAGAAAGCTAGAACAACAAACCAAATCTCGCGGCTGAAAACCGTCCTTCTCAGCTCATCACCAAGCACATCATCGATGGCGTCCATCGTCGCTTGAAAGCGCTGCATCAGCCGGCGTGCACGAGGAAAGTCGTCGTCAAACTTCTTGTAAGTCTTCGTGATCCGGGCCTGGCTCTTGGCCCCATACCCATCCAACATGATTAGCGCCAGGTCACTGGTGAGCTCCACCTCTTTCATCCGGGCGATCTCATCTCCGGTGAAGACTTTCCAGCCACGCCAGCGCTCAAGCTGCTCCAGCGCAAGCTCATACATAGTGGTCTTGAACTCCCCAAAGAATTCGGCGTTCCGAAGCTCTTGCGGGTTCAGCTTCTCGCCAGTGGAGTTCAAGCGCTGAAAGATCCGCAGGACGTCGCGGTCTTCCACCGACGAGGGCATAACATGGGTAGAGAACGAGTAGTTCAGGATCCGATGCTGAATGGGGGCGTCCAACTCATGGAATTGCTTTCCAGCCAACTCCGCATTGTGATTCTTTTGAACCGTGAACTCGTCCCTCTCGGGGTCGAAGGCATCCCCTAGTGAATCCGGATCGACATATCCAAGGAGAGTTCGGAGTCTCTGCTGGCCATCGACAACCTCACGAGTCGGCCTCATCGAACTCAGATCGATCCGGTCTCGCAAGAAAATGATCGGGGTGGGAAGGCCACGAACGACGGTATCCACGAGGAAAGACTTCGCTCCAGGCTTCCAGACCGTTCTCCGCTGAAACACCGGAGCGAGGTCGAGGCTGCCTGCGCGCTGCCAGTCGAGATAGTCGGCAACCTTGTATTGCGTTTGCGCAATGTCAAAGGTCTCCATCGCTGAGGATCCTAGAGCGGCGTCACGATGCCAAAAGGCAAGTGCCTCGGCCCGAGTGCTCTCGCCTTGCTCTACTTGTTGCCCCAGGCGCTGCCCAGGGCCCAATATTGCGCTTTTCGCCTGCGGGCAGAAACGACGAAACCCCGCATTTGCGGGGCTTTCGTCCTATAGCGGGGGCGGGATTCGAACCCGCGACCTTCGGGTTATGAGCCCGACGAGCTACCTGGCTGCTCCACCCCGCGGCGGTAAGGCCATGCTAGCAACGTGTGGGGGGTGGGCGGAGGTCGTTGCAGCGGCTATGCAGGTGCTCTTGCGGGGCTGCTCTGTCTAGAGTGCCGCGGGTGGCGGGGGAATCTCACAGGGTCGCGGTCGTCGACATCGGCTCCAACTCGACGCGGCTGCTGATTGCGGACGTCGACGGGGGGCGGGTGTCGGAGGTCGAGCGGCAGAGCCGGGTGACGCGGCTCGGGCGGGGGGTCGACCTCTCGGGCCAGCTCGCCGCCGAGGCGATCGAGGCGGCCTGCTCGGCGGTCGCCGACTACATGGCGATCTGCCGGGAGGCCGGCGTCGAGCGGATCGAGTCGATCGCGACCAGCGCCGTCCGCGACGCCTCCAACGGCGAGGCCTTCGTCGCCGAGCTGCGCGAGCGCTTCGCGCTTGCCGCCCGCGTGCTCGACGGCGAGGAGGAGGCGCGCCTCACATACATGGGGGCGACCGCTGAGCGCCCTCCGAGCGAGCCGACGCTGGTGGTCGACATCGGCGGCGGATCGACCGAGCTGATCGTCGGCACCGGCCAGGAGATCGGCTTCCACGCCTCGCTGCAGGCCGGCGTCGTGCGCCACACCGAGCGCCACCTCTCCAGCGACCCGCCGAGCGCACCGGAGCTGGAGGCGCTCGCCGCCGACGTGCGGACCCTCATAGAGGGCGCGGTCGCCGGAGAGCCGGATGCCCGCGCCGGGACGGCAATCGCCGTCGCCGGCACACCGACCTCGCTGGCTTCGGTCGAGAAGGGCCTCGAGCCCTACGATCCCAAGCAAGTACACGGCCATACGCTCACCCTCCCCTCGATCCAGCGGCTCCTCTCGCAACTTGCATCTGCCCCTTTGTCCAATCGGATCGAAATAGCCGGCCTGCACCCCGACCGGGCGCCAAACATCGTCGCCGGAGTGGTGATCCTGGTCGAGACGATGCGCGCCTTCGGCCTCGAGCAGATCGAAGTCTCCGAGCACGACATCCTCTACGGCACCGCAATCTCAGCTGTATCGGCTCTGGACCGCGGGTAACCCCGTATTCTCAACTTCGGGTCATTTCGTGATACCGCACGGCCAGATGAGGCTCTCCCAGGGGTACATATGGGTCAAGAAAGGGGTCGAACCCATAAAAGTTAGTAGGCTATCCCTACCTGTTTTCGAGTAGTTGCCGCAGAGACAACTAGACGTACCGGATAGGCGGGCACATAATCGGCACATCGGGAAAGAGGTGGGGAATACCACCGCAGACTCGATATAGGACTCAGGCGATTGCCGCACAATGGCGCCTCCCGCCGCCTGAGTCCACTGAATAAGAACTGGTCCCTGAAGACGTACCCCTGCCCGTCCTGGGGGACCACCTTGAATCGGCCGCCAGAGATGGCGGCCGGTTCTCGTCTGTGCCGGGTCGGCCGGGATCAGGCCAGGTTCGACTTGCGCGGGTAGACGACCTCGGGGTCAGTGAGGACGTTGACCAGCGTCGGCCTACCCGATGCGAAGGCCCGCTCCAGCGCCGGGCGCAGCTCGCCGGGCTCGCGCACCAGGACTCCGTCGCAACCGAGCGCCTCGACCATCTGGTCGTAGCGCGTCTCGGGCCGCAGCTCCGCCGCCACCGAGTAGCCGTAGAGGAACTTCATCGGGTGGTGCTCCAGGGCCCAGATGCCGTTGTTGCCCATCACGCCGACCACGGGGAGCCCGTGCCGGGCCATGGTGTCGAACTCCATCCCCGCGAAGCCGAAGGCGCCGTCGCCGAGCAGCAGGCAGACCTGCCGGCCGGGATGTGCGAGCTTCGCCCCGATCGCCTGGCCGGGCCCGGCCCCGAGGCAGCCGAACGGCCCCGGGTCCATCCAGCAGCCGGGCTGGTAGGTGTCGACGAAGCGGCCCGCGTAGGAGACGAAGTCGCCGCCGTCGCCGACGACGACCGCGTCGCGCTCGAGCACTTCGCCGAGCTCCTTGTAGACGCGGACCGGGTGCAGCGGCGAGCGGGTGTCGTTCAGCTCCTCCTGCTCGGCCGCGCGCTTCTCCTCCTCGATCCTGCGCAGCTCCGCCAGCCAGGGACCGGTGCGCCGCCCTCCCCCACCCCCCACCGCCTCGCGGATCGCGGCCAGGCTGGCGGCGACGTCGCCGACCAGGTCGAGCTGCGGGGCGCGGTTGGCGCTCAGCGCGTTCGGCGCCGCGTCGAGCCGGATCAGCTTCGCCTCCTCGGCGACGGAGGCCCCGAAGCCGAGCCGGAAGTCGAGCGGGACGCCGATCACCAGCGCCACGTCGGCGCCGCCGAGCCCGGCCCCGCGGGCACGGCTGAAGGCAAGCTCGTGGTCCGCGGGCAGGCAGCCGCGGCCGAGGCCGTTGAGGAAGACGGGGATCCCGAGCGTCTCGGCGAGCGCCCGCAGCTCGTCCTCGCCCCGCCCCCAGTAGAGGCCGCTGCCGGCCATGATCGCCGGGCGCTCGGCAGCCGCCAGCAGGGCGGCCGCCTCCTCGACCCCCTCCGCCGGCCCGGCCCCGGCCTGCGGCGCGGCCGGTATCTCCGCGTCGCCCTCGGTGAAGACGACGTCCAGCGGATAGTCGACGAAGGTCGGGCCGCCGGGGGCGGCGAGGGCGAGGTCGAGCGCGGCGGCGGTGCGGGCGGCGATCTGACCGGGGTCCTTGACGGTCTCGGCCGACTTGACCAGCGGCGAGACGAAGGGCAGGTGGTCGATCTCCTGCAGCGAGCCCGAGCCCCAGCGCAGCTCCGGCGCCCTCCCGCCCAGGATGCAGACCGGCGAGCAGTTCGCCTGCGCGCCGGCGATCGCGCTGATCCCGTTCGTCACCCCCGGCCCGGCCGTCAGCGCCGCGACCCCGACCCCCCGCGTAGCCTTGGCGAAACCCTCGGCCGCGAAGGCGGCGGTCTGCTCGTGGCGGACGTCGACGATCTCGATCCCCTCCGCCCTGCAGCCGTCGTATATGGAGAACAGGTGGCCTCCGGAGAGCGTGAAGAGGTGCGAAACCCCCCTGGACTTCAACGCCTTCGCGACTATCCGCCCGCCATGCTCCATCGATTCGAGCCTATAGGGAGTTCACGGCTACCATCGTCGTGCCCGGGTGGCGAAATTGGCAAAAGCGGCGCCCTTAAAAGGCGTTGCCCCACTGGGGGGCTTGCGGGTTCGAGTCCCGCCCCGGGCACTCATCTTGGATTCATAAAGTCGCACTAAAAACTGCTGAGGTACCGCAACTATGCCGGTGCTACGGTGTCCCTGAGCTAGAAGACAAACGCCTTCCCTGGCTGCTCTTGGAGGAATCGCTTGGAGGCTTCAGCTCTCACACACGCCAGTCGCCGCGGACTCCTAGCCCGGCGTTCCCCGCTTCTCAAGCTGCAGGGGGACGATCGCCTGATCGCGATGGCCCGCGCCGGCAATCCCGGTGCGTTCGAGGCGATCGTCGACCGCTACCAGAGCCGCCTGCTCGGCTTCTGCCGCCAGATGCTCCGCTCGACCGAGGACGCCGAAGACGTCCTGCAGGAGGTCTTCGTCAACGCCTACCGGGCGATGCTCGCCGACGAGCGCGAGATCAACCTGCGCCCGTGGCTCTACCGGATCGCCCGCAACCGCTGCCTCAACCACCTGCGCAAACCCACCGCCGACGCGCAGGAATCGATGGACATGGTGCCGGTGATCGAGGCCGCCTCGACCGCCGAGAAGGTCCACAACCGCGAGGAGTTCCGCCAGCTCCTAGCCGACGTCGGCAAGCTTCCCGAGACCCAGCGCTCGGCCCTGCTGCTGCGCGAGATGGACGCGATGTCCTACGAGGAGATCGCGCAGGCGATGGAGACCAGCGTGCCCTCGGTCAAGTCGCTGCTGGTGCGAGCGCGGATCAGCCTCGCCGAGGCGAGCCAGGCGCGTCAGCTGACCTGCGGCGAGGTCCGCGTCGACCTGGCCGAGGCGGCCGAGGGGTTGCGCAAGCTCTCCGGTCCGGTCCGCCGCCACGTCCGCGACTGCGAGGAGTGCGCCGACTTCCGCTCCCAGCTGCGCTCCAACGACAAGGTGCTCGCCGCGCTGGTCCCGGTGGGACCGCTGCTCGCGCTGAAGGGCTTCATCCTCTCCAAGCTTGGCCTGGGAGGAGCAGGTGCCGGTGGTGCCGCGACCGCAACGGGGACCGGCGCCACCGGGGCCGGCGCAGTCGGCGGCGTCAGCGCCGCTCTCGGTGGCGGCAGCGCTGCCGGAGGCATCGGCGCCGTGGGCAGCGCGATCGGCACGAAGGCCGTGGCCGGCGTCGTCACCGCGGCCGTGATCACCGCCGGCGCGGTCGAGGTGAAGCACCAGACCGAACCGGCGCCGGTGAGCAGCGCCCCGGCGAAGATCTCACGCGTCGACGCAGGCCCGAGGGCTGCGGTCGCGCCCGCCCACACCGCGGCGATCGCCACCGACAGCCCGCCCGCCGCGGCGCCCGCCCCCGAACCGGCGCCGGCCCCCGAGGCCGAGACCGTTACGACCGAAGCGGGAGCGACCACGGCACCCGCCGACGAGGGCGCACCTGGCGGCAACGGCGGCGGAGAAGCCGAGGCGGAGGACACGACGAAAACCTCGACCGGGATCGACGGGGCCGCGCCCTCCGCGGGCGCCGGGGCACCGGCCGGCGGCGGCACCGTCGTAGTGACGGTGGGGGCCACCAGCCCCGAACCGGCGCCTGCGCCCCCCGCCGAAAGCTCGCCGCCGCCGCCGGCCGAAAGCTCGCCGCCGGCCGAATCGGCACCGCCCGCGGCCTCCTCCATGGACACCCCGGAAGAAGGGGAATAGCAGCGGCTCAGCCGGTCGTGTGGGACTCCCCCGGGGCGAGGACCACGACCTGCGAGGAGGTCTTCCCCTCGACCTCCGACTTGAAGGCCTGGGCGTCGGCGGCGATCGGCGGGAAGGTGTCGTAGTGCATCGGGATCACCGTGCCGGCACCGATGAACTCGGCCGCGACGGCCCCGTCGTGGCGGTCCATCGTGTAGTGGCCGCCGATCGGCAACAGCGCGACGTCAACCGGGTTGCGCTCGGCGATCAGCTTCATGTCGCCAAAGAGGCAGGTGTCGCCGGCGTGGTAGACGGTGAGGCCGCCGATCTCGATCAGCAGGCCGGCCGGCGTCCCCGTGACCGTGCCCGGGGTGGGGCTGTAGGGAGCGTCTGCGGAGCCGGAGATCGTGCTCGTGTGCCAAGCGGGGACCAGCTTCACCCAGCCCCAGTCGAAGCGGACGGTGCCGCCGAGGTTCGGGTCGTGGACCTTCTCCACGCCCTGCTCTTCGAGCCAGTTGGCGACCTCGACGATCGCCACGCACTCGGCACCGGTGCGGGTGGCGACGCCAACCGCGTCGGCGATGTGGTCGGCGTGGCCGTGCGAGACGACGACGTGGGTCGGCTCGACCTCCTCGGCACTCGCCACCGCGGCCGGGTTGTTGGGCTCGAGGAAGGGGTCGACCAGGACCCTGGTGTCCCCCTCGCTCAGCTCGAAGCACGAATGGCCATGGAACCTGATCTCCATCTCAGCTCTCTCCTTCTGTCTCGGTGTCGTTCAGCTCCTCGCGGAGCGCCCAGCCGACTGCCACCCCGACCATCATTCCCATCCTCGCCTCCTCGGCGAGCAGCGAGCGCACCGCGGCGACGCGCTCGTCGGGATCCGGCACGGTCGCGGCCCGCAGCGACTCCCCCTCGTGGGACTCGCCGAACCAGCCCCCCTCGGCGAGGGCGGCGGCGAGGACCCTCTGGAGCTGTGGCGCGGCATGGGCGACGATGCGCTCCGCCTCGGCGAAGCGCTCGGCGTCGAGGAGCCGCTCGATCGCGGCGTCCAGCTGCTCGTCGGAGGGCACGGCGAGGAGCCTAGCCGCCCGGCTACTCGCGCAGGGCCGATGCGGCCAGGCCGGCAAGGCCCCCGACGGCGCCGCCGGCAAGCCCCGCGAAGGGGTCGGCAGTGGACTCGAAGACCGGCAGGGCGAGCAGGACCGCGGCGGCGACCAGGACGCCGACCGCGTCGTAGTCTGCGTCGATCGCGCCGCGGGTCTCGGCCCGGCGGATCGCGAACCAGGCGGCCAGCGCGCCGAGCGCCATGCCGTTGCCGCCGGCGATCACCTCGACGCCGCCGGCGGCGTTGGCGATTCCGGCGGCGGCGAGCATCCCCAGCGACCCGCAGCCGACCAACAGCAGGGCCGTGGCGGGAGTGCCCAGCCGGCGCTCGAGGCCGGTCGCGAAGATCGCCAGGCCGACGGCGACGACAAAGAGGTAGCCGACGTCGACGTAGGCGAAGGGCGCGGTGAGGAAGCGCCACCACTGGTCCGCGAACGGGACGATCAGGCCGCCGAAGGTGCCGATCGGGTCTCCGGTCAGCTTCTGCACCAGCAGCATCGCGGCGGGACCGAGGATCGCCGCCGCCGTGGCGTAGGGGCGGAAGGGGCGCGGCGGGCCTTCTGGGCGCTTACGGCGGTGGAGCCTGGGGCGGGAACGGCGTCGGGGCTTGGGCTCCAGCCCATCTCCGCGGCGTTCCAGCTTCGGCGCCCGCTTGCGCAGGCGGGCGCCGCAGTAGGGGCACTCGGTCACGTAGGGGCTGACCTCCGACCCGCAGTTCTTGCAGACGACGCTGAGCTCGGTCTCGCTCATGGTCATCCGAGGATAACCGCCCCCCGGAAGCCGCTTGTGGAGAGGTTGCGGTGACATACTGGGGCTGCACCCGTCTTCTAGGAGGAATAAGCGTGGAGTTGAAGAGCCTGACCGAGCAGAAATCGCTGCTGGCGACCCTGCCCCCCGGCAAACGAGCGCGCCTGAGGCGCCTGCTGTTCGAGTTCGGGCCGGGCAACGGCACCCTGATGCTGCTGCCGATCGACCAGGGCATCGAGCACGGCCCGCGGGACTTCTTCCCCAACCCGGCGTCGAAGGACCCCGACTACCAGTTCCGGCTCGCCGCCGAGGCCGGGTACTCGGCCCTCGCCTGCCAGATCGGGATGGCGACCAAGTACTACCCCGACTACGCCGGCCAGGTGCCGCTGATCCTCAAGGTCAACGGCAAGACCGACGTCCCCTCCTCCGCCAAGGCGCTCTCGACCTGCAATGCCAGCGTCGAGGACGCGGTGCGGCTCGGCGCCGACGCGGTCGGCTACACCCTCTACGTCGGCTCGCCGCGCCAGGACGAGGACCTCGCCCAGCTGCGGACCGTGCGCGAAGACTGCGACCGCTTCGGGATGCCGCTGATCGTCTGGTCCTACCCGCGCGGCGAGGCGATCGACGCCAAGGGCGGCGCCGGCTCCTTCTACGCGATCGACTACGCGGCGCGGATGGCGATGGAGATGGGCGCCGACGTGGTCAAGCTCAACATGCCGAAGATCGACCAGGACAAGGACAAGGACGCCCCCGCCCCCTACAACGAGATGCAGATCGACCAGGCGGAGGCGATCCGCCAGTGCGTCGAGTCCGCCGGCCGCTCGCTGGTGGTGCTCTCGGGCGGCTCCAAGGTCGACGACGAGACGGTGCTGACGAACACGCGCGAGGTCATGGAGGCGGGCGGCTCCGGTGTGATCTTCGGCCGCAACGTCTGGCAGCGCGAGTGGAACGACGCTCTGGAGATCATCGCCCAGATCAAAGAGACGCTGCTCTCGTCCGTGAGGCGCATCCCGTAGGCACCTCCCATGAGTAGGGGGACGATCGGCAGCTTGGCTCTGCTGGTCGTCGTCGCCCTGCTGATCCTGCGGCCCTGGGAGGGGGGCCGGGACGAAGGGCCGGCCGAGGCCGTCGCCGTCGTCACCCGCGTGGTCGATGGCGACACGGTCGAGGCGCGGATCGGCGGCGAGGTCGAGGACGTCCGCTACATCGGGGTCGACACGCCCGAGACCGTCAAGCCCGGGGCGCCCGTGCAGTGCTTCGGGCCGCGCGCCTCGACCTTCAACCACCACCTGGTCGAGGGCCGGCGGGTGCGGCTGGTCTTCGGCGCCGAGCGCCGCGACACCTACGGGAGGCTGCTCGCCTACGTCTACCTGGGACGCCGGTTCGTCAACGCGAGCCTGGTCCGGCGGGGGCTGGCGCGCACGCTGACGATCCCGCCCAACGACCGTTTCGCGCCGCTGCTGCGCAGGCTCGAGCTGAGCGCCGCACGGGCGGGGCGGGGCCTCTGGGGCGCCTGCCCTCCGTAACGTCGTGACGAATCGCACAGTTCCTGCCCCTGCAAGGGCTCGTTCGCCTTTGCTACGGTCCCCCGCGGCCCCCGGGCCACCCGACCATGCGCATGCGTCAGAGCATCTCCCAGTTCGAGACGGCCTTCGAGCAGGAGACATCACTGGAGCGCCGCCGCCGCGAGCAGCTTCGGCGGCGGGCCGCCAACCGTTCGCGGGCGCGCCGGATCACCCGCAGCGAGCAGGAGAGCAAGGTGCGCTTCAGCGTCCTCGCCGTCTGCCTCACCGTGACCGTGGTCGTCGTCGTCGTATCCATGTTCGAGGCGCTCGCCTTCCTGATGGCGTAGCGGCCGTGCGCCCGACCCTCCCGGTTGAATAGACTCGCGCGCCGATGGCAAGACGTTCGCTGAAGCCACAGCTGAATCAGATCCGCGCCTGGGTCCGCCAGGGGCGGACCGACGCCTGGATCGCCCACCAGCTCGAAGTCAGCGCCTCGGAGCTGCGCGAGTTCCGCAAACAGCACGGCTTCACGCCCGATGAGGAGGATTCCGCCGCGGGCGAGATCGACCTGCGCGACGAGATCGAGGCCGAGATCGAGGCCGCGGCCGCCGAGGAACCCGAAGAGGAGGACGAGCCCGAGCCCGAAGCCGACGAGGATGGCGAGGAGAGCGAGCGCTCCGGGGAAGGCGGCGACAGGCCGAAACGCAGGCGCCGCCGGGGCCGCCGCGGAGGCCGCGGGCGACGCAAAGACCTCGAGGCAAGCTTCGACCACGGCGAGACCGACGGCTACGGCCTCTGGCTCGACCCGGCGGTCAAGGACAACCCGGTGTATGCCGAGCATTGGGCCGGCAAGCGGGAGGTCACTGTGCGGATCGACGCCGACCAGATCGTGATCCGGCGTGCGGGCGAGCCTGCTGACGCGGGCGACTCCGGCGACTCGGACGACTGAGGTCAAAAGCTCCGCGAACCGGCACGGCCCGCGGGTCCTGTCGCTGCAGGGGACCCACCGCCCCTTCCGGTCGCTAAAGCGTCCTCAGGGGCGGTCCCCCCTACAGCGCCACCCGCGGGAGGAGCGGTAATTGGAGATCTACTGAGTCGGGGGGGTGTCGGGGATTCGGTGCAACGGGGCGTTGGCTGGGCCGCACGCCTCGGGGTCGAGCTTGCCGTTCAGTTTCCAGACGGTGACCATGCCGCTTCGTTGGATGGGAATTGCTGCCTTTTCTCCGCGGAGCCAGCGGGACTCGGGGGAGGGGATTGGGTCGTCGGGGTGGAGGAAGTTGAGGAAGGGGGTGGTGACCAGGTAGTCGAGGTCGGCTTCGTCGACGGCGGTACGGAAGGCGGCGCAGGTGGGGATCGCGTTGAAGGCGGCGTGAGGGCCCTTTTCGCCCAGGTAGACGACGCGGTTGGAGAGGTCGGTGCCGTAGAAGCCGTACTGGAGGAAGCCGGCGGTGGTGCCGGCGAGGCCGATGCGGGCGTCCTCGAGGTCGCGCGAGCGCTGGTAGGCGGCGTCGAGGCCCAGGCCGGGGATGTCGGAGCCGGCGGCGAAGCGGTCGCGGAGGTAGTCGCGCTGGATCGGGTAGCCGATCGCCGCGACGAGCAATGCGAGAACGGCAAAACCGCCGACGACGACACCTCGGCTGGCGCCCCGCCCCCGCACGAAAAGCAGCGCGGCAGGGACGACGACTACCAGGAATGCCAGCGCGAGGCCGAAGACGCGGGCTGGGTCGCGGAGGACGGCGTCGGCGCGGTTGGTGATGACCAGGACGGCGAGCAGGGCGCCGAGCAGGGTCCATTCGCGCCAGCCGTCGAGGCATTTGAAGCCGAGAGGGAGCAGGGTCAGGCCGAGGAGGAGGGCCGGGACCGCGTAGCGGATGTTGATGCCGAAGCCGGTGGGAGCGCCCTCGGCGCCGGCGGCGCTGAGAGGGGTGAAGAGATAGGCGAGCGTGCCGAAGAGGGCCACGGCGCCCATCCAGCGGAGGACAGGCTCGCGGTCACGCAACAGGACGAGCAGGGCCCCTGCGACAGCTCCGGCGATCACCAACGGCCAGAGCGTTCCAAAAGCCTGATCCAGGCCCGGCCCGAAGTACTCCCGCCATACGCTTGTGTCAGTCGCGTAGTGGACGATGCTGAAGTCCGGCCGGCCCTCCTGCAGCCGCTCGGGATGCGGCAGCGAAATAGGCCCGATGCTCGTCGCCTGCGGCAGCGGGTTGCCGGCGACGATCAGGTTGCGCAGGTACCAGTAACCGCCTCCGAGACAGGCAGGGATCAGCCACCATCCCGCAGCGGCCCAGCGCTTTCCCGCTGGGGCCAACACGAGCACTGAAAGCGTCAGCGCTGCAGCCACAGCTACAGCAGTCGACTTCGTGCCCACCGCGAGCCCGGTTGCCAATCCAGCGGCAGCGATGGCCCATCCCCCACGCCACCCGCGCGAGTCGCGTATCGCGTTGACGAGGATCGCGGCGGCGGCAAGCAAGAGAGCGGCAGCGACGAGGTCATTCTTGGCAGCCCCTGGCTCCCTCACCACGAGCGTGTGGCACTCGAGGACTACGGCAGCTGCGACGACAGTGAGGTGGCCCCGCCCGTAGGGCCGACCGATGCACCAAGCTGCGAGGAACGCGATTCCAAGGAAGCTGAAGTTCAAGAAGAGCGACAGCGTGTCTCGCTCTGTCAGCAGAATCCCAATCGCATGCAGAAGCTCAGAGTTCTGCGGATAGAGCCAGTTGGTGAAGACCGTCTCGGTGTAGTGCAGCCCGGTGACCGAGTGGCTCTTCGCCATCTCCACGGCGAAGGGCATGTGGTACCAGAGCGAGTCGAAGTTGAAGATGCCCCTGTCCAGGGCATCCTTGGTAGTCAGCCCCCAATGGGTCACCACCAGGGCAATCACCCCGACTGTGATGACCCACGGCAACCAAGCCGCCCCTCCGGCGGGTGGCGTCGTAGGGGGGACCGCCCCTGAGGACGCTTTAGCGACCGGAAGGGGCGGTGGGTCCCCTGCGGCGACAGGACCCGCCGGCCGGAGCCTCCAAGCCAGCCCTGCCAGTAGAGCAGATGAGCCAATGAGGGCCCACGCGTAGAGGAGACCGACCGTGCCGAGGATCTCGCCGATCCAGACCAGAAGGGCGACCGCGACTACAGCCTCGACCAGCCGGGCAGGCGCCCCGTCCCAAGCCGGGAGCAGGCGCTGCCGCAACCGGTATGCCGTGAACCCCAGCGACAGTCCCACCGCCGCCAGACAGAGGACCCCGACGACGTAAGTACCGGCGCTAACCACCCGCCACCTCTGTTCCGGTGCGCTTTATCCCCGTATAGAGGGGAAAAGGCGCACTGGAAGAGCTTGGCATGCGCCGGGTTGGCGCTAGAGGCCGTGGACGACGATCGGGGTCTCGCCGGGGGCGACCATGCCCTGGGCGCGTGCCTTGCCGTTGAGGTAGATCGGGTCGTCGGCGTGCTGGACCTGCCAGTGGAGGCGCGTGTTTTCGTCCTGCACCTCGTGCAGCTTGGCTTTGGCGGCCGTCGTCGCCGTGTAGGTCTTGACGAAGTCGATCACCGGGTTGAGGTAGGAGTAGAGGACGGCCGCGAGGACCAGGGTCAGCGCGACCCGCCCGACCCGGTCCCAGTGGACGCGACTCGCCCCGCGCCGCGCCGCAGGACGGCGAGCGGCGGGGCGGCGCCTGGGCGCCGCGGCGGGCCTTCTCCTCGCCTGCGCGCGCGCTGCCATGCCCGCTGCTACGCGGTCGGGGCCCGCATTCCTTCATCGGATTCCGCCTACGCAGAGCGTTGGTGGAATGCCTGCAAACCCGGGAAGCTCGCGGAGTCGCCCAGTTCCTCCTCGATGCGGAGCAGGCGGTTGTACTTGGCGACCCGGTCAGAGCGAGAGGGGGCGCCGGTCTTGATCTGGCCGGCACCGGTGGCGACAGCCAGGTCGGCGATCGTGGTGTCCTCGGTCTCGCCCGAGCGGTGGGAGATCACCGCCGTGTAGCCGGCCTCGCGGGCGATGCGAATCGCCTCCAGGGTCTCGGTGAGAGTGCCGATCTGGTTGACCTTGACCAGGATCGAGTTGCCGACGCCGGCGTCGATCCCCCGCCGCAGGCGCTCCGGATTGGTGACGAAGAGGTCGTCGCCGACCAGCTGGACCCGCTCCCCCAGCTTCTCGGTCAGGAGCTTCCAGCCGTCCCAGTCCTCCTCGTCCATGCCGTCCTCGATCGAGATGATCGGGTAGCGCGAGCAGGCGTCCTCCCAGTAGGACGCCATCTCCTCCGGCGAGAGCGAGCGGCCCTCGTGCTCGAGCACGTAGGCGCCGCCCTCGAAGACCTCGCTGGTGGCGGGGTCGAGGGCGATGAAGACATCCGTGCCCGGCGTGTAGCCGGCCGCCTCCACACCCGCCAGCACCGCCTGCAGAGCCGCCTCGTTGGACACTAGGTTCGGCGCGAAGCCCCCCTCGTCGCCGACCGCGGTCGAGTGCCCGCTCGCTGCGAGGCTCTTCTTCAGCGCGTGGAAGACCTCAGTGCCCACCCGCAGGCACTCCGAGAAGCTCGCCGCCCCGGCGGGAACGACCATGAACTCCTGGAAGTCAACCGAGTTGTCGGCATGGGCGCCGCCGTTGAGGACGTTCATCATCGGCACCGGGAGCACGGCCGGCTCATCGCCGCCGTAGAGCCCCGCCAGGTAGCGGAAGAGGGGTTCGTCGCCGGCCATGGCCGCCGCCTTGGCCGCCGCCAGGGAGACGCCGAGGATCGCGTTGGCGCCGAGCCTGCCCTTGTTCGCGGTGCCGTCGAGCTCGATCATCCTCGCGTCGAGCCCGGCCTGGTCGGCGGCGTCAGCCCCCTTCAGCGCCCCTGCGATCTCGCCGTTGACGTTGGCGACCGCGCGCGAGACGCCCTTGCCGGCCCAGGCATCGCCGCCGTCGCGCAGCTCAACCGCCTCGAACTCCCCGGTGGAGGCGCCGGATGGCACCGCGGCCAGGCCGCGAGCCTCCGACTCGAGCACCACTTCGACCTCGACGGTGGGATTGCCCCGGGAGTCGAGGACCTGACGGGCGTGAATGGAGGAGATGCCGCTCATCGACCAGCCGCGTTCAGCCGGGGCGGGGCTATTCGCCTTCGGGCGCAGCTTCCGGGGCGCCTTCAGGGACCCCGGCGGGGAGTTCGGTGGCCCCGGGCGCGGCCGCCGATTCGGGCCCCGATGGCCGAGGCCGCTGGACGAGCTGCTGCCCTTCGGGGGTCAGCACGCTCACCGATCCGGGCAGGGCCGGTTTGATCGGGGTGATCGGTGCCGGACACGCTTCGGGCGGTTCCGCCGGGTCGGCTTCGAAGCAGGCGGGGTTGGCTTCAGCCGGCCGGCCGTCGCTCTCGTAGTTGGCGCAGCGGGAGATCAGGGCCTCTGTCGTGCAGAACGTGCGCGAGGTCCATCTGCTGTTGTAGTTGCGCAGGAAGGCGGCAAAGTCCTGCTGGGCAAGCTGTTCGCCCAGCTGGCTGCGGATCTGCGATTCGACTTCTTCGAGCCCCTGGACTTTCTCGGGCGTGATCTTCGCCACTTCGAAGACCACGAAGCCGCGGTCTTCCTTCAGCGGCCCTCCTATCTCGCCCTGCTCGGCGCCGAAGACCTCTTCGTTCAGGGGTTCCGCCACGCTGCCCTCGGAGAGGCCCGTCTGGAGCCCTCCTTTGTTCTTCGTCGACGGGTCCGTCGAGTACTCCTTCGCGACCTTTTCCCAGCTCTCGATCGAGTCGTCTTTTTCGAGCGCGGCCTTGGCTTCTTCGACCTTCGACTCGTCCTTGCTGACGACGATCCGGATGTCGCGGCTTTCGGGAGTCGTGAACTGGCTCGCCTTCGCCGCTTCGTAGTAGTTCTCGATTTCGCCGTCGCTGGGAGTCGGCGCTTCTTCCTGGATCGAGCTCTGGATCTTCCCGCTGAGGATCTGGAGCGTCACCCGCCGGTCGACGTCCTCTTGCGTGTAGCGGGATTCCTCGAGGAATTCCTGGTACTGCTTCTCGGTCTGGAACGACTGTTCTTTGATTTTCTCCAGTTCTGCGGAGACTTCCTGGGGCGTGGCCGTGAAGCCCATTTCTTCCGCCTCGCCCTGGATCCAGATCGAGTCGAGCAGTTCGCCGAGCGCGGTTTCCTTGAGGCCGTCGTACTGTTCGTCGCCAGGTTTGGGGACTGGGCTGATCTGCGCCGCAGCCGCGGCCTGGACGACCGCGCGCCGGAATTCCTCGTCGGTGATCGTGCCGACGTCGTCGGGAACGTCCTCGACCAGGGCCACGGCCCCCGAGGGGACACTGGGGTCGCCGATCCCGTCGGCGATCGCGATCCCGGCGAAGAGGAGGACCAAGAGAGCCGCGAAACCGGCCAGGACGAGACGTTTCTGCCCCGCCGCTTTCCTCTGCCATTGATTCGACGCCACCGAGCGCGCAGCATAGATCAAATGCCAGAGGCCAAGCGCCGTCGCTTCAGCTCGCGGCGCTCGGCGCGGTTTCCGGCTCCTGGGCCTGCCTAGCGTCGCGTACCGCCGCGGCCATGGCGAGGACCGCGGCAAGCCTCGCCTCCGGCGCGTCGGGGACCCGTACCGCGGCCGTCCTCTCGCGCCACTCGTACAGGGCTCCCTCGACCTTCCCGGCGAGGACCGCAGCCCCGTCCGAGTCGAGCTCGACCCCGGTCACGCTGAGCCTGCCGCCGCGGAACTCGACGCTGCGCGCCCCGGCCAGGCCCAGTTCGATCCTGGCGCGCTGCAGCGCCAGCAGGTTCTCGACCTCGGGCGGGGGCGGCCCGAAGCGGTCGTCGAGCTCGTCGCGAATCGCCCGCAGCTCACCCGGCTCGCGGGCCGCGGCGATGCGGCGGTGGACGTCGATCTTGGCCGCCTCGAAGGGGATGAAGGCGGCGGGGAGGTAGGCGTCGACGGCGACGTCGAGCCGCACCGGCTCCGGTGTCTCCTCCTCCCCGGCCGCCTCGCGCGCGGCGCCGACCGCCTCGTCGATCATCTGGCAGTAGAGCTCGAACCCGACCGCTGCGACGTGGCCGGACTGCTCCTCCCCGAGCAGGTCGCCGGCGCCGCGGATGTCGAGGTCGCGCATCGCGATCTTGAAGCCCGAGCCGAGCTCGGTGTGGTCGGCGAGAGTGGAGAGCCGTGCCGCGGCCTCCTCGCTCAGAGCCTCGGCCGAGGGGTAGAGCAGGTAGGCGAAGGCGCGCTCGCGAGAGCGGCCCACGCGGCCGCGGATCTGGTAGGCCTGGGCCAGCCCGAGCTGGTCGGCGCGCTCGGCAATCAGCGTGTTGGCGCTGGGGATGTCGAGCCCCGACTCGATGATCGTTGTCGTCACCAGGCAATCGGCGTCGCCGCGCAGGAAGTCGAGCATCGTCTCCTCGAGCTGCTTCTCGTCCATCTGCCCGTGCGCTTCGGCGAAGCGGGCCTTCGGCACCAGGCCGCGCAGGCGCTCGACCGTCTCCGGCAGCGAGTCGATCCGGTTGTGCAGGAAGAAGGCCTGGCCGCCGCGCTCCAGCTCGCGGTGGATCGCCTTGGCGACGAGGTCCTCGTCGTAGGGCCCGACGTAGGTCCGCACCGGGCGGCGCCCCTCGGGCGGCGTCTCGATCGTCGAGATGTCGCGCAGCCCGGCGAGGCTCATCTGCAGCGTGCGCGGGATCGGCGTCGCCGAGAGCGAGAGGACGTCGACCTTCAGCTTCAGCTGGCGCAGCAGCTCCTTCTGCTTGACCCCGAAGCGCTGCTCCTCGTCGACGATGACGAGGCCGAGGTCCTTGGCCCGAACATCGCGCGAGAGCAGCCGATGGGTGCCGATCAGGACGTCGACCTTGCCCGCCTCGAAGTCGGCGAGCACCGCCTTCACCTCGGCGGGCTTGCGCAGGCGCGATATCCCCTCGACGACGAAGGGGAGGTCGGCGAGGCGCTCGCGGAAGGTGCCGAAGTGCTGCTGGGCGAGGATCGTCGTCGGCACCAGCATCATCACCTGCTTGCCGTCGGCGGCGGCCTTGACCGCGGCCCGCAGCGCCACCTCTGTCTTGCCGAAGCCGACGTCGCCGCAGACCAGGCGGTCCATCGGCTGCTCGGCCTCCATGTCGCCCTTGACCGCCTCGATCGCTTCCACCTGGTCGGCGGTCTCGCGGTAGGGGAAGGCAGCCTCCATCGTCATCTGCCACTCGCCGTCGGCGCCGAAGGCGTGGCCCTTGCGGGTCCGTCGCTCCGCATACAGGTTGAGCAGCTCGCCGGCCAGGGCGCCGGCGGCCTTGCGCGCCCGCGCCTTCATGTTCTGCCAGCGCTTGCCGCCGAGGGCGGAGAGCGAAGGTTCACCCCCGGCGCCGACGTAGCGGCTCAGCTTCGCCAGCTGGTCGGTGGGGACGTAGACGCGGTCCTCTCCCTTGTATTCGAGGTAGAGGTAGTCGCGGGTGACGCCGCCGACCTCGCGCGTCTCGAAGCCGGCGAAGCGGGCGACGCCGTGGTCCTCGTGGACGACGTGGTCGCCGACCCGCAGGTCGCTGAAGGCGAGGCGGGTGCGGCCGGCGCCGGGAGCGCGGGCTTCGGCGCGGCGGCGGCGGTGGACGAGGCGGCGGAAGGGGTAGACGGCGAGGCGCAGCTCGGGGCTGACGAAGCCCTCGCGCATGCGGGCCTCGGCGAAGGTGAGGCCGGGGTCGGGCGAGAGGCGACCACCCTCCAGCAGGGCGGCGTCGAGCCGGTCGAGCCCGTAGCGCGCCCGCTCCGCCTCGCCGCGGTCGTCGAAGGCGACCACCGTGCGGTAGCCGGAGCGCACCTGCTTCTCCAGCTCGGCCTCGGCCTCCTTGACGCTGCGGGCCGGCGACTCGGCGCGGGCCGCGCGGAAGGCCTCCTCGTCGTCGCTGCCGGCAGCGGTGAAGGCGAGCGCGGCGCGCTCAGTGAGCGGCGCGGCGACGTCGACGTAGAGCTGCCGGGCGTCCCCGGCATGCATCGCCGTCGTCGCGTCCTCCCAGTGGTCGCGCAGCGCCGGCTCGATCTCCTCAGCCGCGGCGAGGACCACCGCAGCGGCGCCGGGCACCAGGTCCAGGGGCGGGCCGAAGCGCTCCAGGGGAAGGACCTCGGCCAGGCTCGGCGCCTCCCGGCCTTCCTCCTCGGCCTCCATCGCGGCCAGCTCCGCGAGCTCGCGGTGCTCCGCGTCGAGCTCGGCGGCGGGCGCCAGCTCGACCCGCTCGGCCTCGCCCAGGGAGCGCTGGGTGAAGGTCGAGAACCAGCGCATCGACTCGACCTCGTCGCCGAAGAGCTCGATCCGCACGGCGCGATCGACGGTGGCGCCGAAGGCGTCGAGGATGCCGCCGCGGACGGCGAACTGGCCCCGCTCCTCCACCTGCCCGACGCGTTCGTAGCCGGCGGCGGCGAGGTCGCGGGCGACGGTTCCGAGGTCGATCTCATCGCCCCGGGCGATCGCGAACCCCGCCGGTCGCAGGGCGGCGTCGGGGACGGCCTCGGCCAGGGCGGCGGCGCTGGCGACGACGACCGCGTCCTCGTCCCTCCCCAGAGCGTCGAGCGCGTCGATTCGCAGCCCAACCAGGTGCGGCGGCGGCGTCACGTGCGAGGCGAAGCCGGTGCCGCGCGAGGGGTAGAGGCGAACCCGGCGCGGCGCCAGGTATGCGCGCAGGTCGGCGGCGAGGTCGCGGGCGGAGCGGTCGTCGGCGGCGACCAGCAGCGCCGGTCGCCCGGCAAGGCCCCGATCGTCCTCGAGCAGGGCCGCAAGCAACAGCGGCCGCAGCATCGCCGAGGCCGGCACCTCTACCCTCTCCCCCCTCGCAACGGCGTCGCGCACGCGACCGGTAAGCGCGTGCACGCGCTCGTTCTCGGCGGCGATCTCGATCAGAGGGCGGAGGGACATCTGGGCGGGACTCGCCATAATCGCAGCCGGTCTGAAGCTGAGGAGCACCCCCACTGGATTGATCGTCGAGGACCCTGCGCGCGAGCGCTGGGTCTCGCTGCCGCCTGAGCTCGACATGCTGACGGTGCTCGGCGGCGGTGCCGAGGCACGGGCCGAGGTTCGACGCCTGATCGAAGCCGGCAACGCAAGCGCCGCCGACCCGGCCACGGCCGGGCTCCCATTCCAGCCCCGCTCCCTGCGCGCCTTCAGCCTCTGGCCATCGCACTACGAGGGCTCGGCGCGGATGCTGGTCAAGCGCTTCTTCCCGGCCCCGGTGCAGCGCGCGGCGGCGGCCTACGAGCGCCTCACGCGCCGGACCTTCCCGCCCTTCAAGCCCAACAAGCGCTTCTACGAGGTCCCCGCCTTCTACGTCGGCAACCACGCCGCGATGCTGGCCGACGGCGAGGAGATGCCCTGGCCTGCGCACACGAAGTACCTCGACTTCGAGCTGGAGCTCGCCTTCGTGCTCGCCCGCCCGCTCGCGGACCCGAGTCCGGAGGAGGCGCGCGAGGCGATCGGGGGCTGGCTCGTGCTCAACGACTGGAGCGCCCGCGAGGTGCAGGCGGAGGAGGCCCGCCAGGGCATGTTCGGCCCGGCGGTGAAGTCGAAGACCTTCGCCAACTCGCTCGGGTGCGACGTGCTCAGCGCCGAGGAGATGCCCGACTGGACCGCCGTCCGCGGCCGGGTGCGCGTCGACGGCGAGGTCTGGTGCGAAGGCGGCACCGCCGGGCCGGCCCACGACGTCGGCGAGATGCTCGCCTACGCCGCGGCCGGCGAGCGGCTGGAGCCCGGCGACGTGATCTCGACCGGGACGATGCCAGGCTGCTGCGGGCTCGAGCTCGACCGCTGGATCGAGCCGGGGCAGACGGTCGAACTGGAGATAGACGGCATCGGCACGCTCTCGAACCGGATCGGCGCCCGGCGATGAGGAAGCTGCTCGCAGCCGGCTCGGCGCTGGGCCTGCTCGCCCACAACGCCTTCGAGACCAGGGCCGGGGTCGGGCTGGTCTTCGAGCCCTTCATCGGACGCCGCGGGGCGTACGCCCTCTGGGGCGGTTACTTCCCGCTGATGCTCTCCGCCGCCCTGCGCGAGGGCGAGTGGGCGCGACGGCTGACCGCCTTCAGCGCCGGGATCGGGGTCGCGGGCGTCGCGGTCCACTTCAAGGCCTGGCCCTGGTCGCTGCACGGCGGGGTGCCGATGCTCGACGAAGCCGAGGGCCTGGGCGAGGACCAGCTGCCGGCCTACAACGCGGTGCTCTGGTTCTGGCTCCTCTGCAGCGCCCTCAGCCTGCCCGCGGCGAACCGGCCCGGGTCGCGGCGCTTCGCGATCTTTGGCCTGCTCAACTTCCCCGTCCTGCTCGCCTCGGCCCGCCATCACTTCGAGTGGGCGCGGGAGCAGGCCGAGCGCGAACCTGAGCGCTGGAGCCCGGCGCTGCGCGAATGACCGCCGAGCGGGGGGTGCTCTCGCTCACCTTCGACAACCTCGGCGAGGCGGCGGAGCTGGAGATGGGGGCGCTGCCGGCGGACGCGGCGCTGGGGGAACACTCAACGGCGACCGAGACGGTGCCGTCGCTGCTCGACCGGCTCGCGGAACGGGAGCTCTCGGCGACCTTCTTCGTCGAGGGGCTCAACGCCGAGCTCTACCCGGACCTGCTGCGGGAGATCTCGGCACGCGGTCACGAGGTCGCCTACCACGCCTGGCGCCACGAGCAGTGGGACGAGTTGAGCAGCGCCGGGCAGGGAGAGAACCTGGCCCGAGGCGTTGCCGCCTTCGAGCGGATCGGGCTCGGGATCTCCGGCCTGCGCCCGCCCGGCGGCCGGCTCGGCCCCGGCGGGCTGGACGTCCTGCGCCAGGCGGGCCTGCGCTACTGCTCCCCCGCCGGGGCCGGGGCCGGCGAGGACGGCGGCGTCGCCCTGCTGCCGTTCCAGTGGCGCCACCTCGACGCCAGCTGCGTGCTGCCGCCGCTCGCGAGCGCCCGGGAGCAGATGACCGGCTCCCCGGACCCGGTGGAGCCCGCCGACTTCCTGGCCTCGCTGCTGCGGGCCATCGACGACCTGGTGAGCGGCGGCGGCTACCTGGCGATCGTCCTCCACCCCTTCATGCTCGCCTGGCTCGGCGACGAGCACCTGGCCGTGTTGCTCGACCGGCTCGCGGCAAGCCAGGACCAGCTTCGGATCGCCCGCTGCGACGAGGTCGCCGACCACGTCCTCGCACACCCCGATCAGTTCGCTGACGGCACCACGCTGGACGCGACGACCTGGGCCTAAAAGGCCTATCCCTCACCCGGAGCGTGCGGCGCGAACCAGCGCAGCGCCCAGCCTGACCCAGAGCGGGTAGAGCAGGAAGAGCAAGAGAGCTCCCGCGTGCTGTGCCGGAGCGATCCGCCGCTCGTCGACGCGGGCGAGCCCGGAGGTCAGCATGAACTCCCGGCCCGAGCGCGAGCCGAAGGGGCGCCAGAGGAGGCCGAGCCCCGGGAGGTTGGCGTAGAGCGCCAGCGAGAAGAGCACGAAGAGGGCGACGACCCCGCCGCGCAGGCGCCTCGCGGCGGCCTCGTCCTCGCCGGCGACGGCCTCGATCGCCGCGCCCGAGGCGACCAGCAGCGGTGGATCGATCACGAAGCTCATTTCGGTAACAACCTAGTATCCCCGCCATGTCCGCGCTGGGAGACGTGGCGGCGGCGATCCTGCCGCCAGAGGCCGGGGGACCCGATCCCGAGCGGGTGGCGAGCGTCGCCCGGCGGATGATCGACCGGATGCCCGCCGTCTCGCAGGCGGGGCTGGCCGCGGCGCTGCTCGGCCTCGAGGCCTTCTCCGTCGCGCGCACCGGCCGCCGGCTCGGCGCCGGCTCGCCCCAGCGGCGCGAAGCGCTGCTGGCCGATTTCGCCAGGCTCGGCGGGCGCCCCGCCCTCGACACGGTCAAGTCGATCGTCATGCTCGCCCACGGCGCCGACGCCTTCGCGGAGGAGATCGCCGCGGTCGGCTCGCGCCATGAGCCCTCGCGGCCCGACGGCGCGATGAACCTCACCCCCGCGAGCGAGTGGCCCGCGACGAGCAGCTGCGACGCGGTGGTGATCGGCTCCGGTGCCGGCGGCGCCTTCGCCGCCCGGGAGCTGGCCCGGGCCGGGTTCGACACCGTGATCGTCGAGGAAGGCGAGCGCTGGACCGTGGACCGGATCCGCAACTCCCACCCGCTCGACCGCTTCGCCTCGATCTACCGCGACGCCGGAACGACGATGGCGTTCGGCAACCCGCCGATCGCCCTGCCCCTGGGACGCGCGGTCGGCGGCACCACCGTGATCAACTCCGGCACCTGCTACCGCCCCCCCGCGCCCGTCGCGAGGAGCTGGTTCGAGAAGCACGGCCTGGCCCTCGCCAACCCCGAGCTGCTGGGCCCCAGGGTCGCCGACGTCGAAGCGACGATCGGGGTCGCCCCGGCGCCGATGGAGGTGCTGGGGCGCAACGGCGAACTCTCGCTCGAGGGCGCTGCGGCGCTTGACTGGAAGAGCGCGCCGCTGCGCCGCAACGCTCCGGGCTGCCGCGGCGCCTGCCAGTGCGCGATCGGCTGCCCCAACAACGCCAAGGGCGGCGTTCACCTGAACGCGCTGCCGCAGGCGTGCGAGGGCGGCGCGCGGATCGTCTCGGGGCTGCACGTGACCGAGGTCATGGTCGAGGGCGGGCGGGCCGTGGGCGTGGCCGGGCGGAGGGCCGACGGCAGCGAGGTGAAGATCTCCGCCCCGCTGGTGGTCGTCGCCGCCGGGGCGATACCGACCCCGCCGCTGCTGCGCCGCAGCGGCCTCGGGGGACACCCGAGGCTGGGCCGGAACCTCTCGATCCACCCAGCGACCGGGATCACGGCGAGCTTCGAGGAGGAGGTGGTCGCCTGGGAGGGGGTGATGCAGAGCGTCGGGATCGAAGAGCTGCACGAGCGCGAGGGGGTCCTGCTCGAGGCGACCTCGACCCCGCCGGGGATGGGCGCGGTCTCCGCCCCCGGCTACGGCACCCACCTGCTGCAGCGCCTCGAGCGCGCCGCCAACACGGCGACGCTCGGCGCGATGATCGCCGACGCGCCCTCGGGCCGCGTCTTCGGCGCCCGCGCGCCGATCGTCTCCTACCGCCTCGCGAAGGCCGACGAGCGCCGCCTGGCCACCGCGGTCGGCGCGATGGCGCGGGTGATGCTCGCCGCCGGCGCCAGGGACGTCGAACTCGGCGGCGGAGCGCCCACGGTGCGGGACGAGTCGGAGATCGAGGCCGCCGTGGAGCGCCTGAACGTGCGCCGCCTGCGCCTCGCCGCCTTCCACCCGACCGGCACCGCGGCCGCCGGCTCGGACCCCTCGCGCCACCCGGTCGACCCCGAAGGCCGTCTGCGCGGCGTCGACGGCGTCTGGGTCGCCGACGGCTCGGTCCTCCCCAGCTGCCCCGGGGTAAACCCCCAGGTCTCGATCATGGCGGTCGCCGCCGGGGTTGGCGAGGCAGCGGCGCGCAGCTAACGCCAGGTGCAACGCGTTTGGGGTCTATTCGACCCCAAACGCGTTGCACCTGGCGGGGGGCCGACTTAGCCGAGGACCTTGAACTTGCGCACAGCGGGGGTCGGGTCCGTAACGCCGCCCTTCTTCGCCCGCACCCTGAAGACGTGCTTGCCCGGCTTCAGTTTTTTGTAGGTCTTCGGCGATTTGCAGGGCTTGAATTTCTTGCGGTCGAGCTTGCATTCGAAGGTCGACCCGGACAGGCTCGAAATGAACCTGAACTTGGCCGTGGTCGAGTGGACCTTCCCCTTCGGGCCCTTCTTGATCGTGGTCTGAGGGACCGGTTTTTCGGACCCACCGCCACCGCCCCCGTTGCCCCCGCCCCCTGTTTGGGGTTCGGGTTCGGTCTGCGCGAACGCCAGCTCCGAGGTGGCCCCTTCGAGACTCGTCTGCGTGGCGGCTATCTGCGTTTCGCCGGGGAGCGGCGAGATGTAGTTCACGCTCCAGTCGCCGCTGCTGTCGGCGATCGCTTCGCCGAGGAACGATTTGACCTCGCCCGCTTCGGTGGTTTCCTTGCGGAAGACGCGTACGTTGGCGCCCGCCCCGGCGCCGCTGCCGCTGGCGCCGTCGAGCTTCGCGTCGTCGATCTGCGGCGGCTGGATGCCGGCGTTGGCGGCGCCGACCAGGTCGATGAAGAGGCCGGCGTTTTTAGCACCCTTGTTGCGGCCGACTTCGTTGAGGCTGTCTTCTTCGGTGTTGCCCGATTCGTCGACGATCTCGATCGCGTCGCCGCCGCTTTCGTTGATGTTGTTTTCGTCGGTCGAGGCATCCCCGCCGATCAGGTTTTCGCTCGGGAAGAGGAGCGCGACGGGGGTTTCGAGGAGAATCCCCGAGTCGCCCGACTGGAAGACGGCGTTGCCGAGAACTTCGTTCTGGTCGTCCTCGATGAAGATGCCGTTGGCAAGCGATTCGCCGATCACGTTGTCTTCGATCAGGTTGCCGCCCGCCCCGCCCGGCCCGACGGTGGTGTGTACCCCGAGTTCCGCCCCTTCGATGAAGTTGCTGATGATTTCGGTGCCGCCGAAGCGCGCTTCGATCCCGATGCCGCCGTCCATGTCGAACACGTTGCCGGCGACGGCGACCGGGTTGACGGTGGTGATGTTGAGCACCCACACACCCTTTCCGGGCGCGGTTATTTCGGCGCCGGCCGCACCGGAGCCGATGATGTTGCCGACCGCTTCGAAGCCTTCGGCGCTGCTGGCGAAGATGCCTTCACTGCCACCGGCGATGAAGTTGGCGTCTGCGTTTTCGAGTCCCCCGATCAGGGCATTCGTGGCTTCGCCGACGTTGACGCCGGTGGTGTTCGCACGCGTTTCGGTCCCCGCCGCGTTGAGGCCGATGAAGTTGCCGCGAATCGTGGTCGGCCCGGTGGCGGGAAGCTCGTTCTGGCCTTCGCCGTTGCCCTGCAGGTCGATGCCGAAGGTGCTGCCCGCGATCACGTTGCAACCGCCGTCGCACGGCGCCGCTCCGGACGTGACGACCGTCGTGCCGACCTCGTTGCCGGTCGCTTCGAAGGCAACGGTGTCGGTGATCTCGATGTTCTTGCCGGCGTTGGGGGCGGAGGTGGTGCCGTCCGGTTTGACGCCGAAGTAGTTGCCGAGCACGTCGGCGTTGTCGGCGCCGTCGATGTCGAGGCCCTCGAATTCGTTGTTGGCGATGACGTTGCGATCGGCGACGCCTGCGCCGCCGATCGTGGCGCCGTTGGAGTCCGGGTCGAGGTAGACGCCCTTGCCGTTCGGACCGGCGCTGCCGTCGAGTTTGACGCCGATCCAGCTGTTGATCAAGACGAGCCCCTGGGCCCCGTTGAAGGCACGGACCGCGGCCGCTCCGGGCGCGATTGCACCGGTGATGGCCAGGCCGTCGATTTCCACCCCGTCCGCTTCGACGACCAACCCCGAGCCGCTCACTTCGGCACAGGGCCCAAGCTGGCTGGCGAACGACGTGGTGCACTGGCCGCCGCTGGCGCCGTCGATGTGGACTTTGTCGGTGACCAGGGGGAGGTTGGCGGCGACGATCGTGTCGCCGGCCTTGCCGTCGAAGGGATTCGACGCAAAGGTGATCGTGTCGTCGTCCGCGGTAGAGGCGTTCGACTCTTCGATCGCAGCTCGCAGGCTGCATTTGCCACCTGCGGTCAGGCAGATCCCGTTGAGGCCACCGGCGTCCGCTTCGTCGGCGGTCGTGTCGACGACGAAGGTCGTCGGGGCCGCAACGGCGGTGACAGGAAGAGCGAGCGGGCAGGCAAGGGCGATGAGCAGTGCGGTGAAGGCTTTCAAGCGACCCTCCGGGGCAGACGAACGGACGAAATCACGCCGCGACCCTATCCAGCGCGGCGGCGAATGCACAAGACGCGTTGGCCAAACGACTACTTGCCGAAAGGCAGGCCCGGCCCCGAGCGCTGCCACTCGACCTGGCCCTCGCCCTCGTGCGCCGAGCGGCCGACGACGTCGTCCCACTCGTGCAGCATGCGCTTCAGCCGGGCGACCGCCTCCGGTGGGTGGGCGGCGGCCTCGGCGGCGAGGGCGAGGGCCGCCTCCTCGGTACTCGCGGCCGGCGCGACGCGGTTGACCAGGCCGAGGCGCAGCGCCTCGTCGGCACCGACCGTGCGCGAGGTGAGCAGCAGGTACTTGGCGGTCGCCAGGCCGCAGAGGCTGACCAGGCGGGCGGGGCCGACCGGCACGCCGAGCGCGGCGCCGGGGAAGCGCAGGCGCAGGTTGGAGCCGCCGACGCGCATGTCGCAGGCGACGGCGATCTCGGCCCCACCCCCCACCACGTCGCCGTGGCAGGCGGCGACGGTCGGCTTGGGGAAGGCGACGACGGCGTCGTAGAGGTCGGCGAAGAGCTGCATGCGACGGACCTTGCCCTCCTCGTCGAGCTCCTCCTTGACGTCGGCGCCGGCGGAGAGGCCCATGTGGTCGGAGGAGCTGATCGCGAGCACGCGCACGGCGTCGTCGGCACGGGCGACCGCGACGTGCTCGAGCATCTCGACCAGCATCTGGGTGTCGATCGCGTTGCGCGAGCCGGGTCGGTCCAGGCGCAGCACCGCCACGCCCTGCTCGGTCACCTCGTAGCTCGTCACCTCGGCCGGGGCGCTCACGGCGGTGAAATCTATTCGCCCAGCTTCTCGACCAGCCGCTCGGCCTCGCCGGCGGCGCGCTCGATCAGCGTCGCGACCTCCTCGCGCGGCTCGCGGAAGCGCCCGAGGACGTAGGCGGAAACGACCTCGGGATCGGTCGAGTCGGGCCGGCCGACGCCGACGCGGACGCGCCAGAATCCGGTGTCGCCGAAGCCCCGTTTGAGGCTCTTGAGGCCATTGTGCCCGGCCAGCCCGCCGCCCTGGCGCACCTGCACCTCGCCGAAGGGAAGGTCGATCTCGTCATGGAGGACGACGACCCGGTCCAGCGGCACCTTCAGCGCGCCGCGCGCGGGCCCGGCCGAGTCGCCGGCGACGTTCATGAAGGTCTGCGGCAGCAGGATCGCCACCCTCGGGCCGCCGGGGCCGGAGCGGCCTTCGGCGATCAGGCCGCCGAACTTCTTCCTCGCCCGCGGCAGGTCCCAGCGGCGAGAGAGCTCGGCGGCGACCTCGAAGCCGACGTTGTGGCGCGTCGCCTCGTGCTGCCGGCCGGGGTTGCCGAGGCCGACGATCAGGATGCGGTCGCCCGGCTGCTGCTCGCCCTCGCCGCGTTCGACCCGGCGGCGGCGAAAGATGGACAGGGTTACTCCCCGCCGGACTCGCCCGAGTCGCCGCCCTCGGCCTCGCCGTCCTCCTCGGCGGCGGGCTCCTCGCCCTCCTCGCCGACGAGCTCGGCCTCCTCCTCGACGGTGGGCTCGGGCACTTCTTCGACGCGCGGCGGCGAGAGGGTCGCGATCGTCACCTCGTCGGGGTCGTCGGCGACGAGCGTGACGCCCTCGGGCACGACCAGCGCCGAGAGCTGAAGGGTGTCGTTGACCTCCATCGCGGAGACGTCGGCGACGATCCGGTCGGGGATCTCGGTGGGGAGCGCTTCGACCGTGACCTCGCGGGTGACGTGCTCGAGCACGCCGCCGCCCTTGACGCCGGGGGAGACCTCGGCGCCCTCGAGCTCGACCGCGACCTCCGCCTGGATCGCCTCGTCGAGCCGCACCTCCTGCAGGTCGATGTGCTGGAGGCTGCCGCGCACCGGGTGGTGCTGCTGCTCCTTGACCACGACCGGCACCGCTTCCGCGCCCTCGATCTCGAGGTCGAAGAGGGCGGCGCCTTCGGCGAGCACGCCGCGGATGTCCCGTTCGGGCGCCTGGAAGGCGCGGGCGTCCGCGCCGCCGCTGTAGACGACGCCCGGCACGAGGCCCTCACGCCGCAGGCGGCGGGAGATCCTGGAGCCGAACTCGGTTCGGGGCGCTGCCTTCAGCTTTTCGCGTCCACGGGCCATGCGGACCGAGAGGATAGAGAAACGAGCGAAAGCGCAACCTGTGACATCGTTCGGTCCATGGCAGAGGACTCGAAGATCCCCAAAGGAAGGCTGCGGCGATCCGCGAAGCTGGGCTCGATCGTCGGGATGCAGGGCGCGCGCTACGCAGGCACCAAGGCGACCAACGTCGCCCGCTCCGAGGAAGAGGGCAAGGAGCGGCTGGAACAGCGCCACATGGAGACGGCGCTGAAGATGGTCGGGGCGCTGGGCCAGATGAAGGGCGCGGCGATGAAGCTCGGCCAGTTCGCCTCCTTCATCGACACGGAATTCATCCCCGACGAGTACCGCGAGATCTACCAGGAGCAGCTGGCGAAGCTGCGCACCGACGCGCCGGCGATGCCCTGGGAGAAGGTCGAGAAGGTGCTCGACGAGGAGTACGAGGGCGAACCGCTCTCAGAGCTCTTCGCCGAGTTCGAGCAGGAGGCCTTCGCCGCCGCCTCGATCGGCCAGGTGCACCGGGCCGAGCTGCTGGACGGGCGTGCGGTGGCGGTGAAGATCCAGTATCCGGGGATCGCCGAGGCGCTCGACGCCGACCTGCGCAACGCCGGCACGATCGTCCGGCTCGCCCGCGCCCTCGCCCCCGGGCTCGACGCCAAGGAGATAGCCAAGGAGCTGCGCGAGCGCGTGATGGAGGAGCTCGACTACGAGTACGAGGCGCAGAACCAGCGCAGCTTCGCCCGCGCCTACCGCGAGCACCCCTTCATCTACGTGCCGGAAGTGATCACGCGCCTCTCCCGGCGGCGGGTCCTCGTCACCGAGCTGGTCGAGGGGATGAAGTTCGAGCAGGTGAAGGAGCTCCCCGACGAGGAGCGCAGCCGCTTCGGCGAGATCGTCTTCCGCGGCAGCTTCGGCTCGATCTACCACCTGCAGCACTTCAACGCCGACCCCCACCCCGGCAACTACATCCTGATGGGCGACGGGCGGGTCGCCTTCCTCGACTTCGGCATGACCAAGAAGCTCGACAACGAGCAGATCCTGCTCGAGCAGCGGGCGATCGACGCCGCTTTCCATGACGACCCGGAGCGCTTCCGCAACGCCCTGCACGAGCTCGGCTTCGTCAAGAACCCGTCCAAGCTCGACGCCGAAAGGCTGATGGAGCACACGATGGCGGTCAGCGGCTGGTTCATCGAGGACCGCGAGGTCGAGATCAGCGCGCGGCGGGTGATGAAGATCATCGAGTCGACCCACGACCCGCGATCGGAGTACTACGACCTGATGCGGCGCGAGTCGCTGCCCGGCGACGAGCTGATGGGCAGGCGGATGGAAATCGGCGTCGTCGCCGTGCTCGGGCAGCTGCGGGCGAAGCGCAACTGGCACCGGATCATGCGCGAGTGGATCTACGCCGACCCGCCGGCGACGGAGCTGGGAGAGGAGGAGTGGGAGTACTTCGAGGGAAGAGGCGTGGTGCAGACGCCGATTGTCGAGCGGTCCCTTGAAGGAGGGCAGCGATGAGCAGGATCAAACGCGGTTGGGCACTGACCAAGAAGAGCTGGGGGCTGCTGCGAGACAACCCCGCCCTGCTGCGCTTCCCGCTCTACGGCGGGGTGGCGACGATCGTCTGCGCGATCATCGTGGTCGGGCCCGGCCTCTACCTGATCGACGACGACCAGGCGGTCTTCGGCGGGGCCCTGGCGGTGATCGGCTTCTACCTGCTCGCCGTGATCGGCACCTACTTCAGCGTCGGCCTCGCCGCCGCCGCCGACATGATCTTCCGCGGCCAGCAGGCGTCTGTCGGCGACGGCCTCGAGGTGGCGCGCAGTCGCCTTCCCCAGATCGCGGGCTGGGCGGCTGTCTCGACCACGATCGGCCTCGCGCTCAGCGCCCTGGAGAACCAGGGCGCGGTGGGCCAGATCGCCGGTCGCGTGCTCGCCGTCGGCTGGTCGCTGCTCACCTTCCTCGCCGTTCCCGTGATCGCGCTCGAGGGCAATGGCCCCTTTGCCACTTTGAAGCGCTCCGCCGGTCTCTTCAAATCGCGCTGGGGCCAGCAGATCACAGGCAACATCGCGATCGGCGGCGCCGTCTTCCTCCTCGGCGTCCTGCCCTCGGCCCTGCTGATCTTCGCCGGCTTCCTGATCTGGGCCTCGGCCAGCTTCGCCGGTGCCCTGCTGCTGGTGCTGGGCGTGATCGGCCTGGCGATCTCGATGCTCGTCTCCAGCGCCCTGAGCAACATCTTCGGCGTCGCCCTCTATCGCTACGCCCTCGACGGCGAGGCGGTCGGCGGCTTCACCACCCAGGAGCTCGAGTCGGCCGTCAAGCCACGCGGCGGCCGCAACGCCCCGCCGACGGCCACGCCGGGCACGATCTAGCCACCACTTCCGGTGCGCCTTATCCCCCTATGGCGGGGCAAAAGCGCACCGGAAGCGTCGTAGGGGGGAGAGCCTTTGCTCCGGTGCGCCTTATCTCCTTATGTCGAGGGAAAAGCGCACCGGAAGCGTCGGACACCTGATTGCGGACCTGGCTGGACGTCAGCATGGGATCGTCACCAGGAGCCAGCTGCGGAGACTTGGGCTTCAAGAGCGCGCCATCGATGAGCGGATCGCTTCGGGTTACCTGCAACCCGTATTTCGCGGGACATTTGCGGTAGGGCATCGTGCGATCAGCCGCAACGGGCGGATGCTGGCCGGAGTGCTTACCTGCGACGCAGGCACGGTGCTCTCTCATGGGAGTGCGGCCGAGCTGCTGGGACTTTGGGACAAGCGGCTCCCTGTTATCCACGTGATCCCGCCGGACTGGTCGGGGCGCAAGATCGATGGGATCCGCTGGCATCGCGTGCGATTGCCAGACGCAGACGAGGTCGAAGATCGGAACGGGATTCCATGCACGACCGTGTCCCGGACGCTGGTCGACATGGCTGGGAGCACAGGGTGGAGTTCGATGCGAGGCCTGGTCGAGCAGGCCGCGATCCTCAGGCTGCTCGATGTAGAAGAGATCGATCGAATCCTGACCTTCGGACGACGGCGCGGCACACCGCGGTTGCGCACGATCCTGGCTCCGTGGCGAGAAACGCGAGAGGAGCGCCCGGTAGTGCGGAGCCGGCTCGAGGCGCGTCTGCTTCCACGCCTGATCGAGGAAGGGCTACCCCGTCCCCGCACGAACGTGAAGCTGCACGTAGAAGGTCATCTCTTCGAGGTCGACCTGCTCTGGGAGGATCAGTGCCTCGCAATCGAGACCGACGGCGAAGAGACACACGGCACCCTTGCGGCCTTTCAGCGCGATCGCAAACGCGACCAGATCCTCACCGCGGCCGGCTATCGCACCGTCCGCGTCACCTGGGCGCAGGTCCGCGACGAACCGAACGCCGTCGTCAATCGCATTGCTCGCATGCTGAAAGTCCGGTAGCCACTTCCGGTGCGCCTTATCCCCCTATGGCGGGGCAAAAGCGCACCGGAACGGGGGGTCAGGTGGGCGCCGGCCATCGGGAGACCTGTGGGGCTTAGGTCAACTCGGCGAAGAGGCGGGGGTCGTTGCTGCAGAGGCCGGTGACGCCGACGGCGGCGAGCTTGCGCATGCGGGGGAGGTCGTCGACGGTCCAGGCGATCAGCTCGACGCCGGCGAGCTCGGTGATGCGGGCGAGGCGGCGGCTGATCAAGGGGTGGTAGACCCACATCGCCTCGACCTCCAGCTGTGGCAGCTTCTCGGCGGCGAGGCCGGGGAGGCGCTGGCGCATCGCCACGAGGGCCGCCAGCATCGGTCCCTTGGCCCAGCGCTTCGAGGTCCAGTCCCTGGTCACCTTGGGGTAGGTCCAGCCGCGGCGCAGCGCCGGCTGCAGCTCGAGGATGCGGCCCAGCGAGTACATCTCCATGGTCGAGACCATCGCCCGCTCGATCAGGCCGCGCTCCTGCAGGGCATCGACGATCTCCTCCTCGCGACCGGGGAGCTTGATGTCGATGTCGATCTCGACCCGGTCCAGCGGCGGCTCGAGGAAGGCGTCGAGCGCTTCGGTCAGGGTCAGCGGCGTGCGCCGCTCGGCGTCGTGCCAGTCATGGGCGACGACCAACGGCGCCCGCTGCTCCAGTGGCAGGTGGGCGTCGGGCAACCAGAGCACGTCGAGCTCGATCGTGTCGACCCCCGCCTCGACCGCGGCGACGAAGCTCTCGACCGTGTTGCCGGGGGCGATCAGGTCGGCGCCCTTGTGGCCGACCAGCCGCAGTCCGGGGACCCGATCCTGCCCGGGCGCGGGCACCCTCAGTCGGGCCGGATCACCATCAGCACCAGCACGGCGCTGACGAGCAGGAGGTTGAGCCGGGCGACGATCGGTACCCAGTTACGGCCAGGCGGGGGCGGTGCGCCGCTTTCGATCCCGGCAATCCCGGCCGCCGCCTTGGGCCCGAGATAGAAGATCCCGATCGCGGTCGAGACCACGAGACCCGCCATGCCGAGCTGGATCCAGAGCAGATCCCAGTCGTAGAAGCTCTCTGTCAGCCAGATCCCGAAGGCCAACGTGACCAGGGACAACCAGGGGAAGACGTACTTGCCGAGGAACTTGGCAAAGCGCATCGCCGTGAGCATCGTGGCGGGTTCGCCGCTGCGCGCACCGAGGGTCATCGCGATGTTGACCGCGAAGCCGGTCCCAACCCAAAGCGCCGCGGCCAGGACGTGGATGCTCTTGACGACTGTGTATTCGTCGACCATCGATCCGGCGACAGCCTAGTAGGGATTGACGAAACCCGCGTGTGCGGCCCAGCGAGCGCCGGACCAAGCGGGGCAAGGACGCAAGGAGTCCGAATAGCAGCGCTATTCGGACGACTGAGGACGCCGCACCGCGCCGCGTCCGCCGCCGCTGGACGCGCGTGGGGGTTTCGTCAATCCCTACTAGCTGCGTTCCTGGTCAGAACAGCTGGTTCTCGCCGGCGAAGATCTCGGAGACCGAGTCGTCGGTGAAGATGCGGCGGATCGAGTCGGCGAAGGTGCCGGCGGTGGAGAGCACTGTGATGTTGTCCGGCGCGCCGGGCCGCAGCGGGATCGTGTCGCTGACGACGATCTTCTCGATCCCCGAGCTCTCGTAGGCGAGCCGCTCGTAGGCGGGGCCGGAGAAGACGCCGTGGGTGGCGCAGGAGATCACCCGCGCCGCGCCCTCGTCGAGCACGGTCTGGGCCGCCGCGCAGAGCGTCCCCGCGGTGTCGATCATGTCGTCGACCAGGACCGCGATCTTGCCCTTGACGTCGCCGACCACGTAGCCGATCTCGGCCACCTGCTGGGCGGGGCGCTCCTTCTCCATCACCGCCCAGTGGGTGCCGATGCGGCGGGCGAAGTTGCGCGCCGTCTTCACCCGGCCCGCGTCGGGGGAGACGATCACCAGGTCCTCCGCCGGGTACTGGTCGGCGAACCACTGGGTCAGCATCGGCATCGCCGTCATGTGGTCGACCGGGACGTGGAAGAAGCCCTGCACCTGGCCGGCGTGGAGGTCCATGGTCAGCACGCGGTCGACGCCGACGCCCTCCAGGCACTTGGCGACGATGCGGGCCGAGATCGGCTCGCGAGGAGCCGACTTCTTGTCCTGGCGGGCGTAGCCGTACCAGGGCATCACCGCGATGATGCGGTGGGCCGAGGCGCCCTGGGCGGCGTCGATCATCGTCAGCAGCTCGATCAGCGAGTCGTTGGGGGACATCTCGGAGTGTTCGTTGGCGCAGGTCGACTGGACGATGAAGACGTCGGCACCGCGGATCGACTCCTCGTAGCGGCAGTAGACCTCGCCGTTGGCGAAGGTCTTCAGAGTCACCTGGCCAAGGTCGAGGTCGAGCTTGCCCGCGACCTTCGCAGCGAGCTCCATCGAGCTGCGCCCGCCGAAGACCATCAACCGCTTCGAGTAGTCGTGGGTGATGGCGCTGGCCGGCACCGTCTCGGGTCGCTCCTCGATTGTGCTCACGGGGTTTGCTCCTCCTGCATCTTGGCGGCCTTGCGGGCGGCGTAGCCCTCGATGTTTCGCTGCTCGTTCTCGCTGACGGCGAGCGCCCCCTCGGGCACATCGCTCTTGATCACCGCTCCGGCGCCAGTGTAAGCGCCGTCGCCGACTTCTACAGGCGCGATCAGCATCGTGTCAACGCCGATGCGGACGTTCTCGCCGATCGTAGTCCGGTTCTTGCGGAAACCGTCGTAGTTCGCGGTGATCGCGCCGGCGCCGAGGTTGCTGCCGGCGCCGATCTCGGCGTCGCCCACGTAGGAGAGATGGGGGACCTTGGCGCCCTCGCCGATCCGCGAGTTCTTGACCTCGACGAAGCTGCCGGCCTTGGCCCCGGAGGCGAGCTCGGCATCGGGGCGCAGGTGGGCGAAGGGGCCGATCTGGGCACCGTCGCCGGCCACGCACTCGACGAGGAAGGAGTGCGGCACGGAGACCCCGGCGCCCAGCGTCGTGTCCGTCAGCGTGCTGAGAGGCCCGACGGTGGAGCCCGAGCCCACGGTCGTCTTGCCGCGCAGGCTGGTGCCGGGCTCGATCCGGGCATCGGGCGCGATCTCGACGTCGGCGTCGATCCAGGTCGAGGCGGGATCGACGACCGTGACCCCGGCCAGCATGTGGGCGCGGAGGATGCGGCGGCGCGCCTCGGCCTCGACCGCGGCGAGGTCGGCGCGGGTGTTGACGCCCATCGTCACGGCGAGGTCGTCGGCGAGATGCCCGGCCACGGCGTGGCCGGCCGCGCGCAGGGCGGGCAGGACGTCGGGCAGGTAGTACTCGCCCTGGGCGTTGTCGCTGGAGAGCCCGGCGAGGGCCTCGGCCAGCGGGGCCGCCTGGAAGACATAGGTGCCGGCGTTGATCTCGCGGATCGCCAGCTGCTCGGGTGTGGCGTCGCCGCCGGTCTTCGCCTCGACCACCCGCTCGACCTCGCCGGAGGGGGAGCGGACGACGCGGCCATAGGTCCCCGGGTCGTCGAGCTCGATCGTCAGCATCGTCGCCGCGGCGCCGGAAGCCTCGTGTGTTTCGAGAAGCCCGGAGATCGTCTGGGCGGAGATCAGCGGCACGTCTCCGGAGAGGACGAGAACGGTCCCGGCCTGCTCGATCAGCGGCAATGCCGCGCGCACCGCGCCGCCGGTGCCGTCCGGTTTGGGCTGGGTGACGATCTGAACCTGGTCGGGCAGGCCGGAGACGATGTCCTGGGCCGGCGAGACGATCGCGGCGACGCGTCCCGCGCCCGCCTCGCGCGCAGCGAGGATCGGCCAGGCGACCATCGGCCGCCCGCAGACAGGATGCAGCGCCTTCGGCAAGCTGGAACGCATGCGCGTTCCCTCGCCCGCCGCCATTACGAGCACAAGGGGAGACTCCACGAGTGGATCGTAGAGGGGATCGGGTGGGGTGGGGTGCCCCTTCCGCTTGCTGGGTTTTCGCCGTCAGAGAAGAAGGAGCTCTCGAAGGGATATCGCGGCGAAAACGAACGCCGCGCGCTACAGGGGCACCCCACCCCACCCGTCCGATCAGATCTGAAAAAGCTTAAGACGAACGCCATCGGCCTCCGCGCCCGCTGGGATGACCTCTACGACCTTGGGCGGCCGGTCGTCCATCGGTTTCAGTCTCCAGCTTGGGTAAACGCGTCAGCTGACACCCGCAGCTCGCGGGGGGTGGCGTCGTAGGGGGGACCGCCCCTGAGGACGCTTTAGCGACCGGAAGGGGCGGTGGGTCCCCTACGGCGACAGGACCCGCCGCGCCAACGCCTTTTCAGTCAGCTCTTGCAAGGTCCTTGCCGACCAATGCAACAGAAGTCAGCGTCCAGCCGGCGAAGATGAGGTCGATGCCTACCAGGAGGCCGATGGCCCAGTCGGCGCTGCTGGGAAGCTTGGCCAGGATGAGGACGCCGATCAGGAGGCCGGCGATGCCGCTGAGGCCGACCAGGCCGGCGCCTTGCTGACCGCGGGCGGCGAAGGCGACCGCGGTGCGGGTGAGGCCCATGAAGAGGAAGTAGATGCCGAGCACGACGGTCAGGGTGAGCGTGCCGTTGTCCGGTTCCACGATCAGCCAGAGGCCGACGATCACGGTCAGCAGCGCCCAGAGCAGGCGCAGGACAACGGTCCCGATCGAGTGCGCGGTGAACGCGCCGGCGACGAGGAACGCGCCGGCGATGATGAGGATCCAGCCGATGAAGATCGCGGTCGCGACGGAGGCCACTGCCGGCACCACGATCGCCACGCAGCCGACGACGATCGCCAGCACGCCGACGGTCATCAACGCCTTCCAGCTCCGCTGCAGCCCCTCGCGAACCTCCGGGTCCATCTGCACTCCGCTCATCTCCATGCCGAGGACCCTAGGCCGCTCGCCGGACGAGATCGACGACGCCCGCGGTCTCCCTCTCGGCGGCTTCCCGCTCGCGCTGCCGCTCGTAGAAGCGCACCCACTTGCGCACCGCGTTGTCGGAGACGCCGTACTTGCGGCCGACCGCCAGGTAGCTCGTCGCCTCGATCTCCTCCAGCAGCCGCTCGTATGGCGGGCGTTCGGCTTTGCGGGACTTGGGCTTTGGCACCCCGCGGCCGCAACGGATGGGGCCACGCTCTCGCCTCATTCCGCAATGCCGCGAGCAAAATCGCTGCTTACGGTACTTCGCGCGAAACATCTCACCGCAGCGCGCACAATTGCGAAGTGGCGGCGGAGTTTCCTTCGCCCGCCCGCAATGAGTATCCAGAGTCGCCGCGCAATTCGGACACAACATGCGCAGGTTCTCCAGACGGTTGTCGTTCCGCACACCGTTGGTGTGGTCCAGGATCATTGACATGTGGCGACCGCGCCACGTCTCCCCCTGACCGCACATCTCACAGCACGGCTGCTTCAGACCGGCTTCGTAGAGGCGCTGCTTGAGGTTGCTGCGGCTGAAGGTCGAGTGCTCGACGAGGATTTCCTCAAGCGACCGACGCGGCTTGCGAATTGCCTCCATCACGCCGGCGTAGGGATCGAAATGATCGGTGCCGATCCCCCACATCGCAGCGTACTTCTTCAGCGTCGCCGGGTTGCCACCGGTCGGGCAGTAGTCGAGCCGGCGAAGCGCCTCGGTCCAAGATTTCGGCCTGGCGATAGCCTCGCGCGCCGCGTCCTCTGTGAACCGTGGACCCCTGCCCATGTCAACAGTTTCACAGGTGGCTCAGACAGAAAGTCTCACAATGAGCGGACCCAAAGAAAGTAGCTGGGGAGCCCGGACTCGGACCGGGATAGCTGGCTCCAAAGGCCAGAGGCTTACCAATTAGCCGACTCCCCAGTGCACTCCCCAAAGCTTAAGCGCCCCGTCACTCCTCCGCGGACCGCGGCACCTTCCCGGCTTCCGCGCCCGGCTCCTGGGCCGGGCCGCGCGGCGAGGCAATCCCGAGGACGCGCATCGTTTTCAGTCCCAGGCCGAGCTTCTCGCGGCCCTCGGTGGCGGAGACGTCGTGGCCGCAGAGCTCCTTCACGCGCTCGAGCCGGTAGCGGATCGTGTGGCGGTGGGTGAAGAGCTGTTTGGCGGTGGCGGCGACGTTGCCGTCGTTGTCGAGGTAGGCCTCCACCGTCACCACCAGCTCGGTCTCGTACTGCTCGTCGTAGGCGGAGAGCGGCGCGATCGTCTCGGCGTAGAAGCGCTCCAGCTCACGCGGGTCCTCGCTCATCGCCGGCAGCAGCAGGCGGTAGGAGCCGGTCTCCTCGAAGGACAGGACCGCCCGGTTTTCGGCCTCGCCGACGTTGACCGCCAGCCGCGCCTCGTTGCCGGCGCGGTAGAGGTCGACCGGGTCGGCCGCGCGGCGGCTGTGGCCGATGGTCAGGTGGAACCCCGAGAGGCTGTCCTGGAGCTCGCGGCCGAGGCCGGCGGCGGCGCGCTCGACCCGGGCCTCGTCCTCGGCGGGGACGATGACGGCGATCTCGGCCGCCTCCTCGCCGTCCGGGCTCGCCAGCGATCCCGGCGCCAGCGAGCGCAGGGCCCGCTGGGTGAGCGTCAGCACGCGGGCGCGCCACTCGCCGGTCTGGGCTGCGCGCGGCACGGCGTGCAGGATCAGCACCCCGACCCCCTGCTCGAGGTCCGCCCCGAGCTCGGCGCCGCGGGCGACGATGTCGCCGCGGTCGGTCACCTCGCGGGCGAGCACGGCGGCGACGAAGGCGCCCGCCACCTCCTCGCTCTCCCACTCCGGCGAGCGCGAGCGCTCCAGCTCCAGCGCCAGCAGCGTCGTCACCATCCGGGCGATGATCGGGTCCGGCGCGGCCTTGGCCCGGTAGCGCAGCTCGCCGACGGCGCTGTCGGCGACCCGCAGCTCGACCGCGGTCACTCCCTCCCCGCCGGAGAGCAGCTTCTGCTCCTGGTCCGAGGAGGCGCCGGCGACCGCCAGCACCGCGCTGGAGCGGTCGATCAGCGCGACGCTTCCTCCCAGCACCTTGGCCGCGGCCCGCGCCACCGCGGGCAGCCCGGCGCCGGACTCGACCGCCTCAGAGAGCGCGTCGAGAGTCCCAGTCTCATGGGAGGTTGCCGTCATCGGCCAATTATCGGGTCATCCGTCGACATCCGGGGCGCTCGATCACCCCCGCACCATCGCTTCCGCTGTTCCTTTCCCGTAAATAACAGGGGAAAGGAACAGCGGAGCGTGGTTTTTGGGCGCGTGGCAGCGCCTCAGCCGAGTAGGCGGGAGATCTCGTCGTAGTAGTAGACGAACGCCAAGCCGAAGACGACTCCGGTGAGGACGAGGGCCGCGAGGACGAAGAGGGAGAGGAAGCCGGCCGCCGCCTTCTCCCAGATTCGGCCGAAGGAGCTGACCGCCGGGGTGAAGATGAACCAGACGAAGGCGATGAGGCTGATCAGCCCGGCGGCGCCGAACAGCAGGTACTCATCCTCGATCTTCTGTAGCGCCAGAGGGATCGCGTTCAGCGAGTGCACCGGGGGCATTCTGCCGCATATACCCGAGGGTGGAGATGACGAGAGCGACAGCGGCGCAGAGGGAGAAGGCACCGGCGCCCAGCGCCCATCCCGCGTTGACGTCGCTGAGGTAGTGGACGCCGAGGTAGACGCGGGAGAGGCCGATCGCCGCCGCCAGCCCGATCCCCGCCGCCACCACGGCGGTCGCGCGCGCCATCCCCGGCCGCAGGCGCACGGTCAGCGTCACCGCGAGCCAGACGTAGAAGGTCGAGTAGGCGGCGTGGCCGCTGGGGAACGAGGAGCCGACGGAGTCGACGAGGGCGCCCGACGGGCGGGGCCGGTCGACCGCGTCCTTCAGCTCGTGGAAGCCGACGAAAAG
>CAMLQY010000008.1 GCA_946482365.1 uncultured Actinomycetes bacterium
GGGGGGGGTGTGGGGTGGGGGGGGGGGGGGGGGCCCCCCCCACAAAAACCCCCCCGGGGGGGGCCGGGCGTTCTTTTGGGGGGGGGGCCCCCCCCCGGCCCCACCCCACCCGCCCAGCTAAGGCGCCAAAGCCTCGATCAACTCGCCCAGCTTGTCGGGCGTCGTAATCGGCGTGAGGATCGGCAGGGTCACTCCGCCCTCGACGAAGGCGCCGATCCTCTCCCTCATCTCCTCCGGGGAGCCGAAGACGAACATCGCCTCGATCAGGTCCCACGGGGCCGCCGCCGCCGCGCCCTGACGGTCGCCCGACTCCCAGGCCGCGATCATCGCGTCGATCTCCTCGCCGTACCCGAGCCAGCGGTAGAAGGCGGCGTAGACCGGTACCGTGATGTAGGAGGAGAACATGAAGCGCGCCAGCGGCTCGACCGCCTCGCGCTCGCCCGGCACGCAGAAGAAGCGGCAGAGCAGCTCGAACCCCTCGGGCGCCCCCTCCAGCTGTGCGGCGACTTTGGGCAGGCCGCTGAGCGGCAGGAAGTTCGTGAAGGCGCCGTCGGCCCGCTCGACCGCCAGCTCGAGCATCTTGCCTCGTAGGGCCGCGAGCACGATCGGCACCCGCTCTGGCGGCGCTGTCTCCAGCTTGAACCCCGTGGACGTGCGCTCGCCTTCGAGCGCCACCCGGAGGAACTCGAGCGTCTCGCGCACCTTGCTCAGGGGGCGCTCGAAGGGGATGCCGTTCCAGCCCTCGACGATCCGGTCCGAGGAGGAGCCGATGCCGAGGACGAAGCGCCCGTCAGAGGCGCTGGCCAGCGCCGCCGCCTCCTGGGCCAGCAGCGCCGGGCCGCGCTGGAAGACGCCGACGATCCCGGTGCCGAGCCTCGCGCGCTCGGTCCAGGCGGCGCTCAACGCCAGCGGCGTGAAGCCGTCCGGCCCGTTCGTCTCACCGCTCCAGAGATCGGTGTAGCCGGCCGCCTCAGCCCGCTTCACCAGCTCCTCATGGGCCGCCAGCGAGAGCCCCGGCAGCGGCAGAGTCAGTCCCCAGCGGTGAGTCACCGGCCGACCTTATAGCCTGCCGGGCCGATGGGGGAGACCTCGCAGCCCAAGCCCGACCGCAACCTCGCCCTGGAGCTGGTGCGAGTGACAGAGGCGGCAGCGCTCGCGGCGGCTCGCTGGGTCGGCCGCGGCGACAAGATCGCCGCCGACCAGGCGGCGGTCGACGCGATGCGCTTCGTCCTCGACTCGGTCTCGATGGACGGCGTCGTCGTCATCGGCGAGGGGGAGAAGGACGAGGCCCCGATGCTCTACAACGGCGAGAACATCGGCGACGGAAGCCCGCCGGTGGCCGACATCGCGGTCGACCCGCTCGAGGGCACGCGCCTCTGCGCCCTCGGCATGCCCAGCGCCCTCGCCGTGATCGCGCTCGCCGAGCGTGGGTCGATGTTCGACCCCGGCCCTTGCGTCTACATGGAGAAGATGGCCGGCGGCGAGGAGATCGCCGACCTGCTCGACCTCGACCGCCCGCTCCCCGAGACGCTGAAGCTGATCGCCGAGCGAAAGGGCGGCAGCGTCGGCGACGTCACCGTGGTCATGCTCGACCGCCCACGCCACGAGGACGCGATGCGCGAAGTGCGGGAGGCAGGCGGCCGTATCCGCCTTATCACCGACGGAGACGTCTCGGCCGCGCTGCTCGCGGTCAGCGACCGCTCCCCGGTCGACCTCCTCTGGGGCATCGGCGGCACCCCCGAGGGCGTGCTCTCCGCCGCGGCGCTGAAGTCGATGGGGGGGCAGCTGCTCGGCCGCCTCTGGCCGCGCAACGAGGAGGAGCGCAGTGCCGCCCTCGACGCCGGCTACGACCTCGACCGCGTCCTCACCGCCAACGACCTCTGCTCCGGGGAGGACGTCTTCTTCTCGGCCACGGGCGTCACCGACGGCGACGTGCTGCAGGGCGTGCGCTATCGCGGCCCGGGGGCGACCACCGAATCGCTCGTCATGCGCTCCCGTTCGGGGACCGTGCGGCGGGTCCACGCCCGCCACGACCGCGCCAAGCTGCGCGCGATCATCGGCGAGCGCTACGGCTAGGCCCGTCCCGGCAAGCCCGCGCTCCGCGCCGTCCCTGCGCCGGGTGCTCCGTGCACCTTCTTGTCAAATCAGGTACGCGGGATATACTGGTCCGATATTTTCAAGTATTCTAAGGGAACGGTCAGGGAGCGCATCGTCGATGCATGTCGCTGAGGCAGGTCAGCGGCCCCGAGCGGGCACCGCCGTCCTCAGCCTGCTCACCATCCCGCTGAACGTCCACGTCCTCAGGGCGCTGGCCGGCGGACCGCTGCGACTCTCCGATCTGCGCGCCGAGCTCGGCGGCCCGGCGCAGTCGACTCTGCGGGGCAACCTCTCGAAGCTGGTCAAGCTGGGTGTGCTGGCTCGCTGCCGAGGAAAGCGCCCCAGCATCCTCGCCTACGAACTGACTCCCTTCGGGCACGACCTCCTGCTCGCCGCCGAGGCGGTGGAAGCCTGGCTGCAGCACGCCCCGGAGGGGCCGGTCGCGCTTGACAGTGCGACGGCCAAAGTGGCGCTCAAGGCCCTGGTCGGAGGCTGGTCCTCGACCATCGTTCGCGCTCTGGCGGCGCGCCCGTTGACCCTGACCGAGCTCGACAAGCTGATCGATAACTGCACCTACCCGGCGCTGGAGCGGCGACTCTCCGCGATGCGCCTGGCCGGGCAGGTCGAGCTCGGCTCCAACGAGGGCAGCAGGGGCCGCGAGTACACGATCAATCCTTGGCTGCGTCACGCGATCGGCCCCCTGAGCGTCGCGGCGCGCTGCGAGCGACGCCATATGGCGAACGTGACTGCGCCGATCGGCCGCCTCGACGTCGAGGCGGCCTTTCTCCTGGTCGCCCCGACGATCGTGCTGGGCGCCGACTCCAACGGCACCTGCCAGGTCGCGGTGGAAGCGGGCCGCGGCGACTCCGGCAGGCCCTGGGCCGGGGCGCAGCTGACGCTCGAGAACGGGACGGTGACCTTATGCGTCGCCCGGATCGAGAAGCAGCCCGAGAGCTGGGTCCTCGGCCCTTCCGCGGCTTGGCTCGACGCCGTGATCGGCCGCGACCCCGAGCGCCTCAGCTTCGGCGGCGACGCGGACCTGGGACGGGACGTCGTCCAGGGGCTTCACGACGTGCTCTTCGACGTCCGCTCGGCACAGCCGCAGTCCTCCTCAGACGCCGCCGGGGAGCCTGCGGGCGCGTAGGCGTAGGGCAGCTCGCCGGTGTCGTGCAGCTCGTGGCGCAGCGAGTTGATCACCGCACCGGCAAGCAGCGCCAGGCTGAGCACGTAGAACCAGAGCAGGGCTATGAGGACGAATCCCACCGTCGAGCCGAAGCGCGAGAGGCTCGAGACGTTGGAGAGGTAGAAGGGGAAGAGCCAGTTGGCAATGCCGGCGCAGGCGGTGACGAAGGAGGCGCCGGGCCAGACCGCGCGCCAGGGCATGTGCCCTTTCGGCACCGCCCAGAAGATCACGCAGCAGATCAGGAACACGATCAGGATCGCGGCCCCGAGCAGCAGCACCGTGTCGATCGCCTTGATGTCGGAGAGGCCGAGCGGCAGCCGGTCGGTGCTGGCGATGAGCGTGCTCTCCATCGTCGGCAGGAAGATGCTGGCCGCGATGAAGAGAAGGACGACGACGAGCATCGCGAAGGAGAAGCGCTTCTGCTCGACCCAGCCGCGGCACTCGACGTGGTAGATGCGACAGAAGGCGGTGTCCATCGCCCCCCAGAAGGAGGCCCCGATCCAGAGCGAGCCGAGGAAGGCGGCGATCCCGATCGTGGTCGAGTTCTGCTCGATCCGGTTGAGGACGTCGGTGAGGGTTTCCTGCTCGACGTTGGGGAAGAGGCGCTGCAGGTCGTCGAGCACGCTGGCCTCGACGCCGCCTATCTTCAGCACCTGGCCGAAGACGAAGAGCACCAGCAGGGCGAACGGGAAGACCGCCAGCATCAGGTTGTAGGCGACCATCGCCGAGAGCCCCGTGACGTTCTCGCGGTAGGCTCGCTGCCAGAAGGCGCGCAGCCAGGGGCGGGATTGGCGCATTGAGCTTGACATTGACTTCAGAAACTGAAGCGACTATGATGCGAACAGACGTTTGAGCGGTGACCCGAGGCCTAGTATGGGCCTAGGGCAGCGCAGACTAATCGGCCATGCGGACCGGATTGCCGGTCTATTTTTTCGCGACTTTCCGCCCGCCCGGGCGTTCCAGTCGCAGGACCAAACCACCTAGCGCAAGGAAACGAGCACAGACAGGATGCTGGTAGCAGAGCTTCAGGAGCTTGAGGAGGTCAAAGGCCTCATAACCAGAGGGCAGCAGCTCGGTGTGCTGACCTTCGGCGACATCGCCTCCGCGGTCTCGGAGGTCGATCTCGACGAGTCCGACGTAGAGGATCTCTACGGGCACCTCGAGAAGTCGGGCATCGAGCTCGTCGAGGACATGGACCCTGCCCAGAAAGCGGCCGCGGAAGCGATGCCCGCAGACACCGGCAAGAAAGGCCGGCGCCGTCAGAAACAGGCGCTCGACCTGAAACCGGACATGACCACGGACAGCCTGCAGCTGTTCCTCAAGGACATCGGCAAGGTTCGCCTCCTGACCGCGGCGGAGGAGGTCGAACTCGCCAAGCGCATCGAGCGCGGCGACCTCGACGCCAAGCAGAAAATGGTCGAGTCCAACCTGCGCCTGGTCGTCTCGATCGCCAAGAACTACCGCAACCAGGGCCTGCCCTTCCTCGACCTGATCCAGGAGGGCACGCTGGGCCTGGTCCGCGCAGCGGAGAAGTTCGACTACCGCAAGGGGTTCAAGTTCTCCACCTACGCGACCTGGTGGATCCGCCAGGCGATCGCCCGCGCGCTCGCCGACAAGGCGCGGACGATCCGCATCCCGGTCCACGTGGTCGAGAAGCTGAACAAGATCGGCCGCGCCGAGCGCAAGCTGGTCACCGAGCTGGGCCGCGAGCCCACCCCGGAGGAGATCGCCGAGGTGACGGGGATCGATCCCGAGGAGGTCGACTCGATCAAGCGCTCCGCCCAGGCCCCGGTCTCGCTGGAGAAGCCGGTCGGCGACGAGGAGGAGTCGGAGTTCGGCCAGTTCATCGCCGACGAGAAGGCCGAGTCCCCCTTCGACCGGGCGGCCGACCTGCTGACCAAAGAGGCGCTGAAGGAGGCGCTGGAGAACCTCTCCTACCGCGAGCGGCGCGTGCTCGAGCTCCGCTACGGGCTCGGCGGCGAGCACCCGCGCACGCTCGACGAGGTGGGGCGGACCTTCAACGTCACCCGCGAGCGCATCCGCCAGATCGAGAACCAGTCGCTCAAAAAGCTGCAGCAGCTGGGCGAAGCACAGAAGCTCAGAGAGGTCACCTGAGCCAAGGCTAAGGAGTGTCGGCATCCCGGCCGATAGAGGTCGGGATGTTCGAGATCGACAAAGCGCTGCAGACGCTGATCGAGCGGGAGGGCTCCGACCTCCACATCAAGGTCAGCTCGAAGCCGATAATCCGCCAGCACGGCGAGCTGGTCCAGCTCGACGGCTACGAGCCGCTGACCCCGGAGGACACCGAGAAGGCCTTCCACGACATGGCCGAGGTCCGCTCCCTGACCGAGTTCGAGCAGGCCGGCGAGGCCGACTTCTCCTACTCGATCCCCGGCCTGTCGCGCTTCCGCGTCAACGTCTTCAAGCAGCGCGGCACGACCTCGATCGTCTGCCGCGCGATCCCCTTCGACATCCGCTCGGTCGAGGAGCTGGGGCTGCCGCCGGTGGTCACCAAGCTGGCCGAGGAGCAGCGCGGGATCATCCTCGTCACCGGCACCACGGGCTCGGGCAAGAGCACGACCCTGGCGGCGATGATCGACCACATCAACCGCACCAAGCCACATCACATCATCACGCTCGAGGACCCGATCGAGTACCTGCATCAGGACAAGCAGTCGATCGTCAACCAGCGCGAAGTCGGCTCGGACACCGAGAGCTTCAGCCGGGCGATGCGGCGCGTCCTGCGCCAGGACCCCGACGTGATCCTGATCGGCGAGATGCGCGACGAGGAGACCGTGCACACGGCGCTCTCTGCCGCCGAGACCGGCCACCTCGTCCTTTCCACCGTCCACACCCTCGACGCGACCGAGACGATCAACCGGATCATCGACTTCTTCCCGCCCCGCCTCCAGCACCAGGCGCGAGTGATGCTCGCCTCGACCCTGAAGGGGGCCATCGCCCAGCGCCTCGTCCCCGACATCAGCGGAGAAGGCCGCGTGCCGGCCTCGGAGGTGCTGGTCGTCACCGGCCGCGTCCAGGACCTGATCATGAATCCGGAGGAGACCGGCAAGATCACCGAGGTGATCGGCGAGGGCGAGTACTACGGGATGCGCACCTTCGACCAGTCCCTGCTCGGCTACGTGATGGAGGGCAAGGTCGCCGAGGACGTGGCGCTCCAGTACGCCTCCAGCCCACACGACTTCAAGTTGATGCTCGCGGCAGGTGGCCAGCGCGCCAGCGGCATCGAGCAGCTCGCGAGTCAAGCGGCAGAGTAAGTAGTACGGGCGTCCAGGTTGGCCGAGCGTGCGTTCCCGCGGCTCAAGCCGCGTTGACCCAGCGTCGATGAGCTTGGCGATGCCCGGGCCAGGCCGACTGCGTGCGCGATTCCGCGCCCTTCTCACGGACGAGAGCGGGATGGCGCTGCCGACGGCACTCTTCGCGATGATCGCCAGTATGGCGCTGGCCAGCGCGGCGATCCTCTCCTCGGTCGACGTGCAGCAGGGAACCACACGCGACCATGACTCCAAGGAAGCGATCGCCGCCGCCGACGCCGGCGCGAGCGTCGCCCTCCTGCGCCTCAACCGCTTTCAGGGCAGCCTCAGCGCCACCTATCCGTGCGTGGGGCCGGCGGGCGAAGCGCAGGCCGCTTCGGCTGGATGGTGCCCGGAAACCGCGAGCGAGAGTGTCGGCGGGGCCAGTTTCACCTACCGGGTGAGCGCATACGACGGCACCGGCATCTACAGCGTCGTCGCCACCGGGACGTCGGACACGGTCAGTCGCCGGGTAGAGGTTGGGTTGGTCTCCTACAGCGGGAAAAACGTCTTCGCCAACGAGAAACTGATCGGACGGGACAACTTCATGCTCGAAGGCACGCCCGACATCCGCACCGACATCGGCACCAACGGAGACATCGAAGGCAAAGGCACCCCGACGATCTGCGGCAACGTCCGACACGGCATCGGCAAAGAAGCGCCGGAACCCGACTGCGAAGGTGAAGTCAAAGAAGGGGAAATGGAGCTGCCGCCCTTTACCGCGCCCGAAAACCTTGCGACGATCAACTCGAACTGCCGCCTCGAAGTGAGTCCACCGGAATCCTGCAAAGGCGTCGACACCTACACGAAAAAACGCACCGCCACCGACCCCTGGGATGCGGAAACCAGGGCGATCCACCTGTCCAAAAACGCGAAGCTGACCGTGGGAGGAGACGACTACTTCGCCTGCAGCCTCACCATCGACAGCGGCGAATTGATCATGGCCGCCGAAAGCAACGTCCGCATCTTCATCGACACGCCGGAAAACTGTGGTCTCTCGCCCGGCGCCGTGCAGGTCAAGCTCACCGGCAACGCTCGCATCGTCTCGACTGCCTACAACCCGGCGCAAGGGACCTACGACGTGCCGGGCATCTACGTGCTGGGTGAATCATCCGTGGAGCTGGCGGGGAGCTTCGGCACTAACGAGTTCATGCTCTACGCCCCGGACAGCCACATCGACATCGGCGGCAGCGCCACCTGGAAAGGAATGTTCGCCGGCAAATCGATCAAAGTGCACGGTACGCCGCTGATCGAATCCGATCCGAACATCCCGCCGCCCGACATCCACTTTGCCACCCTGCTGCAGCGCACCCGTTACGTCGAGTGTACGGGCGTGGCGGTATCGCCCCCCGACGCAAGCTGCTGAGCGTCGCTCAAGCTCGGCGGCCGGGCTGACGATTCAGTAGGCGAACGTATGAGAGAGAAGCTGAACGACAACCCGCTTGCGCAGCTCGCCGCCGTCGGCGTGCTGCTGCTCGCCGGCGTCTTCTTCATGTCGACGATGGGCAAAGGCAGCTCCGAAGAAGGCGAAGAAGAAGCTTCGGCGCCGGTGACCGTTGCCGTCCCGATCGAAGGTAGCCCCACGTCGCTGCCCGCCGTAAGCTCCGGCGTCGGCGCCCCGCCTCCGCTGCCCCGGCCGGTCACGGCCGCTTTCGCCGCCGACGACACGGTCGTCCTCCTCTTCGTTCGCCCGGGCGGAATCGACGACCGCATGGTCGCCGCGGCGCTGCTCCGCCTGCGTTCCTTCCCCGATGTCGCCACCTTCGTCGTGCCGGCGAGCAGGATCGCCCGCTACGCGGAGATCGCCCAGGGAGCCAACGTCAACCGTGTTCCCGCACTGGTCGTGCTACGGCCGAAGCGGCTCGACGCGGCCGTCTCCACGGCCTCCGTGCACTATGGCTACCAGAGCCCGGAGAGCGTCGAACAGGCCGTGATCGACGCCGGCTACAAGGGCCGCACCGTCCCGTATCACCCCTGATATGGACAGCAGGGAGTACCCGAGTCACCTACGCCCGGTCCCGGAATCCGGCGACTCGACCGCCCCCGCGCTCGATCCCAACGAGGGCGGCACTCCCGGCCTGACCCCGCCGGTCGCTCGTGGCCGCTCGAGCGGCTTCATCACTGACGTTCTCGTCGACCTCGGTTACGTCTCCGAAGACCGCGCCCGCGCGGCGATCGAAGAGGCCCGCACGGCCAACCTTCCTCCCGAGGAGCTGCTCCTGCAGCAGGGGGCGATCAGCATGGACCAGCTCTCTCGCGCGGTCGCCGAGCGCTACGGGCTCGACCACATCGACCTCTCCGTCTACCACGTCGACATGGCCGCGGCGAACCTGATCCCGGTCAACACCGCGCGCCGCTACGGAGCCCTGCCGGTCGGCTTCGTCGACTCCCAGACGCTTCTCGTTGCCACCGCCGACCCGACCAACGTGCTCGCGGTCGACGACATTCAGATCGCGACTGGGCTGGACTGCCAGGTCGCGGTCTCCGCCGCAGAGGACATCGAAGCGCTGATCGGGCGCCTCAACACACTGCAGAGTGCGGTCAGCGAGGCCGTCACCGAGGAGGCCGAGGCCGAGCTCGCCGAGGTCAGCGACATCGAGGTCAGCGCCGAAGACGCTCCGGTGATCAAGCTCGTCTACAGCATCCTCGGCCAGGCGGTGGGGGAGGGGGCCTCCGACGTCCACTTCGAGGCCGAAGAGGACGAGATGCGTGTCCGCTTTCGGGTCGACGGGGTACTCACCGAGGCCGCCCATGTGCCAAAACGGATGACCAGCGCCGTGATCTCCCGGCTGAAGATCATGAGCGACCTCAACATCGCCGAGAAACGCGTGCCCCAGGACGGCCGGGTCAGCGTCACCGTCGAGGACCGCCGGGTCGACCTGCGTATCACCACGCTGCCCACCCAGCGCGGCGAGGGGGCGACGATCCGCGTCCTCGACAAAGACAACGCCCAGCGCTCGCTCGACGACCTCGGCATGGATGGCACCGGGCGGGAGCGATTCGAGGAGTCCTTCCACCAGGCCTACGGCGCCGTCCTCGTAACCGGCCCGACCGGCTCCGGCAAGTCGACGACGCTCTACGCGGCGCTCCAGGCTCTGAACCAGGTCGAGAAGAAGATCATCACGATCGAGGACCCGGTCGAGTACCGCCTTGGCGGCATCAACCAGATCAACGTCAACCGGCAGGCCGGCCTCGACTTCGCCACCGGTTTGCGCTCGGTGCTCCGCGCCGACCCCGACATCGTCATGGTCGGCGAGATCCGCGACGGCGAGACCGCCCGGATCGCGATCGAGGCGGCGCTGACAGGGCACATGATGCTGACCACGCTGCACACCAACGACGCCCCCGGCGCGATCGCCCGCTTGACCAAGATGGGGATCGAGGCCTTCCTCACCGCCTCCGCGGTCGACTGCGTCGTTGCCCAGCGGCTGGCGCGCAAGCTCTGCACGCACTGCAAGCGGCGCACGATCGTGCCGTCGCAGGCTCTGGCCGATGCCGAGATCCGCGTCGGCGGGGACATCGAGGCCTACGAGCCCGTCGGCTGCCCACGCTGCAACCAGAATGGCTACCGAGGCCGGGTCGGGATCTACTCGGTGATGAAGATGAGCGACCGGATCAAGGAGATGACGGTCTCCCAGGCATCGGAGGCCGACATCGCCGGGGTCGCCCGCGAGGAGGGCATGCTGACCCTGCGCGAGGACGGCCTGACCAAGGTGCGCAGCGGCCAGACCAGCCTCGAGGAGGTTCTCCGTGTCACCGCCTAAGCACTTGCCGGCCTCAAGGATTCGGGCCGAGGAGACGATCTAGGGCTCATGGACTTCGATTTCTCCGAGGTTCTCGGCCACATGGTCGAGGTCAGGGCCTCCGACGTGCACCTCACCGCAGGCTTCCCCCCGGCGATTCGCGACAAGGGCAAGATCGTGCCGATGGATGGCTTCCCGGTGCTGAGCACCCAGGAGACCCGCGAGGTCGTCTTCAGCATCCTCAACGAGGACCAGCGCAAGCGCTTCGAGAACCACAAGCAGCTCGACTTCGCCTACGCGATCCCCGGCGTCGCCCGCTTCCGCGTCAACTGCTTCTTTCAGCGCGGCGCGGTCAGCGCCGCCTTTCGCCTGGTACCGCAGGACATCCCGGAGCTCGACTCGCTCGGCGTACCCCAGGTGCTGCGCGAGCTGGCCGCCAAACCGCGCGGCTTCGTCCTCGTCACCGGCCCGACCGGTTCGGGCAAGAGCACGACCCTGGCCTCGATGATCGACGTGATCAACTGCGAGCGCCAGGACCACATCCTCACGATCGAGGACCCGATCGAGTTCCTGCACCAGCACAAGCGTTCGATCGTCAACCAGCGCGAGGTCGGCGCCGACGCCGAGGACTTCTCCCTCGGCCTGCGCGCCGCCCTGCGAGAGGACCCCGACGTGATCCTGGTCGGCGAGATGCGCGACCTGGAGACGATCTCCACGGCGCTGACCGCGGCCGAGACGGGCCACCTCGTCTTCGCCACCCTGCACACCCAGTCGACCGCCCAGACCGTCGACCGCATCATCGACGTCTTCCCACCCCAGCAGCAGGGCCAGGTGCGCACGCAGCTATCGATCGCCCTGCAGGGGATCGTCACCCAGCAGCTGCTGCCGACCGCCGACGGCCTCGGTCGCGTCGTTGCCTGCGAGGTGCTGGTGCCGACCCCGGCGATCCGCAATCTGATCCGCGAGGGCAAGACCCACCAGATCTACGCCGCCGTGCAGACCTCTGGCGCGGTTGGGATGCAGACCATGGACGCCGATTTGGTGCGACTGGTGCGGGCGGGGAAGATCACGCGGTCCCTGGCCGAACAGCGCGCCTCGGTGCCCGAGGAGCTGAAGCGTTTGCTCGGCGGCGAAGCGCCGGTGATGCCGGGGGCGGCCCCGACTGGCGTCGTCGAGAACGGCTCGGCCGCTCCGTCTCCGGTAGCCGCATCCGCCGCCCCGCCCGTCTACACGCAGGGGGGTTAGTCGGTGGCCGACGCCACGACGTTCAGCTTTCGTGCCCTCGACGTCGCCGGGGCGGCCACGGGCGGGGAAGTCGAGGCCGAGTCCAAGGCGCAGGTCGGCGAGCTGCTGCGCCAGCGCGGCCTGATCGTCCTCGACGTCAGCGAGAAGTCCTCGCCAATCAACGTCGAGGACTTCTTCAAGCGCTTCAGGAGCGTCGACATGCGCGAGCTGGCCGTGTTCTCGCGCCAGTTCGCGACCCTGATCGCCTCCGGGATGCCGATGCTGCGCACCCTGCACACGCTCGAGGAGCAGACCCAGGACGACGCGATCCGCGAGGCGGTCGCTGGCCTGCGAGCCGACGTCGAAGCCGGCAGCACGTTGGAGCAGGCGATGGAGCGCCACCCGAACGTCTTCGATCGCCTCTTCCGCGCGATGGTCCGCGCCGGCGAGGAATCGGGGCGGCTGGAGGAAGCCCTGGACCGCATCGCCTTCCAGGTCGAGAAAACCGACGCCCTCAGGCGCCAGGTCAAATCGGCGATGATGTACCCGGCGCTGGTCTTCGGCTTCGCCGTTGTGGTCTTGGTCGCGATCGTGATGTTCGTGATTCCGGTCTTCGCCAATATCTTCGAGGAACTGGCCGAAGAACACCCCGGGGAAGCCGGCGGGTTGCCGCCGCCGACGGCGCTCTGCGTCGGCTTCTCTGACCTGTTGACCAGCTACTGGTTCATCCTCTTGCCGGGTCTCGCGATCTCCTTCTTTGCCTTCTTCAAGTGGAAGAAGACGGAAAAGGGCAAAGAAATGTGGGACCGCTTCACCTTGCGTCTGCCGTTCCAGGTTGGCGACGTGATCCAGAAGGTCGCGCTGGCGCGCTGGTCTCGCACCTTTGCCGGCTCGGTCTCCTCCGGTGTGCCGATGCTGCAGTCGATCAAACTGACCGGGGAAACCGCCGGCAACGTCGTCGTCGAGCAGTCGATGGAGGACGTCTACGCATCGGTCAAGCGCGGGGGCTCCCTGGCCGGCCCGATCCAGGGCAACTCGATCTTCCCGCCGATGGTCGGCCACATGGTCGCGGTCGGCGAGGAAACCGGCCAGCTCGAACACATGCTCTCCAAGATCGCCGACTTCTACGAGGCCGAGGTCGACGCCAAGGTCAAGGCCCTCACCGCCCTGATCGAGCCGATCATGATCGTCTTCGTCGGCGGCATGGTCGGCTTCATCGTGATCTCGATGTACCTGCCGCTCTTCAGCATCTACGAAAAGATCCGCTGACGTGGGTTGACCGGTTATCGGCTGCTTGGCCGAGAAATCGGCTTCGGACCCGAGTTTTGGGGAGATGAAGTCCTAGTTTCGGGGATCAAGGGTTCCGGGGGACGGTCGATTAGGGGAGGGTGATGAATCTGCCAGTGCCTCGGTGCCAAAGGCAAACCCGCCGTGAGGCGGGGGCGCAAAGCTTGCGGGGCTCCTTTAGGGGAGCCGGCCGGGCTACCACCGGGGTCGACAGACACCACGTGGCTTCACGCGACGGGGCTCTGGCGCAAACGATTAGGACCACAGGAGGTCACTAATGTTTCTCCAGAATCTCCGGGCCAAGGTTGGCGCCCGGCTCAACGGCGACCGCGAGGCTGGCTTCACGCTGATCGAGCTCCTCGTCGTCATGCTCATCCTCGGAATCCTGGCCGCGATCGCGCTGCCGGCGTTCTTCAACCAGAAAGACAAGGCCGGCGACGCCAAGGCCAAGGAGTACGCGCACTCCGCGCAGGTCGCGATGGAGACGTACTCGACCGACAACAGCGGCAGCTACGCGGGTGCCGAAGTCAAAGACCTGGAAGAAATCGAGCCGACGCTCGCCAGCGCCGAATTCAAAGAAGGCAAAATCGCCAAAGCAGCCGAAAGCGAATACGAATTCACCCTCATCGGCAGCAAAGCGACCCAGGAATTCACCGTCAAAAACGTGGCAGGCACCCTGACCTTCCCGTGTGAAGACAAAGGTGTCGGTGGTTGCCCGTCGAGCGGAGACTGGGGCGAATAAGCCCGAGATCCGCTGCGCTTTGGCCTAGCCAAGCGTGACGTGCGAGGGGCGGGCCGGTTTGGCCCGCCCCTCGCACTTTTTGGCCAGGCAATGCGCGATGGCTAAACGAATGGCCGATTTGAGCCGATACCCGCTGACGATGCAGATCGAGTGCCTGACACCCACTCCGCGCTCACCCCGCCGGGGGCTGCGGCTGCTCGGCTCCGCCGGCGCAGCTCTCGCCGCGCTTCTGCTCGCAGCCTGGCTCGCTGCCTCGCCTGCCGCCGCCTCGAACGTCATCTACAACGGGATCGCGGCCGACGGCCATGTTGCCCTCTTCAGCACCGAAGAAGCGCTCGTCTCCGGTGACACCGATCACGAACGCGACGTCTACGAGCGCTCCTACGACGAAGCGCTCGAACGGTACGTGACGCGAGTGGTCTCGATCGGGCCAATCGGAGGCAACGACGCCCTGCCGGTTCAGTACGACGCCGTCTCGGCCGACGGCAACGAGGTCTTCTTCGCGACCAAAGAGCCGCTGGTCGGCATCGACACCGACCACCGCACGGACATCTATCGGCGCGAGCTGAGCACCAACACGACGACGCTCGTCTCGCGTGGGGCGGCATCGTGCGAATCCAAAGGCTGCGGCAGCGGCGCCTTCGACGTCAGCTTCGCGCCGGGCGGGCTCACGCCCGACGGCGAAGCGCTCTTCTTCGTCACCGACGAGAAGCTCTCCGTCGCCGACGAAGACGGCTCGCCCGACATCTACGTGCGCGACCTGGGGACCGGCACGACGGCGCTGGCATCCGAAGGCGCGGCCGGCTGCCAGGGAGAAGGCTGTGGCAACGAAGCCTTCGGCGCCTCCTTCAACGCCGTCTCGGCGGACGGCTCGATCGCAGTCTTCAGCAGCAACGAGGCGCTGTCCGAGGAAGACGAAGACGAACTCCAAGACCTCTACGTGCGCGATCTGGAGGACGGGGCCACGCAGCTCGCCTCGACTCCCGGCAACTGCCCCGGCAGCGTTGACTGCAAAGCCGTCTACGGGGGCGTCGCGAGCGACGGCTCCCACGTCTTCTTCGAGAGCAGCGAGCAGGTCGCCGAAGAAGACGAAGACGAATCCCAGGACGTCTACGACTGGACCCTCGGTGGCGGGGCCGCGCTCGCGTCCCTCGGCCCCGAAGGCGGCAACGGGGCCCCCAACGCGACCTTCGCCCGCAGCGCGGCCGACGGCAACGAGGTCTTCTTCGAGACGAGCGAGCAGCTGACCTCCACCGACGAAGACTCCTCGCAGGACGTCTACGGGCGCTCCGGCGGAGAAACCACCCTCGTCTCGACCGGCCCCGCAGGCGGCAACGGCGCCTTCAACGCCTCCCTGCGGTGGGTCTCGCCGGACGGCTCCAGCGCGGCGGCGTTCTTCAGCACGGCCGAGCAGTTGACCGGCGCGGATGAAGACTCCTCGGTTGACGTCTACGGGCGCTCCGGCGGAGAAACCACCCTCGTCTCGACCGGCCCCGCAGGCGGCAACGGCGCCCCCGACGCGCTCTTCGCCGGCGCCTCCCACGACGGCTCCCACGTCTTCTTCATCACCCTCGAGAAACTGGTCGCCGAAGACACGGATTCCAGCTCAGATATCTACAGGCGCCACGAAGGCGCCACGACGCTGATCTCGACGGGCCCCGAAGGGGGGAATGGAGCATTTGGCTCCGGCCTCCCCGAAAACGGCAAGGGCGTTTCGAAAGAAGGCCACCGGGTCTTCTTCACGACTGATGAGAGGCTGACCGAAGGCGACCCCGACGCCGAGACCGACATCTACGAACGCTCGGGCTCGACCACGCGCCTGGTCTCGGTCGGAAACCTGCTGGCGCTGGGCCCGGTTGCGCCGACGCTGACCGCGACCACCCCGAAATCCCCCGCTGCCTCGACCTCGCCCTCGATCCTCGGCCAAGCCGAGCCGGAAACCTGGATCAAGCTGTACGCCACCTTCGACTGCTCGGGCGAGCCCGTGGCCCAGGGCAGCGTGGAAGAGCTGGCCGGAACCGGCCTGGCAGTGACGGTGGCGGAAGGCTCGACGACGAGCTTCCGCGCCACCGCGGAAGCGGGTGGGCTTGTCTCGCCCTGCTCGAGCCCGATCTCCTACAAACAGGAAACGCCCCCGCCCCCGCCTCCCCCGCCGCCGGGCGAAGAAGGAGGCTCCGGGGGAGGCAGTACCACGGGCGGCGGCTCCGGGGCCGTCGGCGGCCCAGGCACCAAGACGCACGACGGTGGCATCGCCTATGTCACGCCGGAGACGCTGATCACCTTCGGTCCCGCCTCGAAGACGAAGAAGCGCAAGGTCGCCTTCCGCTTCTCCGACGGGACCGGCCAGCCTGGGACCAGCTTCTCCTGCAAGGTCGACCGCCAGCGCTGGAAGGCCTGCAGCTCGCCGACGCAGGTGGCGAAGCTCGCGCTCGGCCGTCACGTCTTCGCGGTCAAGTCGGTCAATGCCGTTGGCACCTGGGACAGCCAGCCGGCCAAGCGCGCCTTCAAGGTGGTGCGATGAGGGCGCTGAACGCGAGGTTCGCTGGATGCCGCCGCGAAGGTGGGTTCACCCTAGTCGAGCTGCTCGTCGCCTCGACGATGGGCGTGATCGTGCTCGGCGCGGTCGGCTCGCTGGTCGTCAGCGCGATGAAGACCCAGCCGCAGATCAGTGAGCGGGCGCAGACGGTCTCGACGGCGCGCTGGGTGCTGGAGCGGCTGACGCGCGAGATCCGCAACGGGGTCAAAGTCGACAAAGCGACCGCCTCCTCGGTGTCGTTCGAAACATACGTCCGCCGCAGCACCTGCGGAGGGAGCGGCATGCTCGCGAGCACGTCGGCCGCGATCAAATGCGAGGTGACCTATACCTGCTCTACGACCGCCTGCACGCGGATCGAGGCCGCCCCAGGCGTCTACACGGGCACGCCGAGGACGATCTTCGAAGGGATCGGCAGCAGCAGCGTGTTCAGCTACGTTCCCAACGCCGCCGAAGCCACTTACATCAAGGTGACCCTGACCATGCCGAACCCCCGCGGGCCGGCGGCTCTGACCGTCTCCGACGGCGCCAGCCTCCGCAACGCGACCCTCACCTACTGATGCGGCGAACGGACGAGAGAGAGGCGGGCTTCACGATCGTCGAGGTGCTGGTTGCCTCGGTTCTCCTGGTGATCGGGGCGTTCACTACCTTCGCCCTGCTCAGCGCGGCGAACCGCAACACCGACCGAGCCAAGCAGACCCAGGTCGCGCTGAACCTGGCCCAGCAGGAGCTCGAGGCGCTGCGCAGCCTGACCAACGAAGAACTGGCGCTGACGGCGACGCCGCCGCACTCCAACGACGCGCTCGACCCCGACTACCGTGTCTCCAGCAGCGGCACCTTTGCCGTGGTCAGGGAGCCGCGCAGCTCCTACCGCAAGCTGGTCGTCAACGGGGGCGAAATCGAAGGAGAGTCGGGCGAGACCGTGGAAGGCGGCGTTGTCGTCCCATCCGAATCCTTCGAAAACGGCGACGTCAGCGGCACGGTCCATCGCTACGTGCTCTGGCGCAACGACGAAGCCTGCGGATCATCCTGTCCCACCGCGCAGGACTTCAAGCAGATCGTCGTCGCGATCAAGCTGGACACGCCCGGCAACCAGGCGGGGGAGAGAGGCTACGTCGAAGCCCAGTCCGACTTCGTCGACCCCACCGACAGCTCTGAAAACGACCCGGCGCCCAATTCCGAAGGCAACCTGGTCACCGCGCAGCAGTTCTTCCTCACCGACACTCCGTGCGGGGAAGGCGGGGAAACGGAACGGGTGGACATCACCAGCGACCATCTCCTCCACAACACCCTCGGCACCTGCGCCAGCGGGCTGCAGACCGGGACCACGCTCGGGGCGCCGGACGCGCTGCTGCTCGGCGGCCCTCCGGACCCGGCACCGGAAGACCCCACCAGCCCGGTATTGCACGACTACTCCGACGACACCTACCTCGAGCCGACCCCGGACACAGACAAGGGGGTTCAGATCCGCAAAGACGACACCAGCGGCTGCCACTACACGCCGGCCGGGACCACCAATCCCGAGAGCCAGATCCACCGCTGGGTCACGGACCCGATGGAAGCGGACTTCAAAATGACGGAAAAGGCGACGCTCGAGTTCTACACGCGGACGCTGAACGACGAACTCTATACCGGCACGGTCTGCGTCTACCTCTTCAAGCGCAGCGAAGCCGGCTCGCCGCCGGAAGCGACCGACACGCAGCTGACCAACAAAGTCGGCGGCACCGGCTACTGGACCTACACGCCCGAAAAAAACGATTACTGGCCCCGCTTCGAATGGAAGAAGGTGCGGTTGACGATGACCTTCAACGGGGCTCCGTATACGATCCCGAAAGACGAGCGGTTGGGGGTGGCTCTCAGCGTCGAGCGGAGCAACACGCCGGCCGACGCGATCCCGATCATGTACGACCACCCCAACCACCCGACCCGGATCGAGGTCGACACCAGCACGCCGATCGAAGGCGGCTAGCACATGGCCGCCGCCGCGGCGCTCGCCTTCCTCGGGGGGCTGATCGCCGGCAGCTTCGTCACCGTGGTCGCCCACCGGGTGCCGCGGGGGGAATCGATCGTCGGGCCGCGCTCGCGCTGCCCGGCCTGCGGGGCGCAGATCGCCGCCTACGACAACCTGCCGGTGGTGTCCTGGGTGCTGTTGCGGGGGCGGGGGCGCTGCTGCGGAGTCCCGATCTCGCCCCGCTACCCGCTGACCGAGATTGCCCTGGGAGCGCTCTACGCGGCGACCGTCCTGATCCTCTGGGACGAGCCGACCGAGATCGCTCTCGGCCTCGTCCTCGTCACGACCCTGGTTGCGGTCACGCTGACCGACCTCGAGCAGCGGATCATCCCCAACAAGATCCTGATCGTCGCCGCGGTCCTCGGCGTCGCGATCGCCGCGATCGGCGACCCCGGCAGCCTGCCGGAGCGGGCGATCGCCGCGGCCGCCGCGGGGGGCCTGCTCTTCGGTGCCGCGCTCGCCTATCCGCGCGGGATGGGGCTGGGGGACGTCAAGCTGGCGGCGGTGATGGGCCTCTTCCTCGGCCGCAACGTGGCCCCGGCGATCCTCGCCGCCCTCCTCGCCGGCTCCCTCGTTGGCCTGACGATGATCGCCCGCGACGGGGCAGAGGCGAGAAAGCGGGCGATCCCCTTCGGTCCCTTCCTCGCCCTCGGCGGCGTCGTCGGCCTGCTGGCCGGCGACCAGCTGGTCGACTGGTACCTGAGCACCTTCTGAGCCGGGCTGCCCCGGCCTGGCTAGGACAGTCGTCCAGGTTCTCCTAGAAATAAGTAGTTGCAGGGCGAAAGGTCTGCGGCCTTTCTGTCGATTGGGAGATGGCGGGCGCGACTCGGTTCGGCCAGCTCCCTTCTACTGCGAATGCAACTGACGAGGAAAAAGAAGACGTCGGCGGTGGCCGGCCTCGACATCGAGGCGGGCAGCATCGCCGCGGCCGAGGTGAAGCAGAACGGCGGCGGCGCGGCCGTCGGCGAGGCGGCGATCGAGCCGCTGGCGCCGGGGATCTTCCACGAGGGCGAGGTAGCCGACGCCGACGGCCTGGCCGAGGCGCTGAAGTCGTTCTTCTCCCAGCACAAGCTCCCCAAGCAGGTGCGTCTCGGGGTCGGCAACCAGCGGGTGATCGTGCGCACCCTGCGCATGCCGGCGATCGAGGACCCGAAGGAGATGGATGCGGCAATTCGCTTTCAGGCCCAGGAGCAGATCCCGATGCCTCTCGACCAGGCCGTGCTCGAGCACCAGGTCGTAGGTGGCGTGCCGGCGGCCGAGGGGACTCAGCCGCAGCTCGACGTGGTGGTCGTCGCCGCCCGCCAGGACATGGTCCGTTCCTTCCTCGAGCCGATCCGCCGCGCCGGGCTGGAGCCGATCGGGGTCGACCTCTCCGCCTTCGGGATGATCCGCGCACTCGCCGGGGTCGGCGCCAGGGAGGAAGCGGGCGGCTCCGAACCTGAGGGGGCTGCCGCTGGGACGCCGGCCCAGCCGCTTGGGACGCCGGTCTCCCAGGACGAAGCGGTTCTCTACTGCAACCTCGGCGACGTGATGAACCTGGCCGTGGCCCGTGGCCGCTCCTGCCTCTTCACCCGTGTCTCCAGCGTCGGCCTGGAGGGAATCGCCACGCGCCTCTCCTCCGAAACGGACCTTAGCGTCGAGCACGCCGCCCAGTGGCTTCGTCACGTCGGGCTCGAAGCCGCCGTGGAGGAGATCGAGGGGGACCCTGCCCTCCTTGCCTCGTCTCGCCGGGTCCTCGAGGAGGGCCTGGGCAGCATCGTCGATGAGTTGCGGCTCTCGCTCGACTACTACGGCGCACAGGAGAGCGCGGTGCCGGCGGGGCGCATAGTCGTCTGCGGCCCCGGCAGCACGATTCCGGGTTTGGCCGCACGGATGGAGGAGCTGCTCGGGCTCGCGGTCGCCGCCTCTTGCCCGCCGGCCCTGTCGGGGTTCGACCCCGCGGCCGCGGCGCGCCTCACCCTTCCCTACGGCCTCGGCCTGGAGCACTGAGCGATGCGCCCCGTCAACCTGATCCCGCTCGCGGACCGGCACGGCCAGAACGCGCCCCTGCGCACCGGCCCCGTCGCCTACATCCTGATTGGCGCGCTGGTCTTGGCGCTGGCTGGGGTGACGGCGCTGGTGCTGACGGGCAATCAGATCGACGATCGCAAGAGCGAGCTGGCGCAGGTCAAGCGCGAAGACGCAGCCGCTACGGCGCGTGCCGAAAGCCTCGCCCCCTACGCCCAGTTCGCCGCATTGCATGCCGAACGGGTGGCGACAATCTCCAGCCTTGCCGACAGCCGCTTCGACTGGGAGCGGGTGATGCGCGAACTGTCCTTGATCCTGCCCCATGACGTCTGGCTGGTCAGCCTCGACGCGACTGCGTCCTCGGGTGCGGAAGGTTCGAGCGGCGGATCGGGTGGCGGGTCGGTAAGCGGCTCGATAGCCGGCCCGTCGCTGGCGATCGGTGGCTGTGCCGCCGGTCAGGAAGCCGTGGCGGGCTTCGTCACCGCGCTCAAGGACATCGACGGGGTTACGCGCGTCGGCGTCGAATCCTCCGAACTGGCGAACCAGGAAGAGGGGGCCGGCAGCGCCTCCGAATCCGATTCCGGTGGAGGGGGCTCCTCCGACTGCCGCACCCGCAGCTTCATCGCCCAGTTCAACATCGTGGTCGCCTTCGACGCGGCCCCGGTGCCAGTCACCGCCACCACCGAAGAAGCAGCCCCGGTGACGGCGACCGAAAAATCCGAGGCTTCCGCCGAAGAAGTCTCCGGCGAAAGCTCCGAAGAGGGCTCGGAAGGCGGCTGAGATGGGCTCCACGAACAAGCTGATCGTCGCGATGCTCGGCGTCGCCGTGCTCGCGGCCGCCTTCTGGGTGCTGGCCCTGGGCCCGAAGCGCCAGGAAGCGAGCGAGCTGTCCGTCCAGGTGAGGCAAGCGCAGGAATCGCTGGCCCAGCACAGCGCCGAAGCCGAGCAGGCCGCCCAGGCTCGCCGGGAGTTCCCGGTCGACTACCAGCAGCTCGTCATCCTCGGCAAGGCGGCGCCCGGCGACGACGACGCGGCGTCGCTGCTGGTGCAGCTGAACCAGATCGCGGCTGCCACCGGCGTGCGGTTCCAGAACATCAGCCTGAACGCCACCGGCGGCGAAGCGCCTCCGGCGGCCGCGCCCCCGGCCGCAGGAGCAGGTGGCACGCCTATCTCGGCGACCGAGGTTGCCGCCTCGACGCTGCCGCTGGGAGCCACGATCGGCCCGGCCGGCTTGGCCGTGATGCCTTACGAGCTCACTTTCAAGGGCGACTTCTTCCGCGTCGCCGACTTCGTCAAGGGCCTCGACTCGCTGGTCGAGACCGAAGACGCCAAGGTCGACGTCCACGGGCGCCTGATCACGATCGACGGATTCTCGCTTGCCGCCGACTCGAGCGTGGGCTTCCCGGCGCTGGAAGCGACGTTCAGGATCACCACCTTCCTGACGCCGCCGAGCCAGGGCGTGACGGCAGGCGCGACGCCGGAAAGCCCGGAATCCGCAACAGGCACGCCGGCTGCGACCACGACTGGAGGCACGCCATGAAGCGCCTGAAGGGACCGGAGCTGAAGCTGTCGGAGCTGAAGGTGCCACCCTTCCTCGTCGACCTCTACTGGGACCTGCGCGACCGGCGCCTGCTGCCCCTGGTGGGGCTCGTGATCGTCGCGATCGTCGCGGTGCCGTTCCTCCTTCGAGGCGGCTCGGACGAGAGTCCCCCACCTGCGCCCCCGCCGGTCGCGGCCATCTCGGGTACGGCTGACGCGGACGCGTCCCGCCTCACCGTCGTCCAGGCCAAGCCGGGGCTGCGCGACTACCGCAAGCGACTGGCCGGCCGCGAGCCGACCGATCCCTTCGAACAGCGTTACACCGCGCCCCAGGTGAAGGGCGCGGAGCTGGGCGGCGAACTCGAATCGACGACGAGCTCGACCAGCACGACGACGTCGACCAGCACGACCGAGGTCACCGAGACCACCAACCCGTCGAAGGACACGACCACGATCACCACCGAGACGACGGACGAGTCGAAGGGCGGTGGTGCCAGCCCGGAGTCGCAGCTCACCCTCTTCGCCTTCGCGATCGACGTGAAGATCACCCGGATCGAAGCTGGAGAGGACGGATCGAAGCCGAAAGCCGATTCGAGCGTCAGGCACCGCGTGATGCCGACCACGCCCCTGCCGGGTGAGAAGGCGCCCGTCGTCACCTACATGGGGGTCGGGAAGGGTGCGGAGAAGGCGCTGCTGATGGTCTCCAACAACGTCAAGTCAATCTTCGGCGACGCCCGCTGCCTCTCCGGCACGGACACCTGCCAGCTGCTCGAAGTCGAGCCCGGCCTCCCCGAGACCTTCGTGTACGGCGACAACGGCGTCCGCTACAAGATCAACGTCCTCGACATCGAGGCCGTGCCGGCCGACGACACCCGATCCAGCCAGAAGTAGCGCAAAACTTCAGTAAGTGAAGCGAGATCGGTACACTCGCTTGAGCGAGGCAATCAACACAACCTCCTCGCCTTTTCGATGAGTGCCGCATCCAATTCCCGATGTCCCGTCTGCCGCACGGCCGAGGTCGTCTGCGGCAAGTGGACCCTCCTCGTCATCCGCGACCTGGCCGAGGGCTCGAGCCGCTTCTGCGAGCTGGAGCGCTCGCTGGAGGGGATCAGCCCGCGCACCCTCTCTCTGCGCCTCCGGGCCCTCGAAGAGGAGGGCATCGTCGAGCGCCACACCTTCCCCGAGGTCCCGCCCCGGGTCGAGTACGCGCTGACCGAGAAGGGCGAGGCCCTGGTCCCCCTGGTCGAGGACATGCGCCGCTACGGCCGCCGCTGGCTCTCTGACGACGTCGCCGTCCCCGCCGCGGTCTAAGTCCCTCCAGTTACATGCTGCAAGCCTGCGTGCAGGCGCAGGAGCGCCAGGCACGGGCGGGAAGCCTGGGGCGTGCGTGACCGCATGCTCAACGACCAGCTGACCCGGCTTGCCTCCGAGGCGGCGATCCGCCTCAGCGCGCTCGTCGCCGGGGGGGACCAGATCCCCTTCGACGTCGACGCCGAGAACGGCGAGGACGCCGCCTTCTACAGCTACCGGCCGCTGACCTCGCGCTTCGTGCGCGAGCGCGAAAGCGAGCTGCGTGAGCTGGAGACCTTCGGCCCGGCCCGTGACGCGGTCGCAGCCGCCGGCATCGCGGCCACCTACCTGGAAGCCCGCGGTGAGGCGGTACCGGGCGATCCCGGCGAGCGCGCCGCGCGGATGCTTTGCGTCTTCCTCGCCTCCCTCTGGGACGGCTGCACCGAGCTTGCGCTCGATCACCAGCGGCTGGCCAACGCCCTTGCGGTGCTGGAGGCCGAGACGCGCGGCGCCGAGGAGGCCGACGTGCTGATCGCGCCGCTGGTCGGGCTGCGCATGCCGCTGCCGCGCCTGGCGCTGCCGCACGGCGTCGAGGTCGTCCGCGCCGACGCGATCGAGGCGCCGGTCGAGGCGATGCGCAGCGAGGGCATGGGCCGCGCCGCCTGGGAGCCGCAGTTCCTGGCGCTCGCCGAGCAGGGCGAGGGCGCCGAGGGCGCCGAAGCCGCGATGCGGCAGCTGCACGGGCTGATCAGCGTCATGCACCTCTTCAAGTCCGGCAGCGTCGGGCTCGGCCCCTACGCGTTCGCCCCGACGGGCGAGGGCCACTGGGCCCGCCTGGCCACCGGGGCCACCGCCACCCGCTCCGGCGGTTACGAGCTGAGCGAGGAGGAGGCCGTGCAGCTGGCGGAGTTCGCCGCCGCGCTGGAGGCACGTCCCGACCCCGACGGCGCTCTCGCCTGGGGCGTCGCTCGCTTCGAGCTGGGCTGTGGGAGGGGATCGGCGCTGGAGGGCCTCAGCGACCATCTTCTTGCCCTGCGCGCCGTGCTCGACGGCCAGGGACCGGTCGGCGCGTCGCTGCCGATGCGCGCCTCGGCGCTGCTCGCGGGCGAGGAGCTCGACCGGATCGAGGCTCGTGAGCGGATCGAGGCGGCGCTGGAGCTGGAGCGCTCGCTGATGAACGGCACCCAGTCGCTGCCCGGCCTCGCGATGGCGAGCTGGCTGGAGGAGGGGGTGCGGCGGATCCTGCGCGACGCGGCCCTCGGAGAGCTGGGCGCGGACCTCGGCACCGCCGCCGACGAGACCCTGATCGCGACCGGCCTGCAGGACGGCGACGGCGCGATCGTGGAGACGATTTCAGAGTTGGACACACCCGACACGGGAGAGGTGGAGGAGCCAGTGACGTCACATCATCAGCTGCACCGCGAGCCGGCGGACGAGCACGAGGGTCAGCCGACCCGCATCCTCGAGCCGGTCCCGGACGAGGGCGAGATCCGCATCACCGCGACCGACTGGCTCGAGGAGGTCGAGGCCTCCGAGAGCACTCTCGACTTCCCTGCGATCGAGGGCGATGTCCAGCACCGCGAGCGAATCGACACCCCGCGCGTTCGCCACCTCTTCCCGGTCCCCGAGGACGCGGACTGGGAAGTTCGGGAGCTCAAATACGACCACTACGACCGCGAGGCCGGCTAGGCCCGGCCAGCCGCGAGTTCGATCCGCTCCTCGCTGCTGGCGAACAGGTAGCGGTTGATCTCGGTCAGGCCGGCGAGGTCGTGCACGTCCTCGTCCAGATATGGGACGCGGATCACACCGCTGGTTCGCAGCTCCTTCGCGAGGCGCTCGATGTTGCGGGCGTCGCGGTCGGCGAGCGCCTGGTAGTCGGCGAAGTTCCCGGCGACCCGGCCGGCGAGGTCCTCGTCGCCCAGCTTCTCGGCCAGCTCCGCCTCCAGGTCGTCACCGTCGCCGCGCAGGCGCTCGGCCGGATAGTGGACCTTGTTGACGATGACGCCGCCGAAAGGAAGCTTCGCCTCGACCAGCTTGCGGTGGAAGTAGACGGCCTCGTCGACAGGCTCGCCCTGCGGGCCGCAGACGACGAGGAAGCAGGTGCGGGGGTCGGCCAGGAGGCTGTTGACGCGCTTGGCGCGGGCCTGGAAGCCGTCGACCATGCCGCTGAAGGCGTTGAAGAACTCGGCCAGGTCGGCGAGCAGGTCGAAGCCGACGATGCGCTTGAAGACCGACAGCGCGACCGAGGCGCCGCGACCGGCGACCTTGGCGGCGAGCCCGGTCGGGCGCATGAAGACGCGCAGCGAGCGGCCTTCGATGAACTGGGTGAGGCGCCGCGGCGCGTCGAGGAAGTCGAGCGCGTTGCGGGTCGGCGGCGTGTCGAGGACGAGCAGGTCGAAGCGGCCCTCGGTGTGCAGCTCGAAGAGCTTCTCCATCGCCATGTACTCCTGCGAGCCGGCCAGGGCGCTGGAGATCTGCTGGTAGATGCGGTTGCCGAGGACCCGGTCGCGCGCCTCCTCGTCGGGCGCCTGGCGGGCGACGAGCTCGTCGAAGGTGGCCTTGGCGTCGAGCATCATCGCCCACAGCTCGCCCTTGATCTCGACCCCGTGGCGCTCGAACAGCGCCGGGTCGACCCGCCTGGCCTCGTTGCCCAGCTCCTTCAGCCCGAGCGAGTCGGCGAGCCGCTTCGCCGGGTCGATCGTCAGCACGCAGACCTTCAGCCCGCTCGCGGCCATGCCGGCGGCGATCGCCGCCGAGGTCGTCGTCTTGCCCACCCCGCCCGAGCCGGCGCAGATGCAGATGTCCTTGCTTTCGAGGATCTCGCCGACGTGGGGCATCAGCCGAGCCTCCTCGCCAGCCGCTCCGCCGCCTCGACCCCGAGCTCGGGCTCGAAGAGGAAGGGCAGGGTCTTGACCGGGGCCGTCACCCGGCGCCGCAGGCGGGCGAGCTGGGCGCGCTGCGAGCGGGCGCGGTTGTGCTCGGAGACGGCCGCCCGCGCCGCCGCCCGCACGGAGCCGTTCTGGCCGGCGGCGAGCTCCGCCAGCCGCTCCGCCTCCTCCGGGGAGAAGCGCTCTGGGTAGAGCCCGTTCATGTAGACGCGGTCGACCGCGACGCCGACCTCGTCGCGGAGGTCCTGCTCGAGCGCCGCCGACTCGTTCACCGGCATCTCCTCGGGCAGGGCGACGATCGCGACGCCGGTGTGCGCGTGGTCGGTGATCAGCCGGTCCAGCTGCTGGGCCTGGGAGTGGATCGGGCCGACGCGGGCGATCGCGGCGAAGGTCCGCGGCGTCTGCAGGAAGCCGATCCCGTGTCCGGTCGCGGGGGCGTCGACGATCACCAGGTCGTACCTGCGCCCCCTCTTCACCTTGCGGTCGGGCTGGGTCAGCTCCCAGATCTTGCCGATCGTCACCAGCTCCTTCAGCCCCGGCGTGGCGGCGGCGAGGTAGTTGAAGATGCGGCTGCGGAAGAGCATGTCGCGCGCCGCGCGGACTTTCAGCTGCAGCAGCACGTACTCGCGCATCGACTCGTCGGGGTCGATCGAGATCGACCAGAGGTTCTCCGCCATCTCGACCTCGTGGAAGCCGACTTCGGCGTGCTCGAAGATGCGCGAGGCGTTCTCCTGCGCGGAGACCTCGCAGACGATCGTGCGCTTGCCTTCGGCGGCGGCGCGCAGGCCCAGTGCCACCGCGACCGTGGTCTTGCCGACTCCGCCCTTGCCGGTGACGAAGACCAGCCGCTTGTCGAGAAGTTCGGTTACCGGGTGATTCCTAGCAATTTCTCGGTCCAGCAGGAAAAGAGGGTGGTCATGCGAATACCCGCGCAATGGGATTCCTGAGCCGCAAGAGCAAGTTCAAGTCAACCGCCGTCGAGGAGCCGCATCCGATCGTGGAGGAGCTGGAGGGGATGGAGGAAGCCGTGCCCGAGCAGCACGAGCCGCGGCCGCCCGCGGGTCCTGTCGCGGGGCAGGACTCCTCGTCCTCGCAGGCTGCGGGCGAGGAGCCCAGCCCCACGCCACCCGCGGGAGAGGCGGTTGAGGCTGTCGCGCCTGCAACCTCCATTGTCCAAGCTGAGGTGGTGGAGCCCGAGCCGGAGAGGTTCATGCCCCGGGACCTGCTTGCTCCGAGTCGGCATGAGGTCGTGGTCGAGCGGGCTGAGCCTGAGGCGCCCTTGAGGCATGCCGAGGTGATCGCGTTTGCGAACCAGAAGGGCGGGGTGGCGAAGACCACCACGACCCTGAACCTGGCCGTGGCCTTTGCCGAGTCCGGGCACCGGGTGCTCTGCGTCGATCTGGACCCGCAGGGGAACCTGACGATGAGCCAGGGGATCGACCCGGATAAGGTCGAGAAGAGCCTTTACGACGTGCTCGTGCACGACATGCCGATCAGCGAGATCATCCAGCGCCGCGAGATCGACATCGCCGTCGCCTCGATCGACCTGGCCGGGGCGGAGATCGCGATGAGCACCAAGATCGGCCGCGAGCGCTCGCTGGAGAAGGCGCTGAAGGAGGTCTCCGGCGACTACGACTTCGTCTGCATCGACACGCCGCCCAGCCTCGGCTTGCTGACCATCAACGCGCTGACCGCGGCGAACAAGGTGATCGTCCCGGTGCAGTGCGAGTATCTCTCCATGCGCGGGCTGGTCCAGCTCCAGAACACGCTGAAGATGATCCAGGAGAACCTCAACCCGGACGTCCGGATCGAGGGCATCCTGCCGACCATGCTCGACACGCGGACCGTCCACGCCAAGGAGGCGGTGGAGATCCTCGAGGAGAACTTCGGCGAGCTCGTCTTCAAGTCCCGCATCCGCAAGACGATCAAATTCGCCGAGGCGCCCGTGAAAGGCGCCAGCGTGCTCAAGTACGATTCCGCCAGCAGCGCCGCGAACTACTACCGGGACTTGGCCAAGGAGGTTCTGGCACATGAGTCGTCGTGACAAGCGGGCCAGTATGCGGGAGGGGCCTCTCTCGGACCTCTTTCGGTCGACTTCTGACGAGCGGGACCGGCCAGCGGGTCCTGTCGCGGGGCAGGACTCCTCGTCCTCGCAGGCTGCGGGCGAGGAGCCCAACCCCGCGCCACCCGCTGGAGATGCGCCTGGCGCGGGAGCCTCCGGGTCGTCCGAGACCCCTCCCGAGCGGTTGAAGCGGGTTTTCTCCGAGGAGCCGCGCTCTTCTCGCCGGGAGATCGAGCCGGTGGTCGAAGCGCCGCGGTACGGGCGGGAGGAGCCGGAGTACGAGCCGCCGGGAAGTGGTGAGCCGCATCAGCCCGTCATCCGGGTGGTGGGCGTGGGCGGCGGTGGAGTCAATGCCGTAAACCGTATGGTCGAGGCCCGGATTCCCGGGGTCGAGTTCATGGCGGTCAACACCGACCTTCAGTCGCTGCAGCTCTGCATGGCCGATGTCACCGTCCACATCGGCGAAGAGCAGACGCGCGGCCTCGGCGCCGGCGCCGACCCCGAGCTCGGCCACCGTTCCGCCTTCGAGGAGCAGGACAAGATCAAGCGCCTGCTGAAGGGATCCGACATGGTCTTCGTCGCCGCCGGCGCCGGCGGCGGCACCGGCACGGGCGCCGCCCCGGTCATCGCCCGCCTCGCCCGCGAGGTCGGCGCACTCACGGTCGGCATCGTCACCAAGCCGTTCAGCTTCGAGGGCAGCCGCCGAGGCAATCAGGCCAACAAGGGCATCGAGGAACTTGCGGCGGAGGTCGACACCCTGATCGTCGTCCCCAACGACCGCCTGCTCGAGGTGCTCGACCAGCAGACCTCGATGGTCGAGGCCTTCCAGGTCGCCGACGACGTCCTGCGTCAGGGCGTCCAGGGAGTCTCTGACCTGGTCACCCTTCCCGCCGTGATCAACCTCGACTTCGCCGACGTGCGCACGATCATGTCCGAAGCCGGCCGGGCGCTGCTCGGCATCGGCATGGGCCACGGCAACGAGCGGGCGGTGCTGGCTGCCGAAAAAGCGATCTCCTCGCCCCTGCTCGAGACCTCGATGGAGGGCGCGCGGTCGATCCTGCTCTCGATCACCGGTGGTGCCGACCTCTCCCTGGTCGAGGTCAGCGAGGCCGCGAAGCTCGTCGGCGAGGCGGCCCATCCCGACGCCAACATCATCTTCGGCGCCAACGTCGACGAGGAGCTCAAGGACCAGGTCTGGGTGACCGTCGTGGCCACCCGCTTCGACGGCCGTCCCGCGCCCAAGCGCGCGGTTGCCGAGCCGACGATTCGTCGCATGGCGGACAGCGGCCGGGGCCGCCCGCCGCGCTCCGAGAAGGCCGGCGAGCTCGGCGCGCTGGAAGTCCCCGAGTTCCTCCCCGGCTAGCCCCGGAACCCGGCTCATGAGCGGGGTCGTCGCCGCGGGGCACCCGGTCACCGCCGAGGTGGGAGCCGACGTCCTGCGCTCAGGAGGCAACGCGGTCGATGCCGCGGTCTGCGCCGTGCTCGCGTCCTTCGCCGCCGAGAGCCCCCTGACCGGCTTCGGGGCCGGCGGCTTCATGATGGTCCACCGCGGCGAGGAGACCGTGTTGCTCGACTTCTTCGTCGCCGCCCCCGGTGCCGACGGGATCGAACGGAGGGCAGAGCTGGTTCCGGTTCCCGTCCACTTCGATGCCGAGACGGTGCAGACGTTCTACGTCGGACCGGCCTCCTGCGGGGTGCCGGGGACGGCGGCGGGGCTCGAGCAGGCCGTGGCGCGGTTCGGAACGATCCCGCTGGCCGAGCTCGTCGAGCCTGCGGTGCGGCTCGCCAGGGAGGGCGCGCCGGTCAATGCCGAGCAGGCCTACATCCTCGACATCCTCGAGCCGATCCACGCCCGGCTCGAGGGCACGCGCGCGCTCTACGCGCCGGCGGGGAGGACCCTGCGCGAGGGCGATCTCTTCCGCTTCGGTGAGCTTGCCGAGGCACTCGAACGCTTCGCAGCCGAGGGCTCGGAGACCTTCTACCGCGGCGAGGTCGCGGCGGCGCTGAGCGACTTCGTGGTCGAGCACGGCGGCGCGCTCGGGTCAGGGGACCTGGCCGGCTACGAGGCGATCGAGCGCCAGCCGATACGCACGGCCTTCCGGGGGACCGAAGTGCTGACCAACCCGCCGCCCTCCTCGGGGGGGATCCTGATCGCCTACTGCCTCGGCCTGCTCGAGAGGCTGGGGGAGGGCAGCGGGCCCGAGCAGCTCGTCGCCGCGATGGGCGCCGCCAACGACGCCCGCGGCGAGGCCTTCGCCGAGGCTCTGTACGGGGAGGGGCTGGAGGCGAGCCTGCTCGACCCCGGCGGCCTCGATCTCGCGGCCGGGGACCTGCTCGGCTCGACCACCCACATCTCGGTGCTCGACGGCGACGGGATGTGCGCCAGCGTCACCTGCTCCAATGGCTCGGGCTCGGGAGTGCTGGTCCCGGGCACCGGGGTGATCCTCAACAACATGCTAGGGGAGGAGGACCTGAACCCGCTCGGGTTCCACGCGATCGCCCCCGGCCGCCGCGTGCCCTCGATGATGGCCCCGACCGTGGTCCTGCGCGACGGCGAGATCGCGCTCGGGCTCGGCAGCGCCGGCTCGAACCGGATCCGCTCGGCGATCCTGCAGACGATCGTGCGCGCGGTCGAGCAGGGGATGGCGGCCGAGGAGGCGGTACGGGCGCCGCGCCTGCATTACGAGGCCGGCGTGGTCCAGGCCGAGCCCGGAATCGAGGGGGAGGCCCTGGACCGGATCGAGGCCCGCGGCGTGCCGGTCCTGCGCCGCCCGGCGATCAACCTCTTCTTCGGCGGCGTGCAGGCGGTGGCCCGCGATCGCGTTACGGGTGTGTTGAGCGGCGGCGGCGACCCGCGCCGCGGCGGTAGCGTGGCGCACGCATGATCGATTTCGAGGCAGAGGGCCTGCTCGACGGACTCGACGGAGAGGCTCGCACGGCACGCCTGGACCTGCTCCAGCGGCTGGCCGGCGAAGGGGTGCCGCTGGAAGAGCTGCGCGAAGCCGTTGCGGCGGGTCGCCTCACCCTGCTGCCGGTCGAGCGGGGGATCGCCGGCGACGGTCCCCGCTACACGCCTCGAGAGGTCGCCGAGATCTCCGAAGCCGACCTCGACCTACTGCAGCATGCCAGCGCGGCCTTGGGGCTGCCGTATCCCGATCCCGACGAGCGGGCGCTGAACGAGGCCGACCTCGACGCCGCCCGCCGGGTCAAGGCCTTCCTCGACGCCGGCCTTCCGCAGGACGGGATCATCCAGGTGGCGCGGACGATCGGCATGGGGACGGCCCGGGTCGCCGACGCGAACCGCGAGCTGATCCGGCGCACCCTGATGCAGCCGGGCGACACCGAGCGCGACCTGGCGCTGCGCTTTGCCGCCGCCGCCGAGCACATGCTGCCGATCTTCGAGCCGACCCTGCTCTACGCCCAGCGCGCCCACCTGCTCGAGCAGATCCGCCGCGACGTGATCGGCACCGCCGACCTCGCCTCGGGCGAGCTGGGGGCCACCGCGGAGATCTCGGTCTGCTTCGCCGACCTGGTCGGCTTCACCAAGCTCGGCGAGGAGATAGCGCCGGAAGAGCTCGGCCTCGTCGCCGGCCGGCTCGAGGAGATGGCGAGCGCGGTGGCCGAGCCGCCCGTGCGCCTGGTGAAGACGATCGGCGACGCGGCGATGCTGGTCTCCCCCGATGCCGAGGCGATGACCGACGCGGCGCTGCGCCTGGTCGAGGCCTCCGAGGAGGAGGGCGAGGAGTTCCCGAGCCTGCGAGCCGGAATCGCCCGGGGTCACGCGCTCGCCCAGACCGGCGACTTCTACGGCCGCCCGGTCAACCTCGCCAGCCGCATCACCGGGATCGCCAAGCCGGGCAGCGTCCTCGTCGACCGCGACGCGAGGGACGCGGCCCCCGACGCCTTCGAGTACTCCTTCGCGGGCGAGCGCCGCCTCAAGGGCGTCGAATCCCGCTGCAAGCTCTACCGCGTGCGCCGCGGCGAGCTCTAACTGGGGGGTGAGAATTGCTCGTTGAAGCCTTGTATGCGCATGGCGCGCAAAAGGTTTCAACGAACGCCAGGAGAGCTGTGGGCCCTGGTGAGGAGGCAGCATGGCGTTGTCACCAGAGCGCAGCTGCTCGCCAATGGTCTCAGTGGCGACACCATTCAACGCCGTGTCTCCGCGGGGCGTCTGCACCCGCTCTGGAGGGGCGTCTACGCGGTGGGGAGACCGGAAGTCGACCGGCGCGGACGATGGATGGCGGCAGTGTTGTGCGCTGGCCCGGCAGCGCTACTCAGTCATTCGAGCGCAGCGTCGCTCTGGGGGATGCTGGCCTGGGATGGATGCATCGACGTCGTTGTGCCGTACGGAGTGGCTAGACAACGGCCAGGTATCCGCGTGCATCGTCGCTTGGGCCTCGATGTGGCTGATCGCCGCGAAGTAGACGGCATTCCAGTTACCGACCCCGTCGCGACGCTCGTGGATGTTGCCAGCCGCAAGCCAAGCGATGTCATGCAACGAGCGATTCGCGAGGCGGATCGACTCGACTTGGTCGACCCCATCGCTTTGCGCACGTCGCTCGACGACATCCCCCGTCGGCCTGGTCTCGCCGCCATCCGCTCATTGCTCGAGTCCGAGACATTCTCAATGACCGACTCTGAGCTGGAGCGACGCTTTCTGGAGCTCGTTCGCGCTGCACGGCTGCCAATTCCACGGACGCAAGTCGAGGTCAACGGCTATCGCGTCGATTTCTACTGGTCTGAGCTTGGACTCATTGTCGAGACCGACGGCCTGCGGTACCACCGGACCGCCGGACAGCAGAAGAAGGACCGAGAGCGAGACCAGGCCCATACGGCGGCTGGCCTGACGACGCTGCGCTTTACCGCCAGCCAGGTTCGTTTCGAGCCCGCCCGGACTCGGGCGACGCTGGCGACCGTCGTTTCGCGCCTTGAATCAACTGGCTGAAGGTTTGTGTGCGCTATACGCGCACAATCCTTCAATGAGCCGCCGGCTAGGCCGGCTTGCGGCCGGAGGCGAGCAGGTTGTAGAAGAGCTCGGCCGGGAGGTGGGGCTCGAGCAGGCGGCTGTCGACCTTCTGCAGGGCGATGTAGCTGCGGAAGGCGAAGCTCCGCCACCTCCAGGAGATCGATTCGGGCTCGGCGCTGGACTCGACCGTGCGCAGGCCCCAGCCCCAGGCGTTGGCGAGCAGCTCCTCGCCGCCGACGTGGCGGTCCTCGAAGCCGGCGTCGCGCAGCAGGCGCCGCAGGTCGGCGGGGGCGAAGGCGTGCACGTCGACCTCGCCCTCGAGGCTGTGGCCCTCGGACTGCTCGCCCTCCGCGATCGCGCGGGGTCGGGCCCGGACGAGGCGGCGCCAGGCCGGTGCCACGAGCAGGCCCGCCCGCTTCGGCAGGGCGGCGAGGCGGTCCCCGTAGCGGGAGGGCTCGCCGGCGAAGGCGATCGCCCCGCCCGGGCGCAGCACGCGGCGGAATTCGGCGAAGGCCCTGTCGAGATCGGGGATGTGATGGAGGACCGCGTGGCCGAAGACGAGGTCGAAGCTCTCGTCCTCGAAGGGCAGCTCCTCGGCCTCCGTCTGGGCGGTCTCGACCTCGAGGCCGAGGCCCTCGGCGGTGCTCGCCAGCTGCTTCAGCATCCCGGCCGAGATGTCGGTGGCGGTGAGGCTCTCGATTACGCCGAGCTGCAGCAGGTTGAGCGAGAAGTAGCCGGTCCCTGAGCCGATCTCCAGCCCGGCGCCGAAGCTCTGGCCGTCGCGTCCCCCCAGTGCCTTGAGCAGCTTTGCGCGCACCTGCTCCTGCCCGGTGTCGCCGAAGTCGATGCCCCACTTGGCGTCGTATTCGTGGGCGGCCGCGTCGTGGTAGCGGGTGTTGACGTCCTTGATGTGCTCGGGCGTCGCTGTCGGGGAAGCCGGCATGCGGCCGGGAACAATACGGTCCTGGGCCGTGACACGTGAGTACGTCCAGGAAAACCAGCCCGAGGGGGTGCCCCCGCTGCCGCTGACCGGCGAGCGCACACTCCCCGACGTGCCCGAGGAGAACTACTGGTACCGGCGCCACCTCGTCGTCTACGAGTGGATCGCTGCGAGGGCCGCGGGTCAGCGGGTGGTCGACATGGCCTGCGGCGAGGGCTACGGCTCCGACGTCCTCGCCGGCGCGGCGGCGAGCGTGGTCGGCGTCGACGCCAACCCCGAGGCGCACGAGCACGCGCGCCTGCGCTACGTGCGCCCCAACCTGCGCTTCGAGCGCGACCTGGTCGAGAGCTTCTCCGAGCCCTGCGACGTCGTCGTCTTCCTGCAGACGATCGAGCACGTGCAGGACGCGGGCGCGATCCTCGAGCACTTCAAGTCGCTGCTGTCCCCGAGCGGGGTCGCCTTTGTCTCCACCCCAAACCTGTTGACCCTGGCGCCCCCGGGCGCCGAGAAGTCCGACAACCCCTGGCACGTGCACGAGTACCGGGCCGAGGAGTTCCGCCGGCTCTGCGAGAGCCACTTCCCCCGGGTCGAGCTGTTCGGTCTCTTCCACGCCCGCAAGCTGCGCGCGCACGAGATCGCGCTCGAGCTCGGCTGGGACCACGTCCACAAGACGCTGCGCTTGACGAAGCCGTTCTACGATCGCTTCACCCCGGCGATCGCGGCCTCGGACTTCGCGCTCCGGCAGGACGATCTCGACCGGGCCCTGGATTTCCTCGCCGTCTGCCATGTCCCCTGAGGGCAGCGCCGGCGATCTCGCGATCGTCCTCCACTCCCACATGCCGTACGTGGAGGGATTCGGGACGTACCCGTTCGGGGAGGAGTGGCTGTTCGACGCGGTTGTCCGCTCCTACCTACCGGTGCTCGAGGTCGCCGAGAAGCTGACGATGACCGTGACGCCGGTGCTGGCGGATCAGCTGGAGGACCCGGGGGTCGCCGAGAGGCTGCGCCGGTTCCTGGTCGAGTGGAGGATCGGGGCGGCAGAGCGGGACGCGCCGGAGGTGCCGGCCGAGTGCCGTGACGCCTGCGAGGGGGAGCTGGCCCGCTACCGGCACGCGCTCGAGCTGCTCGACGGGCACGGGGGGGACCCGCTGCGTGCGTTTCAGTCCGCGGTGGGGGAGGGCCGGGTAGCGCTCGCGGCGTCGTCGGCGACCCATGCCGTGCTGCCGTTGCTGGCGACCCGGGAGGGATTGAGGCTGCAACTCGACGCCGGCATCCGCTCACACCGGCGGCGATTCGGCTGGGGCGGGGGGTTCTGGCTGCCCGAGTGCGCCTACGTCCCCGGTCTCGAGTGGCGCCTGGCGGAGACGGGAGTCCGCTGGTTCTGCGTCGACCAGAGCGCCCACGGCGAGTCCCTGGACGCGCTGGAGCCGGTTGCCACCGAGGCGGGGCCCGTCGCCCTGCCGATCGACTGGGAGGCGATCCAGTGGCTCTGGTCGCTCGACGGCTATCCCTCCGACCCCGCGCATGCCCAGTTCGCCGGCAAATCGCTGCGCGGCGTGCGCATCTGGAGGGTCGGCGGCGGCGGCTACGACCCGGCCGCCGGCGAGGCGGCGGCACGCCGTCAGGCGGGAGAGTTCCTCGCCGCCGCCGCCCGCCGCCTGCGCGAGTTCGCCGATTCCCGCGGCCGCCGCGGGTTGCTCGTCTTCGCGATCGACACCGAGCTGCTCGGCCACTGGTGGTCGGAGGGGGCGACCTGGCTGCGCGAGGTGCTCGCCGGGGCCGCCGCCTCGGGGGTCCGCCTGCTCACCGTCCCCGAGGCCCTCGCCGAGCATCCGCCGGTCGAGCGGCCGCTTGCCGCGTCCACCTGGGGCGAGGACAAGGACCTGAGCACCTGGGACTCGCCGGCGGTCTCCGACCTCGCCTGGGGGGCGCGGCGACTGGAGCTGCGGCTGCTGCGGGCCCTCTCCGCGGGGCTGCGGGGCGGGGCCGCGGTCCGGGCCGCGCGGGAGCTGCTGGCGACGCAGGCAAGCGACTGGGCCTTCCTCGACAAGCGCGGCCAGGCGGGGGACTACGCCTTCCGGCGGGCGATATTCCACTCCCAAGCTTCCCTGGAGGCCATAGACTCCCCGGCCATCGCCGATCCGCGCCTGAGCGCACTCGCCCCGGACCTGAGCCTCTCGCCGCTCCTCCAACCGTGACCCGTGTCCTGATCCTCTCCTGGGAGTACCCGCCTCTGATCGAGGGTGGGCTGGCGCGCCACGTGCGCAAGCTCTCCGAGGCGCTGGTCGATTGCGACGTCGAGGTCCACGTGCTCACCCGCGGCGGGGAGGAGTCGCCGGCCGAGGAGCGCGGCGGGGGGGTCTTCATCCACCGCATCCGCGAGCCGAAGCGGCCGACCGATCTGGGCGAGTTCGTCGCCTGGGTCGAGCGGATGAACTCCGACATGCTCGCCGCCGGGGTCGAGCTCGGCGACCGTTTCAGCTTCGACCTGGTCCACGGCCACGACTGGCTCGTCGCCAACGCCTGCGACCACCTCGCCAAGCGCTTCGACGCGCCGCTGGTGACGACGATCCACGCCACCGAGCACGGCCGCCACCAGGGCTGGGTCGAGGAGCACCCCCAGACCTACATCCACGGGGTCGAGCGCTGGATCACCAACCGCTCCGACCGGGTGATCGCCTGCTCCCACTACATGCGCGAGCAGATCGCCGACATCTTCGGGGTCGAGGAGAAGCGGATCTCGGTGATCCCCAACGGGATCGACCCCGACGATCTGCAGCCGCAGGACCCCGAGGAGCTGGCGCGGCTGCGCTCGGAGTTCGCCGGCCCGGAGGAGAAGCTGGTGCTGCTGATCGGCCGCCTCGTCTACGAGAAGGGCTTCCAGCTCGCCCTGGAGGCGATGCCGCGGCTGATCGAGGAGGTGCCGGGGACGCGCTTCCTGATCGCCGGCTCGGGCACGCACGAGGACGAGCTGCACAAGCAGGCCGAGGAGCTGGGGCTGATGGAGCACGGGACCTTCCTCGGCTGGATCGGCGACGACGTGCTGCACTCGCTCTACCGGATCGCCGACCTGACCGTGGTCCCCTCGATCTACGAGCCCTTCGGTCTGGTCGCCCTGGAGGCGATGGCCAGCGGCTGCCCCTGCATCGTCGCCGACACCGGCGGCCTGCGCGAGGTCGTCCCGCACGAGGAGGCCGGCCTGCGCTTCCGCGCCCACGATCCCGAAGCCCTGGCCGAGGTCGCGATCCGCGTCCTCTCCGACGACGAGCTCGGCCGCAGCCTCGTCGCCGAAGCCTACGAGCACCTGCGCCGCTTCGACTGGGGCGACGTCGCCGAGCAGACGGCGTCCGTCTACGCCGACCTGGTCGGCGAGACCAGCGCCGCCTGAACGGCTAGTTCAGCTCCGCCTGCGTCTTCGGCGCGAGCATGAACTGACCGGTCGTGGTGCTGCCGGGGCTCCAGTCGATTCCCTCGATCAGCTCTCCGGGGGAGACGCCGAGCGCGCCGGCGAGCTTGACCAGGGTGTCGATGCGGGCCACGCGCAACCCTCGCTCCAGCTGGCTGATCTCGGTCCGGTGGAGGGAGGCGCGGATGCCCAGCTCCTCCTGCGACATCTGCGCGCGCCGGCGGCAGCGCGCGAGGTTCTCCCCGAAGAGGGTGGCGATGTCCACGGGCGGCATTGTTCTCGCTGGCGGATGCATAGTCCACATCGCGAGCGCGGAAGCACCGCCACAGTAGAACGACCGCGCAACGACAGGCTCGGAAATCTATCAGCTGACAGACAATAACCCTCATTCATGTACAGGCGGCTGCAGCGTCGTCCACGCCTCCGGATCCGGCTCGACCGGCTCGGGCCAGCGCAGCTCCTCCGGCGCCTCGCGCATGCGGATGACGCGGGCCGGGATGCCGCCGACGACGGCGTTGGCAGGGACGTCCTTCGTCACCACCGAGTTGGTGCCGACGATCGAGTTGTCGCCGACGCGGACGCCGCGCAGGATGCAGGCGCCGTAGCCGATCCAGACGTTGGACCCGACCTCGACGTCGCGCTTGTAGATGCCCTGCAGGCGAATCGGCCGCTCGACTTCGACCACGCCGTGGTCGAAGTCGATGAACATCGCCCGGTCGGCGATCACGCACTGCTCGCCGATCCGCACCCGCTGGTAGGCGGAGATCGTGCACTCCTGGCCCATCACGGTCTTCGAGCCGATCTCGACCCGGCCCTCGTGGCAGCGGATCTTCGTCCCGTCGCCGATCCAGACGAAGCGCCCGAGCTCGAGCCGCCCCCTGCGGCCGACCTCCAGTTCGAGCCCGCGCCCGAGGAAGACCATCCCGGAGGTGCGCCAGCGGCGCCCGGCGCGGGTCAGCAGGCGGCGCCAGAGGTAGCGCCAGAGGAGCTTCCCGTAGCGGTGGTTGAGCATCCCGTTGCCGGCGATGAATCTTGCGAGGCGGATCACGGCGGCCGGGACTCTAGACTCACCGGGCCGTGCCCGACTCCGCCAAGGCCACCTCGCTTTCCGAGCGCCTCGTCGCCGGGGACAAGCGCGCCCTGGCGCGGGCGATCACGCTGATCGAGTCCGACGACCCGGCCGGCTGGGAGCTCGTGCGCGAGGTCTACCCGCGGACGGGCAGGGCGCGGATCGTCGGCTTCACCGGACCGCCCGGGGTCGGCAAGAGCACGCTGATCGGCGCCCTCACCGCAGAGCTGCGCAAAGCCGACCGGCAGGTGGCCGTGCTCTCGATCGACCCCTCCAGCCCCTTCACCCAGGGGGCCCTGCTGGGGGACAGGATCCGCCTCTCCGACCACTTCCTCGACCCCGGCGTCTTCATCCGCTCGATGGCCTCCCGCGGGGCGTTGGGCGGGCTCTCGGAGGCGGCCCTGCAGGTTGCCCTGGCGATGGACGCCGCCGGCAAGGACGACGTCCTGATCGAGACGGTGGGCGTCGGCCAGGCCGAGATCGACATCGTCGACCACGCCGACACGATCGTGCTCGCCCTGATGCCGGGCTCGGGTGACTCGATCCAGGCCCTGAAGGCGGGGGTGATGGAGATCCCGGACGTGATCGTCGTCAACAAGGCCGACCACCCGATGACCGACACGATGGTGCGCGAGGTTCGCAGCGTGCTCGCGCTTTCCCACGATCCCGAGGGCTGGCAGGTGCCGATCCTGCGCACCGAGGCCGCCCGCGGGGAGGGAGTGGCCGAGCTGGCCGAGGCGATCGACCGCCACCGTGCCCACATCGAGGCCGCCGGGACCCTGGAGCAGCGCCGCGCCCGCAACCTGCGCAACGAGGTGCTGGGGATCGCGACCTCGCGGATGCGGCGGCGGATGGAGGCGACAGCCGCCAGCGACCCCGAGACCGCCAGGCTCCTGGAGCGGGTGGTGAGGCGTGAGCTCGACCCCGCCAGCGCCGCGTCGGAGCTGCTCGAGAGGCAGGCGGATGGGTGAGCCGGGGGCCCCGGCGGCTTTCTCGCCGAGCGAGGCGAGGGCCTGGATCGGCTACGGGGTCGACGACTCTGGCGGGTCCGGCGTCGGCGAGGTCCACGGACTCTTCGTCGACGCGCAGAGCGGCGACCCCACCTGGCTGATCGTCAGGCAGGGCCGCTTCGGAAGGGCCTTGGTGGTGGTTCCGCTGCGCGATTGCGCCGCCGCTGCCGGTCGCGTCTGGGTGGCCCATGCCAGCCGGACGATCCGCAGCTCCCCCGTGGTCGATCCGACCCGGCCACTGCTGCGCGAGCACGAGCTGACGATCTGCTCCCAATACGGCATAGGCGAGCGCGTCGGCCGCGCCGCCGAGGTCGCCTCCCGCCCCGAGGGCTCGGTCACTTCGCAGCCGGCTCGTTGAGTCGTTCCTCTGTTTTCGCGTTGAATCCTCATTATTTTTTGGTACGATGTCGCAATGAACTTGGGGTTCAAGCACGGACCGCGATAGGCGCTCGCCGAAGCCGCTACCGCCGCCAGCTCAGCAGCCGAGCTGGCGGGCGATCACCATCTGCTGCACCTCGTCGGTGCCCTCGCCGATGGTGAGGATCTTGGCGTCGCGGTAGAAGCGGCAGACCGGGTACTCCTCGATGTAGCCGTAGCCGCCGTGGATCTGCACCGCCTCCTCGGTCGCCCGCACTGCGAGGCGGCCGGTGATCAGCTTCGCCTGGGCGGCGGTGAGGGTGAAGGACTTGCCGGCCTCCTTCTCCAGCGCCGCCCGCCAGGTGAGCAGGCGCGCCGCCTCGATCTGGGCCGAGAGGTCGGCGATCTTGGCCTGGATCGACTGGAACTTGGAGATCGCCTGGCCGAAGGCCTGGCGCTCCTTGGCGTAGGCGATCGCCTCGTCGAGGGCGCCCTGGGCGAGGCCGACGCCCATCGCGGCGACGCCGATCCGGCCACCGTCGAGGATGTGGAGGAAGTTCTTGAAGCCCTCGCCGCGGCGGCCGAGCAGGCTGGCCTCGGGCACCCGGCAGTCCTCGAAGGTGAGGGGACGCGTGTCGGAGGCGTTCCAGCCCATCTTGCGGTAGGGCTCGCCGAACTCGTAGCCCGGCGTCCCGGTGGGCACGATCAGGTTGGAGATCTCCTTGCGCCCGTTCGCCTCGCCGGTGACTGCGGTGATCGAGACGCAGCCGGAGATGTCGGTCCCGGAATTGGTGATGAACTGCTTGGCGCCGTTCACCACCCATTCGCCGTCCTCCAGCTTCGCCGTAGTCCGCACATTGCCCGCGTCCGACCCGGCCTCCGGCTCGGTCAGACCGAACGAGGCAAGCTTTTCGCCGCTGCAGAGCCGAGGCAACCACTCGTCCTTCTGCTCATCCGTCCCCCACAGGTAGATCGGCATCGTCCCCAGAGACGTGTGCGCCGCCATCGTGATGCAAACCGAAGAGTCGATCCGAGCCAGCTCTTCCACCGCCAGCACATAGGACAGCGTGTCCGCCCCGCCCCCGCCGTACTCCTGCGGAAACGGAATCCCCATCAGCCCCAACCCCCCGAGCTTCTCGACGATCTCATAAGGAAAGCTCTTGGTCCGGTCCAGCTCCTCCGCCACCGGCTTCACCTCAGCCAGCGCGAACTCCCGCACCGTGTCGCGCAGCAGCCGCTGCTCATCTGAAAGCTCGAAGTCCAAGAGCGTGCAGCCTATGCCGTTACTCACGCCACCCGCGCGCCGAGAACGTCGTCAGAGCTGCAGGCTCTTGACCTGCAGCAACTCCTCGATCGCATAACGCCCGTTCTCCCGCCCGTGCCCGGACTGCTTGTAGCCCCCGAAAGGCGCCAGCGGATTGAACGCCCCGCCGTTGATCTCGATCTGCCCGGTCCGCAGCCGCTTGGCGACGCCGATCGCGCGGTCCTGGTCCGCCGACCAGACCCCGCCGGCCAGTCCGTAGACGGTGTCGTTGGCGATCCGCACCGCGTCGTCCTCGTCGTCGTAGGGCTGGAGCGAGAGCACCGGGCCGAAGATCTCCTCCTGGGCGATCGTCATCTCCGGCGTCACCTCGGAGAAGACGGTCGGGCGGACGAAGTAGCCGCGCTCGAGCCCCTCGGGGGGCGCGGCGCCGCCGGTGACGAGCTTCGCCCCCTCGGTCTCGCCCTTCTCGATGTAGCCGCGCACGCGCTCGCGCTGCACCTCGGAGACCAGCGGCCCGAGCCGGGTCGACTCCTCGAAGGGGTCGCCCGGGGTGAAGGCCTCGGCCGTCTGGGCGGCGATCTGCTCGGCTTCGGCCAGCTTCTCGCGCGGGACCAGCATCCGGGTCAGGGCGCTGCAGGTCTGGCCCGAGTTGAGGTAGCACTTGGCGACCCCGTCGGGGACGGCCTTGGTGAGGTCGGCGTCGTCGAGGATCACGTTCGGCGACTTGCCGCCGAGCTCCATCGCCACCGGCTTCACCGTCGCCGAGGCGAGCTCGGAGACGCGACGGCCGGCGCGGGTGGAGCCGGTGAAGGAGACCATGTCGACGCCCGGGTGGCCGGCGATCGCCTCGCCGACGACCGGCCCGGTGCCGGTGACGAGGTTGAAGACCCCGGCAGGGAGGCCGGCGGCCTCGATCACCTCGGCGAGGATGAAGGCGTTGAGCGGCACGACCTCGCTCGGCTTCAGCACCACGGTGCAGCCGGCGGCGAGGGCGGGGGCGACCTTGGCGGCGATCTGGTTGAGCGGGTAGTTCCAGGGAGTGATCGCGCCGAGTACGCCGGCCGGCTCGCGCAGCACGCGCGAGTTGCCGATCTCCTCCTCCCAGGCGACTTCCTCCATCAGCCCCGGCATCGCCGCGAACTGCCCGGTGGGCAGTCCCGCCTGGATGATCTGGCTCAGCTTCAGCGGCATGCCCAGCTCTTGGGCGATCGTCGCCGCGATCTCCTCGGAGCGCTCGCCGAGCCCGGCGGCGATCGCGCTCAGGTAGCCGGCGCGCTCCTCACGCGAGACCTGCGACCAGGTCTCGAAGGCGTCGCGGGCGGCGGACACCGCGCGGTCGGCGTCTGCCGGCGTGCAGGCGGGGATCGTCCCCATCGGCTCCTCGGTGGTCGAGTTGATCACCTCGATCGTCTCCGAGCCCTCCGGCTCGACCCACTCGCCGCCGATGAAGATCCTGTCGCGCACCTGTGTCTCCGCTGCCGTCGCCATACCGAGCCCTCCTGAGTCGCTTTTGCCGTTTGGCCGCTCAGCCAAAGCTAGCGCGCCGCAAGCTCGCTCGCTTCACCGATCGTGCCTTCCAGGCCGGGGCCGGGGACCGGGCGCGCGTCGCGGGCGTGGAGGACCTTGCCGCAGCTCTCGCAGGTGCCGCGGTCGCTGACCGCCCCGCCGCACTCCTTGTGGACGATCAGCATCGGCGGGCCGTCGGGGTTGGGGGAGTGGCGGTCCCCCCAGTGGAGCAGCGCGACCAGGGCGGGCCAGAGGTCTAGCCCCTTCTCGGTGAGGAAGTACTCGTAGCGCTCGGGACTGCGCTGGTAGGCGCGCCGTTCGAGGATGTCCTCCTCGACCAGCCGCTGCAGCCTGGCGGAGAGCACGTTGCGGGCGACGCCGAGGCCCTTCTGCAGCTCGTCGAAGCGGCGCCTGCCGTTCATCACGTCGCGCACGATCAAAAGCGTCCAGCGCTCGCCGATCACCTCGAGGGAACGGGCGATCGAGCAGACCTGTCCCGGATAGTCGTTGCGCAGCACAGAGTGATCTTCGCACACAAGGTTGCGTCAAGCAACTCACTGAGCTAAGGTCAGGCCAATACAAGTTGCGTCAAGCAACCCACACCGCTGACTTCGTCGTTAGAGGTGCATATGCACCGGAAAAGACGAAGTCAGCGATGGGGGCGGAAATGGAGGAAGTGATGAGGCTGATCCCGAGACATAGGCACGACCGCCGGACCAAGGCGCCACGAGTGGCGATCACCCAAGCAGAGATCACCGCCGACCTGATCTATCCCGCGAGCCCGCGGGCGCTGCGTGAGCCGGCCGCCGCGCGTGGTCGCGGGGGCGGCCGGTGAGCGGCGAGAGCACCGTCGTCACGGCGCCCGAGGGCACCGCCCAGGACGTCGCCGAAGCCTTCGCCGAGACCAGTCCAGAGAGCGCTCGCACTCGCACGCTCGTCTGGCAGGACCCTGTGCCCACGGCGGCCGCCGGGGCGACGATGACTGGCATGGAGTACATGACAGCGGTGGTGACCGGCAAGGTGCCGCCGCCGCCGATCGCGGTGACGATGCGCCTCCGGCCGGTCGAGCTCGAAGAGGGCCGCGTCGTCTTCGAGGGCGAACCGGGGGAGGAGCACTACAACCCGATCGGCGTCGTCCACGGCGGCTACGCGGCGACCCTGCTCGACTCCGCCCTCGGCTGCGCCGTGCACACGACCCTCCCCGCCGGCGTCGGCTACACCTCCCTCGGCCTCGAGGCCAAGTACGTGCGCCCGATCACCCGCGACACCGGCCGCGTCCTCTGCGAGGCCAGCGTCCTCTACGGCGGTCGCCGCCAGGCCACCGCCGAGGCCAACCTGACCGCGGCCGACAGCGGCAAGCTGCTCGCCCACGGCATCGCCACCTGCATGATCCTGGAAGCTTATTAGCAGATATGCGATAAATACATATTTGCTATATTCCAGGCGTGAATACGCCTGGACAGCTACTGCAAGAAGCCCGTAAAAGGCACGGGATCAGCCAAAAGCAGCTTGCGATGCGCGCTTCGACGACGCAGTCTGCGATCTCACGCATCGAGCGGGACAGGATCTCCCCGTCGGTCGAGACCCTGAGGGAGTTGCTCTACCTGCTGGGTGAGGATCTGGCGCTGAAGGCTCAGCCCCGTGACTCGGGAATCGACCGCACGCTGAACGCCGAGCGGTTGAAGCTCTCGCCGTCCGAGCGCCTGGAATACGGGAGGGCCTTCGCCAATCAGGTGATCGCAAGCAGCCCACTCCCTCGTCGGGAGGCATGGTGAACGACGCGCGATCGCTGCCCGTCAAAGCTCCGGAAATAGACAGGCTGCTTGGGCCGTTGATCGCCCATGGCGTGGATTTCGTCTTGATCGGTGGACAGGCCGGGATATTGCACGGATCCAGCTATCCGAGCTATGACCTCGATGTTCTCTACGCCCGTGGTCGTGACAACGTGGAGCGCCTGGTCGCAGCCCTCGGGGAGATCGGTGTCCGTCTCCGGGGCGCCCCGGCGGATGCCCCCTTCATTCTTGATGCGCAGACCATCGAGAACGGTGCCAATTTCACCTTCATCACTCCATTCGGAGATTTCGACGTGCTCGCGGGTGCGGCAGGAATGCCGTCCTACGACGAGTTGAGGTCGGCTGCGGTGGATCGCGAAGTGTTCGGCCACATGGTCAAGGTCGCCTCGATCGACCATCTGATTGCGATGAAGCGCGCCGCCGGGCGAATCAAGGACAAGCTGATGGTCGAGGAGTACATCGTGCTCGCCGACGGGCAGCGCCGCGCTGGCGGCGACGGCAGGTAAGGGCTCAGCCGGCCAGCTCGCGCGCCAGCGCGGTCAGCAGCCTCACGCCGAAGCCGTTGGCGTCGTTGCCCGTGTAGGGGCGGCCGACGTCCCAGGCGGTGCCGGCGATGTCGACGTGGGCCCAGGGCGTCTCGCCGACGAACTCCTCGAGAAAGGAGGCGGCGGTGATCGTGCCCGCCTTGCGCTTGGGCGCGGCATTGGTGAGGTCGGCGACCGTGCCCTTCATCAGCGCCTTGTACTCGGGGTGGAGGGGGAGGCGCCAGACCAGCTCGCCGGTCTCGCGGCCGGCCCCCTCGACCGCGCCGGCCAGCTCGTCGTCGTTGGAGATCACGGCGGCGTGGGTCGAGCCCAGGGCGATCATCACTGCTCCGGTCAGCGTTGCGATGTCGACGACCTGCTCTGCGCCGAGCTCGATCGCGTAGGCGAGGGCGTCGGCGAGGATCAGGCGCCCCTCGGCGTCGGTGTTGTTGACCTCGACCGTCTTGCCGTTGTACTGGGTGATGACGTCACCGGGCTTGATCGCCGTCCCGGAGGGCATGTTCTCGGTCGAGGGCACGACGGCGATCAGGTCGAGCTCGAGGCCCAGCTCGGCGATCGCGCCCACCGCCTCGAGCACCGCCGCCGCGCCCGACATGTCCATCTTCATCTCGTGCATGCCGGCCGGCGTCTTCAGCGAGATGCCGCCGGTGTCGAAGGTGACGCCCTTGCCGACGAAGCCGAGGGTCTTGCCCGAGCCGCCGCCCTCGTAGCGCAGGACGACCAGCTTCGGCTCCTCGGCGCTGCCCTGGCTCACTGCGACCAGACCGCCCATCTTCTTGGCCTCGATCTCCTCGCGGCCGAGCACGTCGGCGGTCACGGCGGGGTGCGCGGAGGCGATCTCGCGCGCCCGCCGGGCCAGGAAGGAAGGAGTCGCGATGTTGGAGGGCAGGCTCTGCAGGTCGCGGGCGCGGTTCTGCGCCTCGGCGCAGATCCGGGCCGCCTCGGTCGCCGCGGCGACGCTGTCGGGCGCCAGCAGGGTCAGCGAGTCGACCGCAGGCGGCTCGGGGTCGTCCGGGTCGGCGCTCTTGAAGCGGTCGAAGCTGTAGGCGCCGAGGATCGTGCCGGTGACCAGGCCCTCGGCGAGAGCCGCGTCGTCCTCGGCGCCGGGCAGGGCCCAAGCAATCGATGTCGCGCTCAGCTTGCCGGCCTCTTTCGCCGCCAGCGCGGCGGCGACCCGGGCACGCTCGGCGTCGAGCTCCTCGCGCTTGCCGAGGCCGACCACGAGGACCCGGGCCAGGCCCTCGGGATGCAACGTCGCCAGCTTCTTGAAGCCCCCCTTGGCGTCGGCCGCGCCCGGCGCGGAGGAGAGCTCCCCCGGCAGCTCCCCGCCCTCGCAGAGCCCCACGGCGAGCAGGTCGGCGTCGACCGCGGGAATCTCGACTTGGCTGACGGAAACGCGCATCGGGGTTACGCGAGTCTATGACGTTGCGCACAGCGGCCCCCTGCGGCCTGCCGCTATCTTCCCGGGTGTGGGCCAGGCGGCCCTGATCGAGCCGAGACCCGGCATAAACACTCAGAGAAAGGCAGCCATGCCCAGCACAGTGATCCTCGGTACCGCACGCACGCCCTTCGGCAAGATGGGCGGGACCCTCTCCTCCCTCGACGCAACCGACCTAGGCGGTCACGCCATCTCCGCGGCGCTGGAGCGCTCCGGCGTCGACCCCGAGCAGGTCGAGCAGGTCGTCTTCGGCCAGGTTCTGCAGGCCGGCCAGGGGCAGATCCCCTCGCGCCAGGCCCAGATCAAAGGCGGCATCCCCAAGGAGGTGCCTTCGGAGACGATCAACAAGGTCTGCGCCTCGGGCATGCGCTCGATCGGCATCGCCGACCAGGCGATCCGCGCCGGCGACACCGACGTCGCCGTAACCGGCGGCATGGAGTCGATGAGCCAGGCTCCCCACCTGCTCCCGGGCGCCCGCTTCGGCTACCGGATGGGCCACGTCGAGACGATCGACTCGATGGTCCACGACGGGCTCACCAACCCCTTCACCGAGAAGCAGATGATCAACGAGGCGAGCGAGGTCTCCAACGAGCTGGAGATCACCCGCGCCGACATGGACCGCTTCGCCGAGCGCTCGCACCGGCTCGCCGCCGAGGCGACCGACGCCGGCCGCCTCGCCGACGAGATCGCCGGCGTCACGGTCAAGTCCCGCAAGGGCGAGAGCACGATCGAGTCCGATGAGGCAATCCGCGCCGAGACCACGGTCGAGACCCTCGCCGGGCTGCGTGCGATCGGCGGCGAGGACGCCACCCACACGGCCGGCAACGCCCCGGGCGTCAACGACGGCGCCGGCGCGATCGTCGTCGCCTCCGAGGAGTGGGCCGAGAAGGAGGGCCGCACCGTCCTGGGCCGCGTCCTCGCCTACGGCACCGTCGCCGACGACTTCCCTTACCTGGCGAAAACTCCCGCCAACGCCGCCAAGCAGGCGCTGGAGAAGATCGGCAAGAGCCCCGAGGACGTCGACCTCTGGGAGATCAACGAGGCCTTCGCCTCTGTCGCGCTCAACTCGATGCGGATGCTCGGCGTCGAGGAGGAGAACGTCAACGTCAACGGCGGCGCGATCGCGCTCGGTCACCCGATCGGCGCCTCGGGCTCCCGCATCGTCGGCTCGCTCGTGCACGAGCTCGGCCGGCGCGGGGGTGGCATCGGCGTGGCCGCGATCTGCTCTGGCGGCGGCCAGGGCGACGCGATCGTCATCGAGGTGTAGGGCCGTGCAGCGGGCGGCTGCCTTCTTCGACCTGGACAAGACCCTGATGGCGGGGTCCTCGGGGATGCAGTTCGCCCGCATCGCGGCCAAGCGCAAGATCGTCAGCCGCCGGCAGCTGGCCGGGTGGGTCGTGGAGCACATGCGCTACCGGCTGCGAGGGACGACCGACGCGCGCACCGAAGAGGTCCTGCGCGTCGCCCGGGAGCTGATCTCCGGCCTGTCCGCGACGACCGTCGACCGAATGGGGCCGGAAGTAATGGCGGCGATCCTGCCCCGCGTCTACCCGCAGATGCTCGATGAGGTCTACGCACACCAGGACGCCGGCCGCGCCACCTTCATCGTCAGCGCCGCCGGCCACGACGTGGTCGAGTCGCTTGCCAACGTGCTCGGCATGGACGGCGGCATCGGCACCCGCTATGAGCTCGATGACGAAGGCAGCTTCACCGGCCGCTTCGACGGTCCCTTCGTCTACGGCCCCGGGAAGGTCGAGGCGATGCAGGCCTTCGCCGCCGAGCACGACATCGACCTCGCCGCCTCCTACGCCTACTCCGACTCCATCTCCGACCTGCCGATGCTGCGGGCCGTCGGCAACCCGGTCGTCGTCAACCCGGACCCGCCGCTGCTGGAGATCGCCCGCGAGGAGGGCTGGCAGACGCTGCGATTCGAGCGCCTCGGCCGCCGCCTCGTCGCGATCGCGGTCACCCTGCTGGCGACCATCGCCGGATTCGGCGGCTCCCGCATCGCAGCTCGCCGCAAGGCGCCCCCGCCGCGGCGCTTCCCCGTCCGCCGCTGAGACCTCTTCGGGTGAAACGTTTTCGGCGGCAAATAGACCCCTAACGCGTTGCACCTGGGCCGTAGACTCCTCGGCATGGCTACGGAGCCAGGCACAAAACCCCAGCTCGAAGAGCGCGAGGCGGAGTTCTCGACGATGTCGGGACAGCCGATCGAGCCGCTGTACGGCCCGGAACAGGCGCCGGCCGATCCCGAGGAGACGATCGGCAACCCGGGCGAGTACCCGTTCACCCGCGGCCCCTACGAGTCGATGTACCGGGGCAAGCTCTGGACGATGCGCCAGTTCGCCGGCTTCGGCACGGTCGAGGAGACCAACGAGCGCTTCCACTACCTGCTCGACCACGGCCAGACCGGGCTCTCGACCGCCTTCGACATGCCGACGCTGATGGGCTACGACTCCGACCACGCCCGCAGCCTCGGCGAGGTCGGCCGCGAGGGCGTCGCCGTCGACAGCCTCGACGACATGGAACAGCTCTTCGACGGCATCCCGCTGGGCGGCGTCACCACCTCGATGACGATCAACGCCCCGGCGGCGATCCTGCTCGCCTTCTACGTCCTCGTCGGCGAGAAGCAGGGCGTGCCGCCCGAGAAGCTCGGCGGCACGATCCAGACCGACATCCTCAAGGAGTACATCGCCCAGAAGGAGTGGTGCTTCCCGATCGAGCCGGCGATGCGCCTGGTCACCGACATGATCGAGTGGTGCTCGGAGCACATGCCGCGCTGGCACCCGGTCTCGATCTCCGGCTACCACATCCGCGAGGCCGGCTCGACCGCGCAGCAGGAGCTCGCCTTCACGCTCAAGGACGGCTTCACCTACGTCGAGCGGGCGCTCGAGCGCGGCCTCGACGTCGACGACTTCGCCCCCCGCCTCTCCTTCTTCTTCAACGCCCACATCGACTTCTTCGAGGAGATCGCCAAGTACCGCGCCGCCCGCCGCATCTGGGCGCGGGAGATGAAGGAGACCTACGGCGCCAAGCGCGAGGAGTCGATGCGGCTGCGCTTCCACGCCCAGACCGCGGGCGTCTCGCTGACCGCCCAGCAGCCGCTCAACAACGTCGTCCGCACCTCGCTGGAGGCGCTGGCCGCGGTGCTCGGCGGCACCCAGTCGCTGCACACGAACTCCTTCGACGAGGCGCTGGCGCTGCCGACCGAGGAGGCGGTGCGGGTGGCGCTGCGCACCCAGCAGATCATCGCCACCGAGACCGGCGTCGCTAATACCGCCGACCCGCTCGGTGGCTCCTACTTCGTCGAGAAGCTGACCGACGAGATGGAGGAGGCCGCCTACGGCTACTTCGCCCGCATCGACGAGCTGGGGGGGATGGTCGAGGCGATCCGCCGCAACTTCCCCCAGCGCGAGATCGCCGACGCCGCCTTCACCTACCAGCGTGAGGTCGACGAGCGCAAGCGCATCGTCGTCGGCGTCAACGACTTCGCCCAGGAGGGCGAAGAGCCGACCCCGATCCTGCGCATCGACCCGGCCCTAGAGCGAAAGCAGGTCGACCGCCTAGCCGCGACCCGCGCCAAGCGCGACGGTGCCGCGGTCGAAAGCGCCCTCGCCGAGCTGAAGCGCGCCGCCGCCACCGAGGAGAACCTGATGCCACCGATCATCGCCGCCGCCCGCGCTCGCGCCACCGAGGGCGAGATGATCGCGGCGATGCAGGAGGTCTTCGGGACATACACCGAGTCACCGGTCTTTTAGCTTGATCACATGACGAACGAGAAGTTGATCGAGGAGGCCGGTAGGCGACTCGCCAGGGCGGCGCCCGGAGCGCGGGTGATCCTCTTCGGCTCGCGCGCCCGCGGCGAGGCCCGCCCGGACAGCGACCTCGACCTGCTCGTCATCGAGCCGGGTGAGGTCACGAAGCGCCGGGCCGAGTCGGCTCGCCTGCGTCGTGAGTTGCGCAGTCTTGAAGTTGCCCTCGACGTCGTCGTCGTCAGCGCCAGCCACATCGACAAATGGGGCGATGTCCCAGGCACGATGGTCAACGAGGCGCTCCGAGACGGCCGTGTCCTCGTCGATGCCTGAGGGCGCCAACCTAGAGGCCGTCCTGAATCCGGAAGGCGGCGGCCGATGCGATCGCCGTCCGCGAACTCGCGGGCAACTCTGAAATCTGGCTCGCTAGGGTCGAATAGCATTCAGGGTGTTCGCCTGAGCTCGATGGGGACCGATTTCGACAAGGTTTTCTGCTGCCGCTCCCTCCCTTTCCCTATTGCATGATCGGACTTAGGCCCTACTCAGCGGAATTTGTACTTCTCCTGGCGCTTGCGGAACGCCTCCTCGCCACCGTCAAGTATTTCGCAGGCGTGCTCACGTATCCCGCCCAACTCAAAAGCAATCGGAGAAGCTTTGTGTTCGCTTGAGTGCTCAAGTGAGCCACTGAAGTAACCGAACATCCGCCCATCCTTGTTTTGGCGATCATCGCCGTGGCGGTTGGTGACGATTACCTGCTCGGAATCAGCCCCGATCACCAGGTTCGCATCATGGCTGACCATGATTATCTGGCGCTCCTGCTTGCGCTCGCTGAGGTATTTCACCAGCACCTCATAGATCGACCGACTGTCCAGGTCATCCTCCGGCTGGTCGATCAGCAGTGGCCAAGCCTCCTCAGACTCGTTCAAGATCAGCGTCAGCGCGAACAGCGCCTGCTTCCCTGGCGTCATGGTCGAGGTCTCAAAACCACCGATTTGGTCGTCTTCTATCTCCGCCGCAAATCGCACTTCTGGCGCGGCCAGCAGGACATCGATCGCTACCTCCTCCGCATCTTGCCCCTTTATCACCTTCTGTTCGCCCGAGTGGATTGCTGTCAAAAACTCGCTCACCTTCTCCTGGCAGTACTCCAGCTTGACCCCGCTCTCACGGTCGACGAAATCGCTCACCTGCTGCCGGTTCAGTCGTTGCGATAGTCCTTCCTGTGCCGTCAGGCTCAGGCGTTGCTCCATTGAGAAGCTCATCTCTCCCTCGAGATTCCGTGGCTTGCTATCGAAAATCGTCTCCAGCTGCTCGACCGCCGCTTGGCGTCTGCCTATCGCCGCCTCGATTCGATCCACCGCGGCGCTTAGTGTTTTACCCAGCTGCTCAATCTCGGCTGCGGTGCTCTGTATCCGATCCAACGCCTCGTCCTGTTTCTTCTTTTCTTGCACGAGGGCCTCGATCTCACTGTTTGCCTCATTCTTTTCGATCAGCACCTTGTTGTCCGTGCGCAGCTTCTCCTCCTCTTGCCGGAGATCCTCAAGCTCCTTGTCGAGCTCCGCTTGGTGTGCGCTGATCGCATCCGCCAGTTTCGTGCGCGCGTCTTTCTCCATGCTCTCGATAAGCGCTTCGGCGTCACGCCGAAGGGTCTCCGGCAGTTCAGAGGGGGTCGGGGCCAGACGCAGCGTTGCATCAACCGAGGCTGCAGCTTCATATCCGCCGTTGGCCGCGATCAGGTGAGGCGCGAGCTGCTGGCTTGCGACGTCGATCTCCCGCCGGCGGACTCCGATCGCTGCGAGCCGACGGCCCAAATCTTCATATTCTTTGGTCTCCGTCTCACTGAGAGAAGACTCCTCGCGCAACTTCTCTATGTCGCACTCAATCCTCTTCTTGGTTTCCGTGATCGCTGCCCGGTCCCCGAGATCGCGCAGCGCCTCCTTGCTTGCGTCACGGTCTGCTGAAGTTCGAAACCATTCCTCGCCGGCATCGCGAATCTCGATGTTCGCGGCATCGACTTGTGCTTGCATCTGGCGGTGAGCGGTCTCGAAGTCAGGGTCGATTCGGTAGAGGGTAGGCAGGATCTTCGCGGTTATCTCCGTCGGTTCTTCGCTTATCCAAAACAGAGAATTCTGTGGGATGAAGATCACCTTGCCAGGGCCCTCTCCCGCGACCCACTTGATGGTGCACTTGACGTCTTCAACGTCAGCCCAGGTCATTCCCGGTGCGGGTCCAACCTTGCCCTCTTTCGCCGTAGGGTCGGCTGCCAACTGTTGGCTCTCCGTGTAGCTCGGATCGATTGAGTGTGCGATGTAGGCCAGTAGTGCTGACTTCCCCGAAGAGCGGCTGCCTATCACCGAGGCAAGGTTCTGATTGAACATCAACCGCTCTGGGAAATCCTCGCGGCCCGAAAATTGAATTGAGTCGATCACCTTGTAGGGCTCCTTGCGGTCTGGCCGCGCCGCCCCGATCCTTACCCGACTGCGAGGCTCGACCAGCGTCTGCAGCAACCCCTCGAACGTCGGGTCGGCCTTGATCCACGTCACCGACTTCTGGTCCTGAGCGGTAACGTCCTTGCCCAGTGCCTCAAGTTGCTTGAAGCTGTGCGCGTCGCTGCCGCTGAACACCGGCTTCGCCACGGCGCCCGACCCGTCCCGCGCCCGATCGACGTTGAGGAAGTACTCGACGTTCGACACATTGCCAAATATGGCGTGGGCCAGCCGATCGATCTCATCGGCAAGGCTCTCCTTGCGCTTCACGCCCTTTGACGGCCGGATCCCGCTGTCACCGCTGGCCACCACGATCAACGCATTCTCGCTTCGGACGCCCCCCTTGCCGAAGGTCTCGTCGATCGCTCTTTCGATGCTTGCGCGAGTCACCGTTGCGCTTTCGTATTCGGCGGTGCTCGTGAGGTCGCTACATGACAACAGCGACCCGTCTCCGTCTTCCTTCAACTCGGTCATCAGTCGACCCAGCAGTTTGTTCCCTACGTCTTCGTCGATGTCCGGCCGCAATATCAGGTGGATATGAACCTCTTGTTGGTCGCGATTGACCGTCTCGTTGAGCCGCAACTCCAAGTTCGGGAAAAGAACCTTCTCCGACCGGGGAAACAGCTTCCTGTAGCGTCCTCTCACGGTGAAGAAGCAGTCCAAAGAGAAGTAGTCGGTGATGCCGAACACCTCTACATCGGACGCCTCAAGGATCTTGCAGTAGCGGTCCAGCGCCTCCCCATCGTCGCTCTTCTCGTATTCGTCGCTCAGCTTCGTGCCAGGTGCGTGTAGGTGGAGATCCCACTTTCGCCACTCCGAGCCCCGCGGATATCGTCGCAGTTTGCTCACGGCCTGGACCTTGCGTTCTCCCTATTTCTGCCCTGCGGAAGGCTCCGTGCTCTTGGCTGTGGCCCGCGTGAAGTCGTGCGGGGCAAACCCTGCGGGGTCGCTATTGGAGCCTCAGATGCAGTGTCAAGATCGATGTGCGTGCGCATTTAGGTATCTTCCGATTGTCCTCGCACTGCTCTGTATCACAGTCCATGGGCGTGATGGACTGAACGGCTCTCAAGCAGTCGGTTCCACGCGTTGATTCCTCGAACAACCGAGCGTTGGAAGCGCCTCTATCAAGCGACGCGGCGCAGTCGAGCGCGAATTTGGACGCCTAAAGGACGATTTCGGCTTCAGGCCTCTGCGAGTTAGAGGGCTCAAGAAGATTCGGCTGCACGCTGATCTGACAATCCTAACGAGGCTTGCTGCTTACCTCGTCAATGCAGAGATTTTCAATGAGAGTGGGAGCTGTCTCTACCTGGCTGAGCTAAAATTTGATCTGAACTTACAAAGCTACGGGTAGCTCAGTCAGGTAGAGCGGGGTCCGTGATACGGCTCGCGTCGGGGGTTCAAATCCCTCCCCGTCTTCAAGAAGGCCCAGGCTGCTTCAAGCGCCGGGCCTTCTTTTTTGCCAGCGTTTCGCGGAGGCCTACTAGAAGGACTACGTAAAAGAAGCCGCCACGACGGAAACATCGTCGTGGGCGATCGCTCCGCGCTTCTGGGCGCGGGCCGTCACAAGCGTTGGCTTGCGACTCGCGGGCGCCACGTCGAGCACGAACTCGATTCCCAGGCGCCGAACCGCGTTGATGATTGTGTCGACCTCCGGGTTGTGCTCTCCGGACTCGAGCTTGACGACGCGCGGTTGTGAAACGCCCAGCTTCGCTGCCAGAGCTCTCTGACTCAATTTGTGCTCCGCGCGGTAGCGCAGCAGCGTTGCCGCAAACTCTCGGGCGGGAGCGAGCCTCTGCCACTCAGCGCGGAAGCTCGGATCGGCAAGCTGCTCCTCCGCCAAGAGCGCATCGAAGTTTTTCTCTGGGGTCGCCATCAAGGTCATGATAATAGACTTGTTATCGCGCGGTCAAGCGCGACGCTCCAGGCGATCGGTCGCTGCTGCAACCGCTCGATCGAAGTCCTTCTTCTTCGCTGCTACAGCCAGAACCACGAATCGATCGCCGAACCGCGCATAGATCGGCCTGGCCTCGCAAGCCCCCTGCTTCGGTCGCAGCTCAAACAGGTTTGCCTCGCCCTTCAACGACTTCATATGCGGCGAGGGCAGGTCCGACCCGAGATCCCTTAGCTTCTGCACGACGTTGAAGATCGCCTTGCGGTCTCCGCGTGACTTCACGTCCTCGAAGTCGATGACCGCATCGCTGTCGAAGTCAACGACCCAGGCTCTCGGCTGTCTGCCCATTTCGCGACCCTAGCCATCGACGCGGACTCAACTTTTTGTCTGCCTACAAGCGTTGACGATGGCTAAACCTCGCGGCCACTGGCCAGATCTACCAGCCTCACCGCTAACCTTCCGCCCGCAATGAGCACCGCAACCGCCCGCAAGATCCGTGTCGTCGTCGCCAAGCCAGGCCTGGACGGGCACGACCGCGGGGCCAAGATCATCGCCCGTGCGCTGCGCGACGCGGGGATGGAGGTGATCTACACCGGGCTGCACCAGACGCCGGAGCAGATCGCCGAGACGGTGATCCAGGAGGACGCCGACGCGGTCGGCCTCTCGATTCTCTCCGGCGCCCACATGACGCTGGTGCCGCGCGTGGTCGAGCTGCTTGCCGAGCAGGGGGTCGACGACGTCCTGGTCACGGTGGGGGGGACGATCCCGGCCGAGGACATACCCGAGCTGAAGAAGCTCGGGGTCTCCGCCGTCTTCACTCCGGGCGCGGGAACCGACGAGATCGTAGAGTTCATCCGCGAGGGCGCCGCCGAGCGCCACGAAGCGTGATTTCGCGCACCTAACGTCACATCGTCCGATGCATAGATAGACTGATTGACTGGTCAGTCAACCAGCAACCCAGCTTGAGAACTCAGCCAAGGAGGCTTGAAAGTTGAAGATCTGCGTCCTGGTCAAGGAGGTTCCGGACGCCGCCGTTCAGAAGCGCATCGACCCCAACACGATGCGCCTGGACCGCGGCGGCGAGAAGAACCTGAACCCCTTCGACACCCACGCCATCGAGGCCGCCATGCAGATCAAGGAGGGCGGCGCGATCCCGGTCGAGGAGGTCGTCGCGGTGACGATGGGCCCCGACTCGGCGGTCCGCGCCCTGCATAAGGCGGTAGCGCTCGGAGCCGACCGCTCCGTGCACCTCTCCGACGACGCGCTCGCCGGCTCCGACGTCTGCGCCACCGGCTACTCGCTGGCCAAGGTGCTGGAGGCCGAGAGCCCCGACCTGGTCCTGCTCGGCCAGCAGTCCGACGACGGCGAGTGCTACACGATCGGCGCCGTCGTCGCCGACCACCTGAAGATGCCCTCGCTGACCCAGGTGATCAAGATCGACGTCGCCGACGGCAAGCTGCGCTGCGAGCGCCAGGCCGAGTACGGCTACGACACGGTCGAGGTCGAGCTGCCCGCGGTGATCAGCGTCGGCGACGCGATCAACGAGCCGCGCTACCCCAGCCTGAAGGCGATCATGGGGGCGAAGAAAAAGCCCCTCGACGCCAAGGCGACCGGCGACGTCGGCATCGACGGCGGCATGGTCGGCGAGGCCGGCTCGAAGACGAAGGTCCTGGCGCTCAGCGATCCGCCCGCCAAGGAGGCCGGCGAGATCATCGAGGACGAGGACACCAACGAGACGGTCGAAAAGATCGTCGCCTGGCTCGACGAGAGGAAGCTGATCTAGATGGCAGGCATCCTGACCTACGCCCTCCACGACGACGAGGGCAACTTCAACAAGAACTCGCTCGGGGCGATCTCCGAGGCGGCCAAGCTGGCCGGCCAGATCGGGGGCGACGCCGCCGCGCTGGTCGTCGGCGACATCGGCGACGACGCCTGTGCGCAGCTCGGCAACTGGGGCGCGACCAAGGTCTACCGGGCCAAGAGCGTGCCCGAGGGCCTGGCCCAGCCGATCGTCGACGCGATGGCCAAGGTGATCGCCGACGAGGGCTTCTCCTACGCCCTCTTCGGCGGCGGCCTGCTCGGCTTCGAGATCGGCGCCGGCCTCACCGCCCGCCTCAACGCCGGCGTGACGATGGAGGTCACCAAGGTGAAGGTGGACGGCGGCAAGCTGATCGCCGAGCGCCCGATCCTGCAGGACTCGAAGGTCGCCGACGTCGAGTGCGTCGGTGAGCCGGGGATCATCATCGGCCGCCTCAACGCCTTCGACGCCAGCGAGAGCGGCGGCACGGCCGAGGTGGTCGACGTCGAGGTCGAGCTCTCGCCCTGGTCGACCAAGGCGACGATGGTCCAGCGCGGCGAGCAGCGCGGCGCCGACGTCAACATCGAGGACGCCGAGATCCTCGTCGGCGGAGGCCGCGGCCTCGGCGCCGCCGAGGGGTTCAAGCAGTGCGAGGAACTGGCCGAGGCGATGGGCGGGGCGGTCGCCGCGACCCGCGCCGTGGTCGACGCCGGCTGGTACCCGTACGCAGCCCAGATCGGCCAGACCGGCAAGACGGTCGCCCCGAAGCTCTACCTGGCCGCCGGCATCTCCGGCGCGATCCAGCACAAGGTCGGGATGCAGAGCTCGGAGAACATCCTCGCGATCAACAAGGACCAGAACGCGCCGATCTTCGAGTTCTCGGACCTCGGCGTGGTGGGCGACCTGCACAAGATCGTCCCCAAGCTGACCGAGGCGATCAAGGCGAAGAAGGGCTGATGGTGCCGGGGGCCCCGGCCCCCGGACGCCTTTCACCTCACGACTCAAGGAGAAGCGATGCCGGCCGTAGCACCCAGCGAGTTCCCGCCGCCGTTCGACGCAGCCGACGCGATCGGCCCGCCGACCGACCCCGAGGACGAGCGCATAGAGGTCGGCATCGCGATCGTCGGCGGCGGACCCGCCGGGCTCGCCTGCGCCAACAAGCTGATGCAGCTGCTCGAGCACGAGCCGGAGCTGACCGAGAAGCTCGGCGAAGTGCCGGTTGCGGTGATCGAGAAGGGCAAGGTGGCGGGTGCCCACCTGCTCTCCGGGGCGAACATGAAGCCCTCGGCGATGGAAGAGCTCTTCCCCGACCTGCCCAAGGAGGAGTGGCCGGTCTACCAGGAGGTCACCAAGGACGCGGTCTACCTTCTGACCTCGAAGGCGGCGCTGCCGTTGAAGCCGATGCCGCCGAACTTCCGCAACCACGGCAACTACGTCACCTCGGTCTCGAAGCTGGGCCGCTTCCTCGCCGATAAAGCGGAGGAGGCGGGCGTCTACATCCTCTCCGAGACAGCCGCGACCAAGCTCCTGGTCGAGGACCGCGTGGTCAAGGGCGTGCGCTCCGGCGACCGCGGGCGCGGCAAGGAGGGCGAGGAGCTCGGCAACTTCGAGCCCGGCTCCGACGTCGTCGCCAAGGCGACCGTGCTCGCCGAGGGCACGGTCGGCCACCTCACCTACGCCGCCTATGACTACTTCGACCTGCACGGCGCCGACCCGATGCGCTGGGAGCTCGGGGTGAAAGAGGTCTGGGAGGTCCCCAAGCCGCTCGACCGGGTGATCCACACGATGGGCTGGCCGCTGCGCAAGTCGCCGCGGTACAACGAGTTCGGCGGCAGCTTCATCTACCCGATGGGCGAGGACAAGCTCTGCATCGGCCTGGTCGCCGGCCTCGACTACACCGACGCCACCTTCAGCGTCCACGACGCCCTGCAGCTGCTCAAGACCCACCCCTTCGTCAAGAAGCTGCTCGAGGGCGGCAAGCGCGTCGCCTGGGGCGCAAAGACGATCCCTTCCGGCGGCTACTTCGCGATGCCCAAGCGCCTCGCCGTGCCCGGCATGGTCGTCGCCGGAGACGCGGCGAGCATGGTCAACGTGCCGACGCTGAAGGGCGTCCACTACGCGATGCACGCGGGCATGTTCGCGGCGGAAGCGATCGTCGCCGCCCTGAAGGAGGACTCGGTCAACTTCGAGGCCTACGACGAGAAGGTCCACAACTCGCTGATCGAGAAGGACCTCTTCGAATCGCGCAACATGCGTCAGCCCTTCTCGAAGGGCTTCTTCGTCGGCGGCGCCATGGCCTCGGCGATGACGATCACCAAAGGCAACTTCCCCGGCGGGCACTGGTCCCAGGAGCACGACTCCGAGGTCGAGATGGAGCTGGGCAAGGCGGGCGACATGTACGTCAAGCCCGACAACGAGCTCACCTTCGCCAAGCTCGACTCGGTCTTCCTCTCCGGCAACGCGACCCGCGACGACGCCCCGAACCACGTTCGCATCCAGACAAAGGTGCCGCGCGAGATCGCCCAGACCTGGGTCTCGATGTGCCCGGCCCAGGTCTACGAGATCCCCGACGAGCAGCTCGAGAACGGCGCCGCCACGGTCGACGTCCACGTCACCGCCTCCAACTGCGTCCAGTGCGGCGCGATCACCGCCAAGGGCGGGCGCCTGACGCTGCCCGAGGGCGGCGACGGGCCTCTGTACCAGGAGACCTAGACGGCTCCTAGCTGTAGCGGGTCAGGCGGCGCGGGGGAGGCGTTCCTCTTTGTCTGCCTTGCCCAGCCAGGGGGCGATGTCGAGCGCGTCGGCACGGCGTGGCGAAGGAGGAGCGATAGTCCACTCCTCGCAGCCCGCGAAGGCGTCGTCGAGGCGCTTCGCCATCGTGCTACGGGGCCGTTCCTGGTCGAAGATTTCCTTGGCCATGGGTCTCCGTCCTGTAGGGGATTGCGGCATCTTCTCCCTTCGATCGGACGAAAACGTGCAAGTAGCGAAAAAGAACGCGCAGGTTGCGCGTTTGACGTCAGTTCGAGGTGACGAAGGAGGCGATCTCCTCGGCCAGGCGCTGGGGCTGGTCGATCGGGACGAAGGTCCTCGCGCCCGGAATCTCGACCAGGCGGGCGTTCGGCGTGTCGGCCACGAGCCTCTTCGCGTACTCGAGCGGGAAGAGGCGGTCGCCGGGCGCCCAGGTGAGCAGGATCGGCAGCTCCGAGCCCTTCAGCTTCTCGGCTGCCTCCAGCGTGTAGCGCTTGTTCATCCCCACGGTCACCTTCTTCACGTCCCGTTTGACGTCGGGGTCGTGCAGGCCGGGCTCCATCCAGGAGGCGATCAGCTCGGGCGGCAACGGCTCCCGCGTGAAGGGGCGGAAGGCGGCGCGGGCGACCGCGCCGATCCGGAACGGCGCCGCCAGCAGGGCCATCCCGCCCGGCAGCCCCGCAAGGGGCGGCATCGTCTTGAAGATTCCCGGGGGGAAGTTCTCGTGCGTGTCGCAGTTGGTGAGGACGAGGCGGCCGATCCGCTCGGGGTGGCGGGTGACGAGCACCTGCGACATCGCGCCGCCCGAGTCGTTGCCGACGATCGTCACGTCTTCCAGGTCGAGCGCCTCGAGGAAGGCGGCGATCGTCGCCGCGATCCCGTAGGGGGAGAGGTCGGCGTCCGGCTTCATCGCGATCCGCTGGGCGCCGATCGGCCAGTCCGGCGCGATGCAGCGGAAGCGGTCGGAGAGCCGGTCGACGACTCCGTCCCAGAGGCGGCCGTCGACCAGGTAGCCATGGACGAAGACGATCGGCTTGCCCTCGCCGGCCTCGCGGTAGCGGACTCGTCCGGCGGGCAGGTCGATCTCGCGGCGCTGGTCTGGCTGGCTCATTGCGTCCTCCTCGGGAAGTTGTCTCCGGCCGGCGGGAGGGGTAACTTACATACAGACAGTATGAATGTCAAACGGACACAGGCGGAGCGGTCGGAGTCGACGCGAGCGGCCCTGATCGAGGCGGCGCGGGGCCTCTTCGCGGAGCGCGGCTACGCCGGCGTCGGCACGGAGGAGATCGTGCGGGCGGCCGGGGTCACCCGGGGTGCGCTCTACCACCACTTCGACGGCAAGCTCGAGCTCTTCGCCGCCGTCTACGAGCGGATCGAGGTGGAGCTCGCCGAGCGGATCGCCGCCGGGGCGCTCGCCGCCAACGCGGACTCCCCGCTGGAGGCGATGCGGGCCGGCGCCGAGATGTTCCTTGCCGCCTGCACCGAGCCCGAGGCGCAGCGGATCGTCCTCCTCGACGGTCCCTCGGTGCTGGGCTGGGACCGCTGGCGGGAGATCGCCGCCGCCCACGGCCTCGGCCTGATCGAAGCGAGCCTGCAGGCGGCGATCGACGCGGGCGCGATCGAGGCCCAGCCCGTGCGGCCGCTCGCCCACGTCCTGATGGGTGCGCTCGACGAGGCCGCGATGTTTGTCGCCAGGGCCGAGGACCCCGAGGCCGCGCAAGCCGAAGTCAGGGCCGCTCTCGACCTCCTGCTCGACGGACTCAGCAGCCGCTACTAGCGCTCGACGGTCTCGATCTCCGACGCCTCCGGCAGCGGCGGGACCGCCGGGTGCGCGAGGCGGCGCGACTCCTTCTGGGCGTACATGCGCACGTCCGCGAGCTGCATCGCCTCCGAGGGTGTGTCCGCCTCGCCGGGGATCGCGGCGATCCCCCAGGATGAGCTGACCTCGACTCCCCGGTCGCTTTCGGTGAGGGCCTGTGCGGCCCGCTTCGTAACCGCCTCGACGGCCTCCTTCGAGCCGTTCACCACCGCGCAGAACTCGTCGCCGCCGATGCGGTAGGCCGCCCCGTCGTCGCCGATCGCGGCGCGCAGGCGCCGGCCGAGCCTGGCCAGGAGCTCGTCTCCCGCGGGGTGGCCGAAGGTGTCGTTGTAGCGCTTGAAGCCGTTGAGGTCGAAGAGGATCAGGGCAAGCGGCGCCCCTTCTCCGGCGCCCTCGCAAGCGCCCTCGAAATCGACCTGCATCGCGCCGCGGTTGGCCAGCCCCGTCAGCGGGTCCGTCCGCACCTGCTCCAGCAGCGCCCGGTTCTCGCGGACGCTCATCGCCAGGCGGACGATCACAGCCAGCATCGTCGCCGCCCAGAGCATCGTCGTCAGGCTGCTGGTGGCGCTCATGTGCTGCATCGCGAAGAGGCCGATCATCACCGTCGCGAAGAGGGCCGGGACCATCAGCTCGCGCCGGTTGCCTAGGCGCTCCGGCTCGATCCGGTCGACGCTCGGTTGCCAGAGGATCGCGCCGATGCACGACGCCGAGATCAGGTAGATCGGGTCGATCCAGTTGCCGGGCGGCACGAACCCCCCGGTGGCCTGCACCGTGTAGGCGATGTCGGCGACGACCATCGCCGCGAGGCCGGCAAGGAGCAGCGACCAGGTCCGGCCGGGGTGCCAGCCGGTGAGCGCGATCACGCCGACGATCATCGCCAGCATCCCGATGTCGCCGAGCGGGTAGGCGAGCGAGGTCGCCACTTCCAGCGCGGTCCCTGTCGTCCGCTCGGCGACCCAGTCGAAGACGAAGGCGGCGCCGAGGGCGGCGGTCCCGAGCGCCGCGATCGCGCCGTCGGTCCAGAGGCGCCAGTCGATCTCATGCACCCGGGCGCGGACGAGCATCACGAGGCCGGCGTAGGTGAGCGGGTAGAAGGCCAGGTAGCCGGCGTCGGCGAGGGAGGGGTAGGGGGCTTCGGGGTTGTCGAGGATGGCGGCGGTCCAGTAGATCTCACCCGCGCCCCAGGCGAGGACCCCGGCGCCGATCAGCACCCAGGCCGACCGCTCCGACTCGACTGCGCGGGCCCTGAGCAGGCAGGCGACGCCCGCCGCGAGGACGACCGCGTCGTAGAGCTCGCCCCCGGTGAGGTCGTCGAGGCCTTCGCCACCGAGGCCGAGCCAGTTGTGCAGGATGACCAGGGCGGTGCCGCCGAAGAGGACTGCCGCGAGCGCGACGCGCACGGCTCGCGACGGAGACTGAGGGCCCGCGTCTGGTTCGTGGGTTTCCACCTTTCGACTATCGGCATCTACGCGGGAATTCCCAACCCTCGAGAGGGCGAGATGCGCGTGTCATCTAGACTGGGAGGCGTGAAAACCGGAATCCACCCCGAGTACGCTCTCGCCAACGTGCATTGCTCCTGCGGGAACCAGTTCTATACCCGCTCTACGCAGGCGGACCTTCACCTCGAGCTCTGCTCGGAATGCCACCCGTTCTACACCGGCAAGCAGAAGCTCGTCGACACCGGTGGCCGGGTCGAGCGCTTCCAGCGCCGCGCCGCCAAGCACGCCAAGGCCGGGGAGTAGCCGGTGAGCCCAGAGCTGGGCTCCGCCGAGGCAGAGGCGCCGCCGTCCGGCAACGGAGCGGACCCGCTGCGCATGCCCGACGGCGCCCTGGTCGCCAAGCGCGACGCGCCGGTCGGCGGTCAGGCGGTGCTGGAGGGCGTGATGATGCGCGGCATCTCGGTCTGGGCCGTCGCGGTCCGCCGCCCCGACGGGGAGGTAGAGATCGAGTCCGAACCGATCAAGCCCTGGGCGCAGCGGCACCGGCTGTGGCGGCTGCCCGTCCTGCGCGGAGTCGTCGCCCTGGGCGAGTCGCTGAAGATCGGCTTCCGGGCGCTGGGCATCTCCGCCAACGCCCAGCTCGAGGAGGACGAGGACGGAGAGCGTGAAGAAATCGGAGGCTGGATCTGGGGCCTGACGATCGCCCTCTCGCTGGCTCTCGCGGTCGGCCTCTTCTTCGTCATCCCGGTCGGGCTGACGAGCCTGATCAAGGACCAGCTCGGCTCCTCGCTGCTCTTCTGGCTGGTCGAGGGGGTGCTGCGCACGGCGATCTTCATCGGCTACATCGTCGTCATCAGCCGCCTGCCCGACCTGCGCCGGGTCTTCGAGTACCACGGTGCCGAGCACAAGACGATCTCCTGCTACGAGGCCGAAGACCAGCTCGTCCCCTCGCGGGCGAAGCTCTACTCGCGCCTGCACCCTCGTTGCGGGACCAGCTTCCTGCTGATCGTCATGGTGCTGGCGATCTTCGTCTTCGCGCCGATCGGCCTGCCCGCCTGGTACTGGCTGCTGGCCTCGCGCATCCTCGGCATCCCGCTGATCGCCGGGCTCTCCTACGAGGTGATCAAGTGGGCGGGCAAAAACCGGCGCAAACGCTGGGTGAGGGCGGTGATGTGGCCCGGGCTGATGCTGCAGAACCTGACCACGCGGGAGCCGGACGAAGAGCAGCTGGCGGTGGCGATCGCGGCGCTGGAGAAGGTGCTTGCCGAGGAGTCGCCGGAGGCCGCTGCTTCAGGGCAGCAGATCGAGATCGTCGCGTAGCGCCCAGCTAAGGTTGCCCGGACGTGATCGAGCAACTTGTGGAGCAGATCGAGGCGCGATTCGCTGAGCTGGAGCAGCAGATGTCTGACCCGGCGGTGATTGGCGATCGCCAGAGGTATGCCGAGGTGGGGCGGGAATATCGGGAGCTGGAGCCCGCGCGCGAGCTGGTGGCCGAGTACCGGACGCTTAGGGACGATCTGGAGGGGGCGCGGGAGCTGCTGGAGGAGGACGGGGACGATCCCGAGCTGCGCAAGGTGGCCGAGGAGGCTCCGGGGCGGATCGAGGAGCTCGAAGAGGAGATCCGGCTGGCGATGGTCGAGCGCGACCCCAACGACTCCAAGAACGTGCTGGTGGAGATCCGGGCGGGGACGGGAGGGGACGAGGCGGCGCTCTTTGCCGGCGACCTCTACAAGATGCTGACCCGCTACGCGGAGGAGCGCGGCTTCGCCGCCGAGACGCTCTCGCAGTCGAGCGCCGAGGTGGGCGGATTCAAGGAGGTGACCTTCGCGATCAAGGGGGAGGGCGCCTACTCGATCTTCAAGTACGAGGGTGGCACTCACCGGGTCCAGCGGGTGCCGGAGACCGAGTCGCAGGGTCGCATCCACACCTCGACCGCGACCGTGGCGGTGCTGCCCGAGGCCGAGGAGGTCGAGGTCGAAATCGACCAGAACGACCTCCAGATCGACGTCTACCGCTCCTCCGGCCCTGGCGGGCAGTCGGTCAACACCACCGACTCGGCGGTGCGGATCACCCACAAGCCAAGCGGCATCGTCGTTTCGATGCAGGACGAGAAGTCCCAGCTCCAGAACAAGGAGCGGGCGATGCGGGTGCTGCGGGCGCGACTGTACGAGCGCGAGCTGGCCGAGCAACAGGCGAAGGTCGCCGCCGAGCGCAAGGCCCAGGTGGGCAGCGGCGAGCGCTCCGAGAAGGTGCGCACCTACAACTTCCCCCAGGGCCGGGTGACCGACCACCGGATCAAGCACACCTCGCACAACCTCGACGGGGTCCTCGGCGGGGCGCTGGCGGAGTTCACCGAGGCCCTTGCCGCCGAGGAGAAGCGCCAGCGCCTCGAGACCGCCGCCCTCTAGCTGAAGTGGTCAAGGACGCTCTCCAGGCGGCGATCGACGCCATGGGCGCTGCTGGCGTTGAAGCCCCCCGCTTGGATGCCGAACTGCTGTTGGCCGAGGCGACTGGGTGGGATCGTGCGCGTCTGGCAGCGAACCCGGAGGCGGAGATCCCGCCGGCGGCCGCGCGGCGCTTCGGCGAGACGGTGCGCCGTCGCCTGCGGCGCGAGCCGGTCGCCTACATCCTCGGGCGCCGCGGGTTCCGGCGGATCGAGCTGGCGGTCGACCCCCGGGTGCTGATCCCGCGGCCGGAGACCGAGCTGCTGGTCGAGCTGGCGCTGGAGCTGCGACCGCGCCGGGTCCTCGACGTCGGCACCGGCTCCGGCGCGATCGCCCTGGCCGTCGCCGGCGAGCTGCCGGAGTGCGAGGTGGTCGCGACGGACACTTCGCCCGCCGCGCTGGAAGTCGCGCGGGCAAACGCCGAGCGGCTCGGCCTGGCCGGCCGGGTCGAGCTGGCCGAGGGCATCCTGCCCGACTCCGGCGAGTTCGACCTCGTCCTCGCCAACCTGCCCTACGTCAGCGAGGCGGAGTGGGGCGCCCTCGAGCCGGAGGTGACGGAGTGGGAGCCCCGCGAGGCGCTGCTGGCCGGCCCCGACGGCCTAGACGCGATCCGCGCCCTCCTTTCTATGAGGCTACCCGCTGGATGCGTGGCTTTGGAGATCGGCAGGGGTCAGGCCGATGCCGTTGGCGAGATGGTCGCCGCGGCCGGATTCGGCGAGGTTGAGGTCCGAAGGGATCTCGCCGGGATCGACCGCCTCGTGGCCGGCCGTCGCCTCGACGGTGACTTCGCCTTTTCCCGTGTCATTGCACCGGGAACGACAAAGTCAGCGGTGGATGGCTGAGGTCGTCTCGATCGAGCGGGATGGCGGCGCGGCGGCCCGCGCCGCGCTCGAGCGCTGCATCGCCACGGGGGGCGTCGTCCTCTTCCCCGCCGACGGGCTCTACGGGCTCGCCTGCGACCCGCTCGACGCAAGGGCGATCGCGCGCATCCACGAGATCAAGGGGCGCGACGATGGCAAGCCCTCCGCCGTCCTCTACTTCTCGCCGCTGGCGATGCGCGAGCTGGTGCAGGGGTTTGGGGCGCGCACCCGCGAGGCGGTGGGCGCGCTGCTGCCCGGCCCGGCGACGCTGGTGGTCGCCAACCCGCAGCGCCGCTACCCGCTCGCCTGCCGCGAGGACCCCGAACGGCTCGGGGTGCGCCTGATCGGCGGTCCGCTGGCCGGTGCGACGTGCCCGCTCTTCCAGACCTCCGCGAACTTCAGCGGCGAGCCTCCCCCCGCCTCCTTCGAAGATGTCCCGGCCGGGATCGTCTCCGCCGTCGACCTGGCGATCGACGGCGGCACGCTGACGGGACAGCCGTCGACGGTCGTCGACCTCGCGACCTTCGACGAGACCGGCGAGTGGCGCGTCCTGCGGGCCGGTGGGCTGGACCCGGCCGAGCTGGACGTGCGCCTGGCGGCCCTAACCTCGCGTTAACCGACGCCCCCGGCGCTGAAAGTACCCTGCTTCCCGATGAGCGGCACGGGGGCCCGCGGGAAAACGACGGACAGGCGGCTGCCGTGACGCGCGCCCTGCTTCCTGCCAAGTCCGCCTTCGAGCAGGTGGGGGAGATGATGATCCTCACCGCGAAGACGATCGTCTCGGCGGTGCGCCCCCCGTATCCCTACGGCGAGGAGCTGGTCTGGCAGTTCCTCTTCGTGCTCAAGCTCTCCTGGTTCCCGCTGCTGATCTCGACCTTCGCTCTCTGCCTTGGCGCGCCGGGCCTGCAGGCGGCCGGCGTGCTCTCGCTGTTCGGCGCCCTCGACCGCCTCGGCGGCTTCTTCGTGCTGACCGCGATCCGCTGGATCGGGCCGCTGGTGACCGCGGTCGTCGTCGCCGGGGTCGCCGGCACCGCGATCACCGCCGACCTCGGCGCCCGCAAGATTCGCGAGGAGCTCGACGCCCTGCAGGTGCTCGGCGTCGACCCGGTCAAGAACCTGGTCGTGCCGCGCTTCCTGGCGCTGATGGTGATCACCGGGCTGCTCGACATCTTCGCGATCGTCTTCGGGCTCACCGCGGGCATCGCCGCCGAGCTGCTCTACAAGCAGTCGCTCGGCGGGTTCTTCGCGACCCTCTTCGCCAACGCCTCGATCACCGACATCTGGGGCTCGATCCTGATGTGCACGATGTTCGGCGCGATCATCGCCGTCGTCTGCTCCTTCAAGGGGATGACCGCGTCCGGGGGCGCCGAGGGCGTCGGCCGCGCGGTCAACCAGGCGGTCGTCATCGCCCTCGTCGCCGTCTTCTTCTTCAACTTCGTCTTCACCGCGATCCTGCTCGCCACCAACCCCGAACTGCAGTCGATCCGATGAGGGCCAAGGAAGCGATGATCGGGTGGTTCGACGCGCCGCGCGAATGGCTCGACTCCTTCGGCGAGATCGCCCGCTTCGGCTCGCGCGTCGCCGGCCACGTCTACTCGGGCCGGGTCCTCCGCTACTTCGGCGAGAGCCTGCGCCAGGCGGGAATCCTGATCCTCGGCTCGGCGCTGGTGATCTGGGCCTTCGTCTTCATCCTCGGCCTGCAGTGCGGCCTCCAGGGCGCCTACTTCAACCGCTCGATCGGCGCCCCCTCGCTGGCCGGCCTCTTCTCCGCCTACTGCGACCTGCGCGAGGGCCTGCCCTACGCGTTTGGCTACATCCTCTCCGCCAAGGTCGGGACGGGGATCGTCGCCGAGATCGGCGCGATGCGGATATCGGACGAGATCGACGCGCTCGAGGTGATGGGCATCCAGCCGGTCACCTTCCTCGCCGCGACGAGGCTGCTGGGGGCGTGGATCGCTATCCCGTTCCTCTACCTGGTCGGGATCGGCGTCGCCTACTTCGCCAGCTACTTCTCGGTGGTCCAGCAGGTCGGCGACGTCTCCTCGGGTGGCTATCTGCTGATCTTCTGGATGTACCAGGACCCGCTCGACCTCAGCTTCAGCCTGATCAAGGGCCTGGTGATGGCGACGGCGATCGTGCTCGTCGGCTGCTACTACGGCTACACGGCCTCCGGCGGGCCGGTCGGCGTCGGCACCGCGACGGCGCAGTCGATGGTGGTCAACATCATCCTCGTCCACATCATCGGGATGCTGGGGACCGTGGTGTTCTGGGGCTCGACTCCAAGGGCGCCGATAGGGGGTTGAGGGTTAGGGGTAGGGGAGCCTGGCCGTCCTCCAGGCGAATTGATTGCACCGCGCGCCAGCGCGCGGTGCAACGAGGAGCGCGGCCTGCGGCCGCGCCTAGAAACAGACTGCGTCAGCCGCTTCGCGACATTCGCCAGAAGGCCACCCAGGCTCCCTCCCCACACGTCACCGAGTGACGCCCAGACTCCGAACCCGGCACCAGAGTCCCCAAGCTTTTTTCTAAAAGCTTGGAGCGCCCGTTACGGCGCTTGGGCCCTGTGAAGCTTTTGGGGAGCCGGGTCGCGCGGAAAGGCGCTTTGAGGGCTGGCAGTGCCCTGGGGAGCGAGCTCTTCGAAGCTGGTGCGCTGTCGAGAGGACGCCGGGGCCCCTCCCCAAAACACTCCAGCGAGGCTCCCGCCGAGCGTTTTGGGGAGGGGCCCCGGCGTCCCACCCACTACACCGCTAGCAGTTCTGTGGCCCGTCCTTATAGGGGAGACGGATGACCCTCACCGAGCGGTTGTTGTGCTCGTTCTCCTCGTAGAGCAGGTTCTCGGGATCGACACGCATCACGAACGCGAAGCAGCCCCGCAGCCCGCTGACGTTGACCCACTGGCGGTCGTAAGTGGAGGGATAGATGTCCGACCAGCCGACAGAGGTGCCGAGGCGGACCCGCTCCCGCCCGGGGTCCTGGCTGCAGGCGGGGTAGACGCGGTGCCCGGGAGAGCGGCGCATCGCCCTGGTGCGCTCGAGGTCGCGGAAGCAGTAGAAGACCTTCGGCCCCTTGCGGACGCGCTCCAGGGGCCGGCCACCCTCGTCCAGCGACCAGATCTCCATGCTGAGCGGGTCGTGCACCTTCCAGTAGGAGCCGCCGAACTCGTAGCCGACGCTGAAGAAGTGGAGCTTCGCCTCGGTGCGGAAGACCTCGACGCCGCCGCCGACCCGGTAGATCGCCTGGTTGGCGCGCATCCAGTTGCGCTTGTAGCGCTTCCCCCGCAGCTCCATCGGCCCCCGGCCCCGGGAGCGGATGTCGTTGCCGGCATGCAGCAGCGTCCCGCCGCCGTACCCGTAGCCCGCCCCGCGGCGCTCGACGTAGAGGTCGGCGGCGGGACCGACCTTCAGGTCGGGGCAGAGGAGCCTCGCGGCTTCGGCCCCTTCGCAGGGGTTTTCGCCGACCGCGCCCGGAGCCGAGGCCGGGACGGCAAGCGCCAGCAGGCAGAGGGCGGCAAGGCAGGGCGGGAGGCAGCGTCGCACCGGCCCCAGGCTATCCATGACCGTTGGTAATGTCGCCCACGATGGACGACCTACCCGAGAACTTCCAGACGGCACCTCTCGCCGAGGTCGATCCCGCGATCGCCGCGGTCCTCGACGGCGAGCTGAAGCGCCAGCAGGGCACGCTGGAGATGATCGCCTCGGAGAACTTCGTGCCGCAGGCGGTGCTCGACGCGGTCGGCTCGGTGCTGACCAACAAGTACGCCGAGGGCTATCCCGGGCGGCGCTACTACGGCGGCTGCGAGGAGGTCGACGTGGCCGAGCAGCTGGCGATCGACCGCGCCAGGGAGCTGTTCGGCGCCGAGCACGCCAACGTCCAGGCCCACGCCGGCGCCCAGGCCAACAACGCCGTCTACATGGCGCTGATGGAACCGGGTGACACGTTCCTCGGATTGGCGCTCGACCACGGCGGCCACCTCAGCCACGGGATGAAGATCAATGTCTCGGGCAAGCTCTACAACCCGGTGCCCTACCACGTGCGGCGCGAGGACCTGCTCGTCGACATGGACGAGGTCGCGAGCCTAGCCGAGGAGCACAGGCCGGCGCTGATCGTCGCCGGCTGGTCCGCCTACCCGCGCCAGCTCGACTTCGCCGCCTTCCGCGCGATCGCCGACTCGGTCGGGGCGAAGCTGATGGTCGACATGGCCCACTTCGCCGGCCTCGTCGCAGCCGGCGAGCACCCCAACCCGTTCCCGCATGCTGACGTGGTGACGACGACCATCCACAAGACGCTCTGCGGGCCGCGCAGCGGCATGATCCTCTGCAAGGAGGAGCACGCCAAGGCGATCGACAAAGCGGTCTTCCCGGGCCAGCAGGGCGGGCCGCTGATGCACACGATCGCCGCCAAGGCGGTCGCCCTGCGAATTGCCGCCAGCGAGCAGTTCGCCGCCCGCCAGCGCCAGACGATCGCCAACGCGCAGGCCCTCGCGGCGGGCCTCGAAGCCGGCGGCGTGCCCGTCCTGACCGGCGGCACCGACGTCCACCTCGTCCTGGTCGACCTGACCCCCACCGGGCTGGACGGCCAGACCGCGGAGGACCGGCTCGATGAGGTCGGGATAACGGTCAACCGCAACGCGATCCCCTTCGACCCGCGGCCGCCGATGAACCCCTCGGGCCTGCGTATCGGCACGCCTGCGCTGACCACCCGCGGCCTGCTCGAGGACGACATGACCGAGATCGCCTCGGTCATCGCCAGCGCGCTCTCAGACGACTTCGAGGCCCAAAAGGGCGCCCTCGGCGAGCGCACCCGCGCGCTGATGGACCGCTACCCGCTCTACCCCCAGCTCTCGCCCGCTTCGGTCTGAGCAAATAGGGTCGCCAGATGCTGGTCTGGGTCGATTGCACTGCGGCTGCGCACCCGCTGGTTCTGCAGCCGCTGATCGAGCGCTTCGAGGCGCGCGGCGATGAGGTGCTCGTCACGGCTCGCGAGTACGGCCAGACGCTGGGAGTGCTCGACCGGCTCGGCATCCCGTATGAGTCGGTTGGGAGCCACGCCGGCGCCTCCAGCCTGAAGAAGGGCGCAGCCCTCGCCGGCCGGTCGGCGGCACTCGCGCGGCTCGTCTGGAAGCGGCGTCCCGGCCTGGCCCTCGCCCACGGCTCCGTCGACCTTGCCCTCGTCTCGGCTCTCTTTCGCATCCCCTCGGTGCAGATGCAGGACTACGAGTTCGCGGGCATTCAGCGCCAGGTCGCCTTCCGGCTTGCCCGGCGCGTGCTGGCCCCTGACTCGATCCCCCTCGACCGGCTGCGTCGGATCGGCGCCGGGGAGCGGAAGCTCTTTCGCTTCCCGGGCCTGAAGGAGGAGTACTACCTGTCCGGCTTCGAGCCCGACGCCGCGGTGCTGGACGAGCTCGGGCTCGATCGCGAGAAGGTGCTCGTCGTCGTCCGGCCGCCGCCCGAGACCTCCGAGTACCACGCCCGCAACGACCTGTACGGCGAGGCGATTCGCCACCTCGCCGCGGCCGAGGGGGTGGAGGCGGTGGTGATCCCGCGCACCGATCGCCAGGGAGCCGAGGTGCGGGGGCTGGGGACCGCCAACCTGATCGTCCCCGAACGGGCGATCGACGCGCAGAGCCTGATCGCCTTCGCCGACCTAGTCGTCAGCGCGGGGGGGACGATGAACCGCGAGGCGGTGGCTCTCGGCACGCCCGTCTTCACCACCTTCGCCGGGCGCATGGGGGGCGTCGACGAGGCCCTGATCGCGGCGGGGCGCATGCGCGTGCTCGCCGACCCGGCCGAGCTGCCGCTGCGCAAGCGCGAGGCGCCGCCCGGCGTCCGCAACCCGCGCCACCCCGAGCTCTTGGTCGATGCCGTCCTCGCGGTTGTCGAATAGGTCGGGTGCAACGCGTTGGGGGTCGAATAGGCCTCCAACGCGTTGCACCGGCTGGTGGGTTGAGTAGCCTGGGCTCGCCTGCATCGTCAGCGGGCAACGCGCGATGGACCCCACGACAACCGACGCCGTCCTCGCCTTCCTCGCAGCGGCCGCGATCGCCTGGCTGACGGTTCCCTATGCCGAGCGCCTCGCCCACCGGCTGGGGGCGATCGACGTGCCGAAGGAGCGCGGCCTGCACGAGAAGCCGATGCCGCGGCTCTCCGGCCTGGCGATCTTCGCCGGGATCGAGGTGGCGGGCTGGATCTGGCTGCCCGGCGACGGCGAGACGCGCTCGATCCTGCTCGGCGCGGCGGCGATCGCGGCGGTCGGCGTGGCCGACGACGTGCGCGGCCTCTCGGCGCTGCCCAAGCTGGCGGGCCAGGTCGGCGCGGCGCTGATCCCGGTCCTCGGCGGGGTCCGGGTCGACGTCCTCACCCTTCCCTTCGTCGGCGGCTTCGAGCTCGGCTGGCTCGCCTACCCCTTGACCGTGCTCGGGATCGTCGCCGTGGTCAACGTGATCAACTTCATCGACGGGGTCGACGGCCTGGCCGCCGGGGTCTGCGTGATCGCGGCGATCGCGCTGGCGGTGATCGCCCTCTCGCTCGACCGCAACGCCGCCGGCGTGCTGGCGGCGCTGACCGCAGGCGGCGCCCTCGGCTTCCTCCGCCACGGCTTCCCGCCCGCCTCGAGCTTCATGGGCGACACCGGCTCCAACCTGCTCGGCTACCTGCTCGCGGTCGCCTCGGTCCAGGGCGCGCTGAAGACCAACGCGGTCGTCGCCCTCGTCTTGCCCCTGGTCGTGCTCGCGGTGCCGATCCTCGACACCGGCTTCGTCGTCGCCAAGCGGCTCAAGTACCGCCAGCCGATCTATCAAGCGGACACCTGGCACTTCCACCACCGGATGGCCAACGTCGGCTTCTCGCAGCGCCGTACCCTGGCCTACCTCTACGGCTGGACCCTTGCCCTCGCGGCCCTCGCCCTCGCCCTGCGCTTCGTCCCCTACAGCGACGACCGCGGCCACTTCGACGCGCTCTGGACTGCCGTGGTCGTCTTCTTCGGCCTGCTCGCGCTCGCCACAAGCGTGTACCTGGTCTACGTGCTGGAGATCCTCAAGCTGCGCCGGGTCCGCCTGCGCCAGGTGGCCGGCGCCCGGCGCCAGGCCCACGCCCCGCCCCCCGCGGCGGAAGAGGTCGACCGCGCGGTCGAGGAAGAGCTGGAGACCGGGACCTTCCCGGCGATCGACCCCGAGACGGGGAAGTTCGGTGCCGTTGACCCAGGGGACGGCAGGACTTAGTAACAGGTTGTAACAAGCCTCACGAACTGGCTCTAGAAAGCGGATCGTCGGCCCTTTCGGATATAGTCGCCAGTCCGCCCGCCGACCGAAGACGGGCGCCTTTTATGTCCCCTCCCAAGTACGTCGACCTGTTGGTCCTTGCCGCTTCGCTGGCCGTTTTCCTGATCGGCGGGCTGCCCATGCTCGGATTCGCGGCCGGGGCCGGCGTCTGGCTCCTGCAGCGCGGCATCCAGGTCCTCGCCGAGCGCCGCGCCAACCGGGAGCTGGCGGCGGGGAACCGGCAGCGGGCGATGGCGACCGTCGCCGTCTCCACGCTCGGCCGCGTCGGGCTGATGGCGACCGTGGTCCTGATCGCCGGGATCGTCGAACGGGAGGCCGGCCTCTCCTCGGCGGTCCTCGTCGCGGTCCTCTTCACGGTCTCCTTCGCCGCCCAGGGCATCGCCCACCTCTTCGACGAAGAGCCGCAGGCGGGCAAGGCATGAAGACGAAAACCAAAGTCCTGATCGGGCTCGGCACCTACTTCGCGATCGCGATCCTGATGCTGCTGATCTTCGGCAGCTCCGGCAAGAACGAAGCGTTCCAGCCGCAGAACGAGTTCAAGCTCGAACCGTGGATCACGCTCGAACTGGGGGGCATCGACCTCAGCATCAACAAGGCGGTGCTCTACCTGATCCTGGCCAGCGCCCTGACGGTCTTCACGATGGTTTGGATCTCGCGCCGGATGCAGCAGAAGCCGAACCGGGTGCAGACCGCGATCGAGGTCTCCTACGACCTGACCAAGAACAACATCACCGGCGGCAACCTCGACCCGGCCACGGCCGCGCGCTGGTTTCCCTTCCTCGCCGCCCTCTTCTTCTGGATCTGGTTCTCGAACATCATCGGCTTCCTGCCGCTGCCGACCAACACCGAGCACACGGTCAGCGTCTTCGGCCTGGAAATCCCGTCGTTCGCGATCTACGCCGCGACCGCGAACCTCTCGATCCCCCTCGTCCTCACCCTGGTCGTCTGGATCTCCTACCACGTCGAAGGCGTGCGGGCCAAGGGATTCTTCCCCTACCTGGCCAGCTGGCTGCCGCCCGGCCTCGAGGAGATGAACCCGATCGCCAAGGCATTCATCTTCGTGATCGAGGCGATCTCCCACTTCGCCCGGCTGATCTCGCTCTCGGTGCGGCTCTTCGCCAACATCCTCGCCGGCCACCTGCTGCTGCTCTTCATGGGCGGCGGGCTCGCCGTCCTGCTCGGCATCGCCGCGCTCGGCGCCCTCACCTTCCCCCTGGCCTTCTTCTTCTTCATCCTCGAGGTGGGCCTCATCGCCACCCTGCAGGCATTTATCTTCTCGACCCTCACCGCTATCTATCTCGGCGGAGCGACCTCCGCCAGCCACTGAAAAAGGAGCGCTACCTCACATGGACCTGTCCCCAGTTGTCGCCGCGATCTCCGACGAAGGGATCGAATCCGCCGGCAAGGCGATCGCCCTCGGCGTCGGTGCCGGTCTCGGTTCGATCGGCGCCGGCATCGGCATCGGCATCATCTTCGGCAAGGAGATCGAGTCCGTCGCCCGCCAGCCCGAGATGAAAGACGAGCTGCAGAGCATCCGCTGGCTCGGCTTCGCCCTGACCGAGGCCGTGGCCTTCTACACCTTCATCTTCGGCCTCATCGCCTTCTTCCTCTAGGTCGATCGCGTGGAGCTCTTTGCTGACATAGCGGGCTTCCTCGTCCTCGCCCAGGAGGCGGCGCACGGGGAGGAAGAAGGCGGCAGCTTCCTGGTCTCGCCGGGCCTCGGCCTGATGATCTGGACGCTGGTCCTCTTCCTCTTCACCATGTGGGTGCTGAGCAAGGTCGCCTTCCCGAAAATCCAGGAGGCGCTCGACAGGCGCGCCAAGACGATCGCCGAGTCGATCGAGGCGGCGGAACGCCAGCGCAGGGAGTCCGACGAGCTGCTCGCCGAGTACCGCGAGCGCCTCACCGAGGCGCGCGAGCAGGCCGACGACATCATGGCCCGGGCCCGCAAGGCCGCCGAGACGGCCGAGGCCGAGGCGAAGACCGCCGGCCGGGAGAAGGGTGAGGAGCTCGTGGCCGCCGCGCAGCGCGAGATCGACGCGGCGACCCGGCGCTCGCTGGAGCAGATCCGCAAGGAGGTGGCCGACCTCACCGTGCTGGCGACCGAGAAGGTCACCCGCAAGTCGCTCAGCGAGGAGGACCAGCGCCGCCTCGTCGAGGAGGCGCTCAGCGAGGTCGACTTCTCGGCCCTCTCCGGCGCGGAGGAGTCGCGGAGCTGATGTCCGAAGCAGCTCGCGTATACGCCGAGGCCCTCTTCGACGTGGCCAAGGAGAAGGGAAAGCTCGATGCTGTTCGCGACGAGCTCGCCCAGTTCGCCGGTGCGGTCGACGGCGACCGCGAGCTGCAGGTCTTCTTCTTCAGCCCCTACTTCTCCTCGGCGGAGAAGTCAGCCGGGCTGAGGCGCGCCGTTTCCGGCGCCGACCCCGAGCTGCTCAACTTCCTCGAGCTGCTGATCGAGAAGGGGCGGATGCCGGAGGTCTTCCGCATCCGCCGTGAGCTCGACGAGCTCTGGAAGCACGAGAACCGGCGCATCGACGTGACCGTGACCAGCGCCGTCCCGCTGGACCGGGCGGTGGTGGAGAAGGTCGGCGAGGAGATCGAGCGCCAGACCGGCCAGAAGGTCGAGCTGGCCAGCCGCGTCGACGACGAGATCCTCGGCGGCATCGTCTTGCAGGTCGGCAACAAGATCCTCGACGCGAGCATCCGCGCTCGCTTGGAGAAACTTCGAAAGAGCGTCGCCCAGGCGGCGTAAGGAGGCAGAGAGCACCCGATGGAAATCAAGCCCGACGAGATCGCATCAATCCTCCGCGAGAGGATCGAAGGACTGGACACCGAGTCGGCCGACCTGGCCGAGGTCGGCACCGTGCTCTCGGTCGCGGACGGGATCGCCCGCATCCACGGCCTCGACAACTGCATGGCGCTCGAGATGCTCGAGCTGCCCCACGGCGTCACCGGCCTCGCCCTCAACCTCGAGGCCGACAACGTCGGCGCCGTGCTCTTCGGCGAGTGGGACAAGATCGTCGAGGGGGACACGGTCAAGCGCACCGGCCACCTTCTGCGGATCCCCGTCGGCGACGAGCTGCTGGGCCGCATGGTCGACCCGCTCGGCCGCCCGCTCGACGACAAGGGCGAAGTCGCAACGACGCAGACCCGCCCGGCCGAGTTCAAGGCCCCCGGCGTCGTCCAACGCCAGCCGGTGACCGAACCGGTGCAGACCGGCCTGATGTCGATCGACGGGATGATTCCGATCGGCCGCGGCCAGCGCGAGCTGATCATCGGCGACCGCCAGACCGGCAAGACGGCGATCGCGATCGACACGATCATCAACAACCGCGACAAGGACATGGTCTGCATCTACGTCGCGATCGGGCAGAAGATGTCGACGGTCGTCCAGCTCAAGCAGGTGCTGGAGGAGAACGGCGCGATGGAGAACACGATCATCGTCGCCGCGCCCGCCGACGAGGCGGCGCCGATCAAGTTCATCGCCCCCTACGCCGGCTGCGCGATGGGCGAGCACTTCCTCTACAACGGCAAGGCCGCCCTCTGCGTCTACGACGACCTCACCAAGCACGCCTACGCCTACCGCCAGATGTCGCTGCTGCTGCGGCGCCCGCCGGGTCGCGAGGCCTACCCGGGCGACGTCTTCTACCTGCACTCGCGCCTGCTCGAGCGGGCGGTGAAGCTCAACGACGACCTCGGCGGCGGCTCGCTGACGGCGCTGCCGATCATCGAGACCCAGGCGAGCGACGTCTCGGCCTACATCCCGACCAACGTGATCTCGATCACCGACGGCCAGATCTTCCTCGAGTCCGACCTCTTCTACTCGGGCGTGCGGCCGGCGATCAACGTCGGCATCTCGGTCTCGAGGGTGGGCGGCAACGCGCAGACCAAGGCGATGAAGAAGGTCGCCGGCAAGCTGCGCCTCGACCTCTCCCAGTACCGCGACCTCGAGGCCTTCGCCCAGTTCGGCTCCGAGCTCGACCCCGAGACGCAGAAGACGCTCAACCGCGGCGAAAGGCTGGTCGAGCTGCTCAAGCAGAAGGAGCGCGAACCGCTCGAGGTGGCCGACCAGGTCGCCGCGATCTACTCGGGCACCGGCGGCTTCCTCGACCGGATCAAGGTCGAGCGGGTGGGCGAGTTCCTGGGTGACCTGAAGATCCGCCTGCACGCCGAGAAGGCGGAGCTACTGAAGCGGATCTCGGACACCGGCAAGCTGGAGGAGGACGACGAGAAGGAGCTCGGCGCCGCGATCGCCGAGTTCGTCGACGACTTCGGCCCCGACTTCGACGAGCACGGCGACCCGCTCGAGGCGGGCGAGTCCGACCGCATCAAGTCGGCCGAGGAGCGGGAGAAGCCGAGCCGCGTCGCCGAGGCCGAGGGGGCTGCCGTAGCGTGAGGGCGGGCGGGTCCTGTCACCGATTTGGTACCACCACCCCTGCGGTGCAGTTGCTCCTCGGGGTGGTCCCCCAAATCGATGCCACCCCCCCGCAGACACGGGGCAACTAGACGATGGCTACCCAAAAGGACGTCAAGAACAGGATCGCGTCGATCAAGAACATCAACAAGATCACGCGGGCGATGGAGATGGTCGCCGCGGCGCGCCTGCGCCGGGCCGAGCAGCGGATCGAGCAGCTGCGCCCCTACGCACAGTCGATGCGCAAGCTCACCCGCCGCGCCGCCGAGCAGGCGGGAGGGATCCCGCGCGTGCCGGTGCTGGAAGAGCGCGAGCAGGAGAAGCGCGTCGGGATCGTCCTGATCACCGGTGACCGCGGCCTCGCCGGAGCCTTCAACGCCAACATCATTCGCGACGGCCTGCGCCTGCGCAACGAGCTGCGCGGGGAGGGCAAGGAAACGGCCTTCTCCGCGGTCGGCCGCAAGGGCGTCTCGGCGCTGACCTTCCGCAAAGAGGACCCGCGCACCTCCTACGTCGGCTTCACCGACCGGCCGGGCTTCGCCAACGCTCGCGAGATCGGCGAGGAGCTGACCGCGCGCTACGTGGACGAGGAGCTCGACCGGGTCGAGCTCGTCTACAACCACTACGTCTCGCCGCTGACCCAGCACGTCTGGCGCCAGACCCTCCTGCCCCTGCAGCAGGCCGACGTGATCGGCGAGGGGGTCGCCGAGGAGGAAGCCGAGGCGGAGGAGACCGAGATCGAGAAGGCGCACAGCCAGTCGGTCTGGGAGTACGAGCCCGAGGCCGAGGAGCTGCTCGGCCAGCTGATCCCCGAGTACGTGAACATCTCGGTCTACCGGGCTCTGCTCGAGTCCGCTGCTTCGGAGCTTGGGGCGCGGATGACCGCGATGCGCAACGCGGCTGAGAACGCGGAGGAGATGATGGGCGACCTGACCCTGGAGATGAACAGGGTCAGGCAGGCCGAGATCACGCAGGAGATCCTCGAGGTCGTCGCCGGCGCAGAGGCGCTGGGATAAGTCTTAGAACCGGAGAAAAGGAACGTATGTCTGAAAACGGAGCAAACGTAGGTCGCGTCGAGCAGGTGACGGGCGTCGTCGTCGACGCCGTCTTCCCGGACGAGCTGCCGGAGATCTACTCGGCCGTGAAGATCGAGATGAACGGCGGCGACGGGGAAACCAGCGAGCTGGTCTGCGAGGTGCAGCAGCACCTCGGCGACGACCGCGTGCGCACGGTGGCGATGGACGCCACCGACGGCCTGCAGCGCGGCGACAAGGTGATCGACACCGGCGCGCCGATCTCGGTCCCCGTCGGCGACGCGACCCTGGGCCGCATCTTCAACCTGCTCGGCGAGCCGATCGACCTCGGCGAGCCGGTGCAGGCAGAGGAGCGCTGGCCGATCCACCGCCCAGCGCCGGAAGCCTCCGAGCTCGCCCCGACCCAGGAGATCCTCGAGACCGGGATCAAGGTGATCGACCTGCTCGCGCCCTACGCCAAGGGCGGCAAGGTCGGGCTCTTCGGCGGCGCCGGAGTCGGCAAGACCGTGCTGATCCAGGAGCTGATCCGCTCGATCGGCGAGGAGCACGAAGGCCTCTCGGCCTTCTGCGGCGTCGGCGAGCGCTCGCGCGAGGGCAACGACCTCTGGCTCGAGATGAAGGAGTCGGGAGTCATCGACAAGACGATGCTCGTCTTCGGCCAGATGAACGAGCCCCCCGGCGCCCGCCTGCGCGTCGCGCTCTCCGGCCTGACGATGGCCGAATACTTCCGCGAGCAGGGCGGCCAGGACGTGCTGCTCTTCATCGACAACATCTTCCGCTTCGTCCAGGCGGGCTCGGAGGTCTCGGCCCTGCTCGGGCGCATGCCCTCCGCCGTGGGATACCAGCCGACCCTGGAGACCGAGATGGGCGAACTGCAGGAGCGGATCACCTCGACCGAGCGCGGCTCGGTGACCTCGGTGCAGGCGATCTACGTCCCCGCCGACGACCTCACCGACCCCGCCCCTGCCTCGGTGTTCGCTCACCTCAACGCGACGACGACGCTCTCGCGGGCGATCTCGGAGAAGGGGATCTACCCGGCGGTCGACCCGCTCGACTCGACCTCGACGATCCTCAAGCCCGACGTCGTCGGCGAGGAGCACTACCGCACCGCGACTGAGGTGCAGCAGGTGCTGCAGCGCTACAAGGAGCTGCAGGACATCATCGCCATCCTCGGCATCGACGAGCTCTCCGACGAGGACAAGCAGACGGTCTCGCGCGCCCGCAAGATCGAGCGCTTCCTCTCGCAGCCGTTCTTCGTCGCCGAGCAGTTCACCGGCCGCAGCGGCGAGTACGTGCCCGTCAACGAGACGGTGCGCGGCTTCCGCGAGATCCTCGACGGCACCCACGACGACCTGCCCGAGGGCGCCTTCTACATGAAGGGCGGCATCGACCAGGTCACCGCCGACGCCGGAGCGGCCGCGGCCGCCTAGGGGAAGACGCGTGGCCGCCGAGCACATGGTCGACGTCGAGGTCCTCACCCCGGAGGGGGAGGTCTTCAGCGGCGAAGTCCGCCAGGTCTCGACCCGGACCGCGGTGGGCGAGGTCGGGATCCTCGCCAACCACGCGCCGCTGCTGGCGGCGCTGAAGCCGGCGGAGCTGCGGCTGCACGTCAGCGACTCCGAGACCAAGCGCTACGCCCAGGCCCATGGCTGGCTGCAGGTCTTCGGCAACCACGCCAAGCTGCTGGTCGAGGAGGTGCTCCCGCCCGAGGAGCTCGACACGGCGAGGCTGAAGGAGCAGCTCGCCGACGCCGAGCAGCGCCTCGCCGAGGCCGAGGAGGGCAGCGGCGCTCAGGGCCGGGCGCAGAAAGACCGCGAGCGGGCCGAAGCGTTCCTCGTAATCGCCGAAGGCTGAGCTGTCGTCCAGGCCCCGGTAGCGGTTTCAGCCGGCCCGTGAGGGCTCGCCGGCTTCGCTCGCGCGTTTTGCCAGCGCTTCGCTGCGCTCTCCCAGCACCTCGACCATCCTGTCGAGGATCGGCCGATCCTGAAACTCCGATGGAAGCGACAGCCGGGCGGTCTCGACGGCGGCCCCGATCCTTTCCCGCATCGAGATCGCGCGTCGGCGGACCAGGGTGGGTTTCACGCCGAAGTCCCTCGCGAGGCGATCCAAGTGGCGAGCGCGGAGGTACTCGGGACGATTCTCGCTCCCGTAGCGCATCGCCAGCTTGCGGTCGGTTCCGTGGAATACGACCGTCGAGATGAGGTCGTAGAGAGGCGCCAGGCGGATCGAGCCGGGCCCCTCGAGCAGCAATGAGTAGTTCTTCGAGTGCGCGTCGTGGTTGGCGATCGCGAAGTTGAAGAGGAGGGCGTCGAGGAAGGCCGTGATGTCGCGGGCGGGGGCGCTGAAGCGGCGGCGGATCAGCTCCGCGCAGTCGGCCACGGTAGGGCCACCCTCTTTTTCGTACTTGACCGCCGGCACCAGACCCAGTGCTTGGCAGAAGTCCTCTTGATGGATGCGACCGTCGGGGGTCTTCTTGCCGCGGTCGTAGCGATGGACCAGCAGGTACTCCTGCGAGTCGGCGACACGGGGGGTCGCTGCGGCGACGTTGAGGTTGACGTGCGCGGCGAGGCTCATGCAGAAGGCCTCGTTGACGATCGATTCGGCGACGTGGGGGATCGGGGCCTTGAGTATCTCCGTGGTCGGGGGCTGCCCGTGGCTGAGCCCTATCTCGTCGCCTCTGACGAGAACGCCCACCTTGCTTTGGGCGCCTGCGAGCGAGAGGCGAAACCCCCCTCCGTCCTCGACCTCGTCGATCGCGGCGATGAGAGGCCGCTGGGGTAGATCCGCGAGAAGCCCTCCTAGCTCGTCCTCGCTCAACCAGCGCGGCGGCCGCGGGTCCCGGCCGGGCTTCGGCCCGCCCGCCGGCGCCACCGAGATCGCGCCCGCGCACTCACCGCCCAGCTCGTGGAGGAGCTGGAAGGGATTGGTCGCCGAGACGTGAAGCGTGCGAGCGATCGCTTTGAGGAAGTCGCCCTCGGGCAGCAGGCCCTCGAAGAACGGGGCGCATTCCTCGTGGTCGAAGGGTTCGGGGCGGACTGGCAGGCTGAGCGACAGTGGTGGTCGCTCCCCGGCGACCCAGTCCTCGTCATATGTGAAGCGGAGCCTTGCCTGAGAACGCCGTTCGAGGATTCCGGCGATGATCCCGTGCATGTAGACGTCGAGTCCATCGACGTCGCTCATCGGACTCGCCCCTCCAGCTCGATGCCGAGCGCGGCCAGCACCCGCAGCACGTTCTCGAGCCTGGCCGTCGCCTTGCCCCGCTCCAGTTCGCTGACGAAGCGAAGGTTCGTATAGGCGACCTCGGCGACCTCTGTCTGCGTGAGGCCGAGCTCGTGCCGACGGCTGCGGATCAGTTCGCCGAGTTGCCTCGCGTCATGTATGGATCTGGGTTTCATTTTCCCGTTCGGGACAAAATAGCGATAGGAGCTGTCTGGGAGGGCTAATTGTCCCGTTCGGGAAAATTACTGCGTGAGCGGCTCTAAATCGAGCGCAATTCTTCCCGATCGGGAATATCGCGGTCATAGGGCCAGTGACGCTCGCGGCGGCAATCCTGTCGTTCAAATACCGTCCACGGATGGATGTCAGTAGCTCAAACGGTGGACGGTAGGCGCTCCAGTGCCCAGGAGCTCGCGATGAGCGATGAGCTCGTAGCCCTGGCCACGCAGCTGGTGGGCTACGACACCTCCGAGCCGGACGGGGTGCTGGAAGCGGCCGGATTCGTCAAAGGCTGGCTGGAGGCGCGAGGGATCGAGGCCTCGCACGACGAGGTGCGGGGGCTCCCCGTGCTTTGCGCCGAGGTGGGGCCGCAGGACGCCCCGACGGTCGTCCTGCACGGGCATCTCGACGTCGTCCCAGGCCGCCCGGGCCAGTTCGAGCCCCGGATCGAGGACGACCGCCTCTACGGGCGCGGCGCCTATGACATGAAGGGGGCGCTGGCGGCGATGCTGCTGACCACGGCGGCGATGCGCGAGCAGGACCAGGTGCGGGTGCGGCTGGGGATCGTCGGCGACGAGGAGTCCGAGGAGGAAGTCGACCGCGGCAGCGACCGGCTCGTCGACAGCGGCTTCACCGGGGACTTCGCGATAACCGGCGAGCCGACCGACCTGCACATCGGCGTCGAGGCCAAGGGCGTGCTGGCGCTGCGGGTCCAGGTGAGCGGCGTCGCCGCGCACGGCGCCACCCCCTGGCTGGGCGACAACGCCGTCCTCAGGGCGATCGACGTTTTCCGCAGTATCGAGTCGCTACCGTTCGCCCGGCACAGCTCTGAGCTGTTCGACCGCCCATCGATCAACCTCGGCCGGATCCTGGGCGGCGACGCGCTCAACAAGGTGCCCGACCGATGCGCGATCGACGTCGACATCCGCTACCTGCCCGACCAGGACCCGGCCGGCCTGCTGGAGCAGGTCAGGGGCATCCCCGACGCCGAGGTCGAGCAGCTGTTCACCCGTCCGCCGGCCGTCGTCGATCGCAACCTGGCATACGTGCGGGCGCTTCGCCACGCGGCGACCGAGCACCACGACGGCGAGCCGATGAGCGTCGGCCGCGACGGCGCCTCAGACGCCGTCTCCTTCCTGCGAGTGGGCGTGCCGGCGGTCGAGTTCGGCCCCGTCGGCGAAGGGCACCATGGCCCGGAGGAGTGGGTCTCGGTCTCCTCCCTGCACACATACCGGCAGACGCTCGACACCTTCCTGCGCTCGCTCCCTGCCCGTCTCGACGCCTGACCCGGCATGGCTGAGACCGGCCTCAGCAAGCCACCGCCTTCGGGCGACCACGAGCCGGCGCCGAAGCCGAAGCGCTTCTGGTGGCGCTTCACGCTCGGCTCGGTGGTGATCGTCACCACCGTCGCCGCCGCCACCGCCGCCAGCATCCTGCTCTACGTCGGCAGCATCGCCGACGCCCTCTCGCACAACGACGTGCTGCAGAACAAGGTCCAGCGCATCCTCGCCAAGACCCAAGGCGGCGAGCCGCAGAACATCCTCATCATCGGCTCCGACAAGCGAGCCTCAGAACCGGAAGACACGGGTCGCTCCGACACGACGATCCTGCTCCGCCTCGACCCCGACAAGAACGCGATCGCGCTGATGTCGATCCCGCGCGACCTCGAGGTCGAGATACCGGGCGTGGGGACCGAAAAGTTCACCGCCGCCTTCGCCTATGGGGGGCCAAAGTTGACCCTTCAGGTGGTCAAGGAACTGACCGGGCTGCCGATCAACCACGTCGTCAACGTCGACTACCTCGGCTTCGTCCGCGCCGTCTACGCGATCGGCTGCGTCTACGTCGACATCGACCGCCGCTACTACCACTCCAACGCGGAATCCTCCGAACAGTACGCGGAGATCAACGTGCAGCCCGGGTACCAGCTGATGTGCGGGAAGAAAGCGCTGCAGTACGTGCGCTACCGCCACACCGACACCGACATCGTTCGCGCCGCCCGCCAGCAGGACTTCCTCAGCGCCGCCCGCCAGCGGGTGCCGATCAAGGACCTGGTCCTCGGCAGCAACGAACTGATCGACGTCTTCACCCAGTACACGACCTCCGACATCAGCGACACGAAGGCGATGCTCGAGGTGCTCGAGCTGTTCATCGCCTCGCGCAACGCGACCATCAACGAGGTCGACTTCCCGGCCGAACTCGGGCCGAGCTTCGTCTACTCCTCGCCGGAGAAGATCGCCGGCGCCGTCGACAAGTTCCTCGGCATCGAAGCCAGCGGTGGGCCGCGCGGCTCGCTGGACGAGGCCGAGGACAAGCCGAGGGACAAGGGCAAGCAGCGGGCAAAGGGGAAGAAGCCGAAGCCGAAGGTCAAGCCCAAGCCGCCCGGCAGCGACGGCCTGAGCGCTGCCGGCGAAACCGGCAAGGCGGAGGCGAAGGTCGTGGCCCGCAAGGTCAGCAACGGCTTCCCGGTCTTCTACCCGAGCCGCCTTCCCCCCGGCGCTGCCTACGAGGAAAGCGACCCCTACCTTCGCATCCAGGATCCGCGCGTCTACCACTTCAAGGACACCGACGGCAACCGCCACGGCGCCTACCGGATGGTGATCACCCTGGACCTGCCCGACGGCACCCATTACTTCGGCGTGCAGGGGATCCAGGGCTGGAGCGACCCCCCGATCCTCGGCGGCCCCAGCATCGAGCAGGAGATCCGCGGCCGCGACTATGAGATCTTCCTCGACGGCGACAGGATCAAGTTGATCGCCTGGCACCGGGGGGATAACACCTACTGGATCTCGAACAGCCTGCTGCGGGTACTGACCAACGACCAGATGATCGGGATGGCACGCTCGGCACGGGTCAAGATTCCGAACACGAAGCCGAAGAAGGAAAGGGTGCAGCGATGACAGGGGATAGAGAGCCGATCGGGGTGATCGGGGTCGGCTGGGTCGGCCTGGTGACGGCCGCGTGCTTCGTCGAGCTCGGCCACCCGGTCGTCGCGCGCGACATCCTCGCCGAGAAGGTCGAGGCGCTCTCACGCGGCGAGACGACGATCCACGAGCCCGGCCTCGGTGAGCTGCTGCAGCGAAACGCAGAGCGGTTGACCTTCACCACCGAGATGGCGCGGGTGCTGGAGTCGGCGCGGCTGCTCTTCGTCTGCGTGGACACGCCCCCGACCCCCTCCGGTGATGCAGACCTCTCCCGGGTCCGCTCCGTGGTCGAGGAGCTGGGCGCCGGAGGCGAGCACGCGCTGGTGATGAAGAGCACCGTGCCCGCGGGCACCGGCCAGGCGATCCGCCGTGAGCTCCCCGGGGCCCCTTACGTCTCCTGCCCCGAGTTCCTCAAGGAGGGATCCGCTGTCGAGGACTTCCTCCACCCCGATCGGGTGGTGATCGGCGCGGACCCCGGCGACGAGTCCGCCGCCGACGCGGTGGCCCGCCTCTACGAGCCGCTCGGGGGCGAGATCGTGCGCACGGACGTCGCCAGCGCCGAGATGATCAAGCTCGCCTCCAACGCTTTCCTCGCCACCAAGATCTCCTTCGTCAACGAGATCGCCAACGTCTGCGAGGAGGTCGGTGCCGACGTCGCCGAAGTCGCTCGCGGAATGGGCCTCGACCAGCGCATCGGCCCGGCCTTCCTGCGCGCCGGGATCGGCTACGGGGGCTCCTGCTTCCCCAAGGACCTCAAGGCGCTGAAGCAGCTGGCCGGCAACACCGGCTACCACTTCCAGCTGCTCACCGCGGTGATCGAGGTGAACGAGCTGCAGAAGCGGCGGGTCGTCAAGAAGCTCCAGCATCGCCTCGGGTCGCTGGCGGGCAAGCGCGTGGCGCTGCTCGGCCTCGCCTTCAAGCCCGACACCGACGACATGCGCGAGGCCTCGAGCCTGGTCCTGGCGGCGCGGCTCCAGGGCGAGGGCGCCGAGGTCGTCGCGTATGACCCGGTCGCCGCGGATGCGGCGCGGAGCCTGCTGGAAGACGTCGAGTTCCGCGATTCCGCGATGGGGGCGCTGGAGGGCGCCGATGCGGCGGTCCTGGTCACCGAGTGGCCCGAGTTCGCTGAGCTCGACTGGACGGCGGCCGCCGAGAGCATGGCGCGACCCCTGCTGGTCGACGGGCGCAACTTCCTCGACCCCAACCTGCTCAGGAGCGCTGGCTTCGAGTACGAAGGCATCGGCAGAGCAGTAGAGGCCGCGGCCCATCCCGAACCAGCGTCCTAGTGCAGGCAATAGTCCTAGTGGGAGGCGAGGGGACGCGGCTGCGCCCCCTGACCGAGACGGTGCCGAAGCCGGCACTGACCCTGGTCGACCGCCCGTTCCTCGCTTACATGATCGAGTGGCTGGCGGGGCATGGCGTCACCGAGGTGGTGCTTGCCTGCGGCTTCCTTCCCGACGTGCTGAGCGAAGCGCTCGCCGGCGAGGAGGAGCGCGCGGGGGTTGCGATCAGCTACGTGGTCGAGCCCGATCGCCGTGGCACCGCCGGGGCGATCCGCTTCGCCGCCGACGAGCTGGGCGACCGGCTCGGGGACCGCTTCCTAGCTCTCAACGGCGACGTCCTCACCGACCTCGACCTCTCCGCCCTGCTCGGCACCCACCGCGAGCGCGGTGCACGGGCGACGCTCGGCTTGCACCGGGTGGAGGATTCCTCCGCCTACGGGCTGGTTCGCAGCGGCGACGGGGGGGAGGTCCTCGAGTTCCTCGAGAAGACCGGGGAGCCGGCACCGGGCGAGGTCAACGCCGGGATATACGTGCTCGAGCGCTCGGTGCTAGACCTGATCCCGCCCAGCGAGGAGGTCTCGATCGAGCGCGATGTCTTCCCGCGCCTGGTCGGCGACGGCCTGCACGGCCTCTGCCTGGACGGCTACTGGATGGACATCGGCACACCGGAGCGCTACCTGCAGGCGAGCTGGGACATCCTCGAGCGGCGAGTCGAGACTCGCGTGGAGCCGACGGCGCCTGGGATGCTCGTGGCGCCGGGGGCGAAGGTCTCGGCGGATGCGAGGCTGGGCCCGCGGGTCGTGCTCGGGCCCGGTTGTCGCGTCGCGGACGGTGCCGAGGTCCTCGGCTCGGTGCTGCTCGACGACTGCGTCCTCGGCGAGGGCGCGCGGGTCAGCGGCTCGATTCTCTCCGCCGGCGTCGAGGTGCCCGCCGGCGCCCGCCTGGATGGTGCCGTGGTCGGCCAGGGGGAAAGAGTTCCGGCCTGAGGGTCGAAATCCCGGTCTCATGCTCAACGACGTCCTCGCGATACCCGACCACCTGCGTGACGCGCTCTGGCGGGTCGAGTCGGCGCGGCTCGAGCCCGCCGACGCAGCGGGCTTGATGGTTTGCGGCATGGGGGGCTCGGCGATCGGCGGCGACCTTGCCGCTGCGGCTCTGGGCGACCGGCTCACCCGTCCGCTGCTGACCGTGCGCGGCTACGCGTTGCCGAGCTGGACCACCCCCGAGTGGACGGTCCTCTGCTCCAGCTACTCCGGCGAGACGGAGGAGACGCTGGCCTGCTTCGAGGCGGCCGGGGCCCTCGGCGCACGGCGGATCGTCGCCAGCACGGGAGGTGCCCTCGCCGACGGCGCGCGCGGAGCCGGGGTGCCGGTGGTCGGGCTGCCGGGGCTGCTGCCGGCGCCGCGGACCGCGATCGCCTACACGCTGGTCTGTGCGACCGAGGTGGCCGCCGTCGCCGGGATCGCCCCCCGGATTCATGCCGAGGTGGACGCCGCAGCCGCCTTCCTGGCCGAGCGGTCCGTCCAGCTGCAGGCCCTCGCCTCCGAGCTGGCGACTCGCCTCGGCGGGACCGTGCCCGTGATCATGGGAGCCGGCCTCACCGCGCCGGTCGCCCGCCGCTGGAAGACGCAGGTCAACGAGAACTCCAAGCTCCACGCCTTCTTCTCCGAGCTGCCCGAGGCCGATCACAACGAGATCTGCGGCTGGCCAGGCGACGCTTTCTCGGCCGTGCTGATCGAAGACGCCGGCCAGCACCCGCGAGAGCGCCGCCGCTTCGAGCTGACCGGAGAGGCGATCGCCGCGACCGGCGCCGAAGCGATCCGCATCGAGACCGAGGGAGAGACCTGCGTCGCCCGCCTGCTCTGGGCGACGATGCTGGGCGACCTCGTCTCGCTCGCCCTGGCCGAGGCGCGCGGTGTGGACCCCCTCCCCATCGACGCGATCGACGACTTCAAGGCGGCGCTGGGAAATCCTTAGTACCCGAGCGGGGTAGGGCCGTGGGGGGGGGGGGGGGACAAAAGAGGGGCGGGGCGGGGCGGGGGGGGTGTTGGTGTGGCCCCCCCCCGGC